>NZ_JBEZCX010000006.1:0-345599 GCF_040647835.1 Micromonospora sp. NPDC049240
CCTGTACACGCTCTACGACGGGTCGCTTCCCCCCGGCTACAGCCCGATGAAGAAGCAGGGCGCGATCATCCTGGGCAGCGGCGGCGACTGCTGCATCGACAACAGGAACCAGAGCGTCGGCACGTTCTACGAGGGGGCCATGGTGGCCGGCTACCCCTCGGACGCGACGGAGAACGCGGTCCAGGCCAACGTCGTGGCCGCCGGCTACCGCTGAGCCGATCCGGCCGCCGCCCGGTCCCACGGGGCGGCGGCCGGATCACGGGCGGACCCGGTCGCCGTGGACGGGACGCCGCACGCCGGGCAGGCCCGGGACGGACGGTAGGCTGCGGGCGGTCATCGGGGCGTCCGAAGGGGAACTGCGTGACAGGCGTGTCGGTTCGCGGGACGGTTGCGGCCTGCGGAGGCCCGGAGTGAGCGAGGGACTGCGTCCCGGTGACCCGGTCCGGCTCGGTGGTTACGAACTGCTCGGCCGGCTCGGCGAGGGCGGCATGGGCAGCGTGTTCCTGGCCCGGTCGCCGCAGGGCCGGCAGGTGGCGGTCAAGGTGGTCCGCGCCGAACTGTCCCACCACGACGAGTTCCGGGGCCGGTTCCGCAGCGAGGTGAACCGGGCCCGCCAGGTGCCGCCGTTCTGCACCGCCGAGGTGCTGGACGCCGACCCGGACCACGACCCGCCGTACCTGGTGGTGGAGTACGTCGACGGGCCCAGCCTGGTGCAGGTGGTCCGGGACCGGGGACCGATGACGGCGGCCGGCGTGCACGGCATCGCGGTCGGGGTGGCCACCGCGCTCACCGCCATCCACGGCGCCGGCGTGATCCACCGGGACCTGAAACCCGCCAACGTCCTGGTCGCGCCCGGCGGGATCAAGGTCATCGACTTCGGCATCGCCCGCGCGTTCGAGGCCACGAGCCAGCACACCCGGACCGACCAGATGGTCGGCACCGTCGCGTACATGGCTCCGGAGCGGTTCGAGAGCGCATCCGGCCAACGCACGGGCCCGGCCGCGGACATCTTCGCCTGGGGCGCCGTGGTCGCCTTCGCCGCGACCGGCCGGACGCCGTTCGGGGGCGAGTCCGCCACCGCCACCGCGATGCGGATCATGACCCAGCCGCCGGACCTGACCGGTCTGGACGGCCCGCTGCGGGAGCTGGTCTCCCGGGCGCTGGAGAAGGAGCCGACCGCCCGGCCGACGGCCCGCGACCTGCTCGACGGCCTCTTGACCGCGGCCTCGCCGCCGAGCGGGGCCGCCGTCCGGACCGCCGGGCCGACAGTGCCCGGCGCGGCAGCGGAGAGCGGCCCCGGTGTCGGCCCCGCCGCCGGCGCGGGAGCGAAAGCCGGTCCCGCACCGGGAGGCGGCCCCGACGGCGCGGACCGGGGCGTCCCGGCGGACCCGGGCACGGCCACGACGCGGCGCCGCCGACTCATCGGGATGGCCGCCGGCGCCGCCGTGATGGCGGTGCTGGTGCCGGCCGCGCTGTACGGCGCGGACCTGGTGGGCGACCGGTCCGGTTCGACGCCCACCGGCTCCGCCGGCAGCGGTTCGCCGACCAGCGGCGGCACGCCGTCCACGTCGCCGGCGGCCGGCGGGCCGACCACCGGCGGCACGCCCTCCGCGACGGCGTCCCGGACCCCGGGCGGATCGCCCTCGGCGTCGGCCGACCGGACCCGGGCCATGCTGGCCGGGCAGCGGCGGGTCCTGCTGCACGTGGTGGAGATCGACCGGGACCTGTCGCTGCCGTTCGACGGTGAGCTGACGGTCGGCGACGGCACCGGCAAGGACGCGCTCTTCGTGCTCGAACCGGTAGGCGTCGACTTTATGATCAAGTCGGTGAACCCGGACATCGCGCACCGTCCGTGCCTCGGCGTCAAGCTCGACCCCGAGGGGTACGCGTCCCTGGTGGGCGCCGAGTGCGAACCCACCGGGGCCACCGTGTTCAGCATCACCCGCGAGGGCAAGGACGACAAGGGCCGCACCTCCTACTCGATCATCAGCGACAAGTACGGCGTGGTGCAGTGGGAGGACACCGAGAAGGAGATCTACGTCCAGGAGATGGGCGACGCCCCGATCGACACCACGTTCAGCCTGGTCGACCGCGGCGCCGCCTGAGCCCCCTCAGGTCAGCAGCTCGACGTACCCGCCGGAGCCGTGCACCCGGATCCGCTGCCCGTCGCGGATCAGCCGGGTGGCCCGCGGCACGTTCACGACGGCCGGCAGGCCGTACTCCCGGGCGATGACCGCGCCGTGGGTCATCGGGCCGCCCACCTCCGTCACCAGGCCGGCCACGGCGACGAACAGCGGCGTCCAGCTCGGGTCGGTGTGGACCGTGACGAGGATGTCGCCCGGTTCGACGTCCGCGCCGGCCAGGTCGAGGACGATCCGGGCCCGCCCCTCCACCGTGCCGGTCGACACCGGCACGCCGGCCAGCGCGCCGCTCGGCACGTCGTCACGCCGGTACGCCCCGTGGACCGCCTCGCCGTCCGAGGTGAGCACGCGGGGTGGCGTGAGCGCCTGGTGGAACCGGAACGCCTCCGCGCGCTCGCGGATGAGCCGCGCGTCCACCCGGCGCGTCCGCACCGCGTCCCGGAACTCGTCGAAGGTCAGGAAGAAGACGTCCTCCCGGTCGGGCAGCACACCGTCCCGTACCAGCCGGTCGGCCTCCGCCATCAGCGCCTGCTTGTAGACGAGGTAACGGCTCACGATGCCGTACTTCGGGTACTCGCGGTAGCCGATGAAGGTCCGGACCCGGTCGATCATCCGTTGGGTCTCGTCGGCCTTGCGGTCCCCGTCCGGCAGGGCCCGGAGCCGGTCGAGCACCTCCCGGGCCTTCCGCCGGACCGCCTGCCGGCCCTCCGCGAAGCGCCGTCCGGCGGCGCCGGGCGCGACGTTCCGGACGTGGTCGAGGATCAGCGGTACGAGGGTGGCCGGGCGCTCGCTCCACCGTGGTCGGGTGATGTCGATCTCGCCGACGCACCGCATGCCGTACCGGTCGAGGTAGTCCTGGAGGGCGTCGCGTGCCTCGCGTCCGCCCGGCAGTTTCGGCAGCTCGTCCAGGAAGCCGTCGTCGTCCGCGGCGTCCCGCAGGAACGCCACCACCTCGGGGTGGGGGCGGATGACGTCGGCGACGTCGAGCAGCGCCAGCCCCATCTCCGAGGTGACGTTGCCGGGGGCGGACAGCGTGAGCGTGTCGGCGGCGTTCCGCTCGCCCAGCCACTCCCCCAGCTTGTCGTTGAGCCACCAGGTGGCCTCCATGCCGGCCATGATCGCCTGCATGTTGACCGGGTCGACGAGGGCCCGCTTGTGCTCCGGGAACGCCTCCGCCACCAGGAAGTCGAACAGCGCCGGCCCGGTCCGGGTGCCGATGTCGCGGCGCAGCGCGGCGATGCTGGCCCGACTCTGCTCGATCAGGGCCGTGACGACGGCCGGGTCGGTCTCGATCGTCGCCGACGGCAGCCCGGGGGGCGGACCGGCGGGGCCGTCGTCGGGCAGTGTCGGCACGACGTCACCGCGGTCCAGGATCGTCTCCAGCGCGTCCCTGGTCAGCGGATCCGATCTGGTCATCAGGTCCAGGAAGGCGGCCCGGCCCGCCGGTGTGGCCAGGTGCCGGGTGGCGTCGACGAACAGCCGGCCACCGGCCTCGTGCATCGGCGCCATGGCGGTCAGCCGCCACATCGACAGCCCCAGCGGCTTCATCGCGTCGGTCATCATCTGCTGGTGGCCGACCGAGAGGTAGACGTGGTTCTGCCCGTCGTCGACCACCGGGACCGGGAACAGCGTGGTGATCGGGCGGCTCTGGAGGATGTGGAGGTCGCCGTCGGCCAGGGCCCACTCCACATCCTGCGGGCCGCCGAACCGCGCCTCGATCCGCCGCCCGAGCCGGACGAGACGGACCACCTGCTCGTCCGTCAGCGCGGGTTGCTCCCGACGGGCCGGATCGACCGCCTCGGTCCGCGTCCCGCCGCCCGGGACGGCGCGGACGGCCCGCGGCTTGGTGGCGATGGTCCGGGAGCGGACCCGGTCGTCGCGCACCGTGAACAGGTCCGGGGTGACCAGGCCGGAGACCAGGGCCTCGCCCAGACCGAACCCGGCCTCCACCGAGGCGACCTTCCGGTGCCCGCTGACCGGGTCGGCGGTGAACAGAATCCCCGCCACATCGGGAAGCACCATCCGCTGCACCACCACGGCCATGTGCACCGTACGGTGGTCGATGCCGTTGCGGAGGCGGTAGGTCACCGCCCGCTCGGTGAACAGCGACGCCCAGCACCGGGCGACGTGCGTGCGAATCTCGTCCGGGCCCATCACGTTCAGGTAGGTGTCCTGCTGGCCGGCGAAGGAGGCCGTCGGCAGGTCCTCGGCCGTCGCGCTGGACCGCACCGCGTAGGCGGCGTGCGCGCCGAACCCGGCCAGCGCCGCACCGATCGCTGCCGCGACCTCGCCCGGGACGGCCGCCTCCTCGACGACGCGGCGGATCTCGGCGCTGACCGTCCGGATCGCCTCGCGGTCGTCCGGGCGCAGCCGGGAGAGCCGGTCCAGGGACCCGTCGAGCGCCGGCAGGTCCGCCACGGCCCGCCGGTACGCGTCGGTGGTCACGCAGAAGCCGGGCGGCACGCTCACCCCGTCGAGCCGCGACAGCGCCCCCAGGTGTGCGCCCTTGCCACCGACGGTGGCGACCTGCCTCTCGTCGATCTCGTCGAACCCGACCACGTAGCGTCCGGCCATCGTCATGCCCCCGTTTTTCCAGCTCATCCGCGTCCGGCCGACGATTCTGCGGCATGATCGGGGTCTTGCGGCAAGCCCCGGGGTGCGATATACGTTAGAGGTGGCAGGGAGGGTGTCTCCCTGCCATCGCTGTTTTCCGGCCCTCTCCCTCACCATCGGTGGCGTCCGGCAGCGCGCTCCGGTCCGCGCACACCCACGCCTCGGCCGGCGACGACGCGAAGCGTCGCAGCGACCGGGCGGGCAGCGGCCGGGATTGTGGCACTCCCGACGGCGGTCGGTGGCATGGCGGGGACGCCCTGAGGGCAAGACCGGAACGGAGAGCTACTCTGAGGGGCCGTTCGGGCGACTCGATGACAGGTTGTATCCGGATTTGTCGCCCACGGTGGTGCCTCGACCTGGACGAGCGGGATCTGCTGTGGTGAGGGAGACTCGGGCGATGACCGGCGCTGGCACCGACCCGCGGACACGTGCCGACGTGTTCGCCGTCGACGGTGAGATCGGCCCGGAACTGGCCCGGGTCGACTGGTCGGCCCATCCGCTGGGGCAGCCCGACGCGTGGCCGCAGAGCCTGCGGACGGCGGTGCGCATCCTGCTCTCCTCCCGCTTCCCGATGTGGATGGCCTGGGGCCCCGAGCTGACGTTCTTCTGCAACGCCGCATACCGCCGCGACACGCTGGGCCGCAAGTACCCGTGGGCGTTGGGCCGACCGGCGAACGAGGTGTGGGCGGAGATCTGGGCCGACATCGGCCCCCGCATCGACACCGTGCTGCGCACCGGCGAGGCGACCTGGGACGAGGGGCTGCTGCTGTTCCTGGAACGCGCCGGCTACCGGGAGGAGACCTACCACACGTTCTCCTACAGCCCGCTGCGCGACGACGACGGCACGCTGGTCGGGATGCTCTGCGTGGTCAGCGAGGAGACCGAGCGGGTCATCGGCGAGCGCCGGATGGCCACCCTGCGGGACCTCGGCTCCGACCCGAGCGTGATCCGCACCGAGCAGGAGACGCTCGCCTTCGCCGGTCGCCAGTTGGGGCGCAACGCGCACGACCTGCCGTTCACGCTGACGTACCTGTTCGGTGACGAGGGCGACGCGCGGTTGGCGGAGGCGACCGGGTTCGCCGCCGGCCATCCGGCGGCGCCGGCCACGCTGTCGCTCGACGACCCCGACGCGGTCTGGCCGGCACGGGCGGTGACCGAGGGGGACCTGGTCCGGGTGCCGCTGGACGCCGCCGTGTTCCGCGGCCTGCCGACGGGCGCCTGGCCGGACCCGCCGACCGAGGCGTTGCTGGTGCCGCTGCGCCAGCAGGGCGACACGCCGTACGGGTTCCTGGTGGCCGGGCTCAACCGCTACCGGGCTCTCGACGACGGCTACCGCGGGTTCGTGGAACTGACCGCCGGGCACGTGGCGACCGGGATCGCCAGCGCCCGCAGCTACCAGGCCCAGCAGCGGCGGGCCGAGGAACTCGCCGAGTTGGACCGGGCGAAGACCGCCTTCTTCTCCAACATCAGCCACGAGTTCCGCACCCCGCTGACGCTGATCATGGGACCGGTGGACGAGTTGCGCGGCCGGCTACGGGACGCCGACGGGCCGATCCGCGAGGAGCTGGAGGTCATCCGACGCAACGGGCTGCGCCTGGGCAAGCTGGTCAACAGCCTGCTCGACTTCTCCCGGATCGAGGCCGGCCGGATGCAGGCCCGCTACCAGCCGGTGGACCTCGCCGCGGTGACCGCCGACCTGGCCAGCGTCTTCCGCTCGGCGATCGAACGCGCCGGCCTGACCTTCGAGGTCGACTGCCCGGCCCTGCCCGGGCCGGTGCACATCGACCCCGGCATGTGGGAGAAGGTGGTGCTCAACCTGCTCAGCAACGCCCTGAAGTTCACCTTCGACGGCACCGTGCGGGTCGAGCTGCGCGCCGAGCACGGGCAGGCCGTGCTGCGGGTGGTCGACACCGGCATCGGCGTCGCCGAGGAGGAGATGCCCCGGCTGTTCGAGCGGTTCCACCGCATCGAGAACGCCCGCTCCCGCTCCGACGAGGGCAGCGGCATCGGGCTGGCCCTGGTCAAGGAGCTGGTCACGCTGCACGGCGGCACCATCACCGCCAGCAGCACGGTGGGCCGCGGCACCGCGTTCACGGTCCGGCTGCCGTTCGGCGACGCCCACCTGCCGGCCGACTCGATCGCCGCGGCCGGCTCCGGCCGCGTGCCGCTCTCCGCCGAGCCGTTCGTGCAGGAGGCGCTGCGCTGGCTGCCCGGCGAACCGACGGCCGAGGTCGTCCCGGAGGACGCGACACCGGTCGAGGGTCCCGCGCCGGCCCGGCCGGGGCAGGTCCCGGCCCGGGTCCTGGTCGCCGACGACAACGCCGACATGCGCGAGTACCTCACCCGCCTGCTGCGCTCGGCCGGGCACCGGGTGCGGGCCGTGGCCGACGGCCAGGAGGCGCTGGAGGCCGCCCGCACCCAGACGCCGGACCTGGTGGTCAGCGACGTGATGATGCCCCGGCTGGACGGCCTGCAACTGGTGGCCGCGCTGCGGGCCGACTCCCGGACCGCCGGCACGCCGGTGCTGCTGCTGTCCGCCCGCGCCGGGCAGGAGGCTTCGATCGAGGGGCTGGAGGCCGGCGCGGACGACTACCTGGTCAAGCCGTTCCCGGCCGCCGAGCTGCTGGCCCGGGTGCGGGCGAACGTGGAGCTGGCCCGGCTGCGCAACCACCATGCCCGCTGGCGCACCGCGCTCATCGACTCGTTGCAGGAGGCGTTCTTCGTCTGCGACGAGGCCGGCGCGGTCGTCGAGATCAACGCGGCGTTCACCGACATCCTCGGCTACGGGCCGGAGAGCCTGCCCTACCTGCCGGTGCAGCCGTGGTGGCCGGACCCGGAGGCCGAGCCCGAGGCACACCGTCAGGTGTCCGCCGCGTTCTCGGTGCTGATCGACCAGACGAAGGGCGCCTTCACCGTGCCGGTGACCCACCGCGACGGGCACCGGCTCTGGATCGCGACCGCGTTCAACCAGGTCGACGACCCGGACACCGGACGCCGGGTCATCGTGGGCACGTTCCGCGACGTCACCACCGAGCACTACGCCGTGCAGCGGGAGACCGCCCTGGCCGGGCTGAGCCTGCGACTGTCGCAGGCGGACGATCTCACCGACGCCCTGCACGGGGTGCTGGACGAGATGCGCAAGCTGTGGCGCGCCGCCGGCGTGGTCACCGCCGTCTTCGGCGACTCCCCCGGGCCCGGCGTCACCGCGACCGACCCCCTGCTGCGGTGGGACACGCTGCCCGACGAACGCCGGCAGGCGCTGCTCGCGTTGCGGGACACGCCGCTGCTGACCCCGGTGGCGACGCCGGCGCACGGTGCCGGCATCGCGCTGGAGCATCCGGACGGCACCATGGCGCTCTGGATCGACCTGGGCGAGAAGCGGCCCTTCACCGAGCAGGACCAGACGCTGCTGGCGCTGCTCGCCGGCCACGTCGCCCAGGGGCTGCACCGCGTGCACCAGATCGACCAGCAACGCGAAACCGCCCTGGCCCTGCAACGGGCGATTCTCGGACCGTCCCAGCTTCCCGCCGGCTTCGCCGTGCGCTACGCCCCCGCGTCGCTTCCGCTCAAGGTCGGCGGCGACTGGTACGACACGGTCGAGCTGCCGGACGGACGCATCGCCATCGTGGTCGGCGACTGCGTCGGCCACGGCCTGCGGGCCGCCACCGTGATGGGGCAGTTGCGCAGCGCCTGCCGAGCGCTGCTGTTGCAGGACGCCAGCCCCGCCCAGACGCTGATGGCCCTGGACCGGTTCGCCGCCCTGCTCCCGGGCGCGCAGTGCGCGACCGTCCTCTGCGGTGTGCTGGACCCGGCGACGGGCCGACTGCGCTACTCCAGCGCGGGGCATCCACCGGCCATCGTGGTGCATCCCGACGGCACGCCCGAGTTCCTCGACCAGGGCCGGTCCCGGCCGCTCGCGGTCCGCACCGGGCGGGAACGCCCGGAGGCCGAGATCACCGTGCCGGCCCGGGCCACGCTCATGCTCTACACCGACGGCCTGGTCGAACGGCGCCGTCAGCCGCTGACCGCCGGCATCGGCCGGGCCACCGCGGCGATCCAGGAGGGCCGGGGCATCCCGGTCGAGGCGCTGGCCACCGAGGTGATGGCTCAGCTCACCCCGGAAGGCGGGTACGACGACGACGTGGCTCTGCTCCTCTACCGCCACCCCGGGCCGCTGGAGTTGGACTTCCCCGCCGAGTCGTCGCGGCTGGCCGAGGTGCGCACCGCGTTGCGCGGGTGGCTGGACCGGTGCGGGCTGGCCCCGGCGCACTCCTACAACGTCCTGGTGGCCGCCGGTGAGGCGTGCGCCAACGCGGTCGAGCACGGCCACCGGGACAGTCCCGGCGGGCGGATCCGGCTGCGCGCCGCCGCCACCGCCGACGCGCTGCGGCTGAGCGTCACCGACAGCGGGCACTGGCGGGACCGGGACCGGCCGTCGGACCCGCACCGGGGCCGCGGGCTGGTGCTCATGCGTGCTCTGATGGACTCCATCACGGTGACCCCGGGGGCCACCGGCACCACCGTCGACATGCAGGCAAGGATCATCCGATGAGCACGGCCCTGACGCTCACCACCGGCAGCGACCCCGACGGGGGGCGCGTGCTGACCGCGGTCGGCGAGATCGACATGAGCAACGCGGCCGACTTCGCCGCCGCGCTCGACGACGCCGTCCGACCCGACGGCGACCCCCTCGTGGTGGACCTGACCGCGGTGGAATATCTCGACAGCGCCGGCCTGGCCGTGCTGTTCCCGCACGCCGAACGCATCGCGCTCGTCGCCAGTCCGCTGCTGGAGCCGCTGCTCACCATCTCCGGGCTGGCCGATCTGACCACCGTCCGGAGCGGTTGAGGCAGCGGCCGGGGGGCGCCCGCGCCCGCCACGGCCGCACCGAAGCCGGTCGGAGCCGTCCTCTCACCCGGTCTCCGCAGCACCGCGCCCCGTCGTCGTGCAACTTTTAGACACGTCGATGTTAGCGTTAACGCAGGTGGCAACGTCGGCGCGGCATTCATAAGACGTATGGCCTTCCAATTGGCCGCTGTCCACGGGACCAAAACGTTGACGTTACGCAGATGTAACGCTTAACGTCTGATGTCTCAGTCATGTGAGCCCCCTCACCCACCACCGCTTTCGGAGGGATCACCATGTCCCGTCCCCACCTCACCCGCCGTTCGCTCCTGGCCGCTCTCGGTGCCGGCGGCGCCGCGGCCGCCGTCGGCGGCGTCCTCCGTCCCGGGTCCGCCGCCGCCGCCATCCCCGGACCCGCCAGCTACGCCGAGACGTGGGCGTCGGTCGGTCAGCACCCGGCCGCGCCGGAGTGGTTCCAGGACGCCAAGTTCGGCGTCTACTTCCACTGGGGAGCGTTCAGCGTTCCGGCGTACGCCAACGAGTGGTACCCGCGCAACATGTACAACAACGGCTCCAACGAGAACAACCACCACAAGTCCGTCTACGGTGACCCGTCGGTCTGGCCGTACCACCACTTCATCAACGGCGCGAACGACCGGTCGGGCCGGTTCGTGCAGTTCGCCCCCCGGCTGCGCTCGGCCGGCGGCAACTTCGACCCCGGCGAGTGGGCCCAGTTGTTCGCCGACGCCGGCGCCAAGTTCGCCGGGCCGGTGGCCGAGCACCACGACGGCTTCTCCATGTGGAACAGCCAGGTCAACGAGTGGAACTCGGTGGCCCGCGGCCCACGGCTGGACCTGCTCCGCCTGCACACCGACGCCATCCGGGCCCGCGGCCTCAAGGTCATGGTCGCCATGCACCACGCGTACAACTTCACCGGCTTCTACCAGTGGGCGCCGCAGCAGTCCGACGCCAGCCTGCGCAAGCTCTACGGGCAACTGGGCACCGCGGCGGAGGAGCAGCTCTGGTACGACAAGCTCCGCGAGGTCATCGACCAGGCCCAGCCGGACATGATCTGGCAGGACTTCAACCTCAGCCGGATCAGCGAGGCGCAGCGGCTGCGGTTCCTGGCCTACTACTACAACCGGGCCGTGGCGTGGAACAAGGAGGTCGTCGCCACCTACAAGGACGGGTTGGACCTCGGCGGCACGGTCTTCGACTACGAGCGCGGTGGTCCCGCCGCACTGCGTCAGCCGTACTGGCTCACCGACGACAGCATCAGCAGCTCCAGTTGGTGCTACACGGTGGGGATCGGCTACTACTCGCTGAACCAGATGCTGCACTCGCTGCTCGACCGGGTCAGCAAGAACGGCAACATGGTGCTCAACATCGCGCCGACGGCCGACGGCACCATCCCCGACGGACAGCGCAGCATCCTGCTCGCCATCGGTGACTACCTGCGCCGCTTCGGCGAGTCCGTCTACGCCACCCGGGCCTGGACGACGTACGGCGAGGGCCCCACCCAGATGGGCGGCGGTTCGTTCAGCACCCCGCGCGCCGGCACCGCCCGGGACATCCGGTTCACCCGCAGCAAGGACAACCGGGTGCTGTACGCCACGTTCCTCGGCTGGCCGGGCAGCACGGCCACCGTCACCACGCTGGCGTCGGGCCGGATCAACCTCGGCACCCTGACCGGCGTGCAACTGCTCGACGCCAACGCCGGCAGCTACGTCAACCTGCCGACCCGCACCCAGGACTCCGGCGGCCTGCGGATCACCATGCCGTCCGCCGGCGCGCCGTTCAACGCGCCCGCGTACGTGGTCAAGCTGACGTTCAGCGGCCCGATCCCGACGCTCGGCGGCGGTTCGACCACCTGGCAGCGGATCACCAACGTGACAAACGGCCTGGCGCTCGACAGCGGCGGCAACGTCGCCTCCGGCTCCCCGCTGAAGCAGTGGAGCTGGGACGGCAGCACGAACCTCCAGTGGCAGCTCGTCGACCTGGGCACCGGGTACCACCGGATCGTCAACCGGACCAACGGCATGGTCGTCGACGGCTTCGGCCAGACCACCAACGGCGCCGCCGCCCAGCAGGCGCCCTGGAACGGCGGCAACAGCCAGCAGTGGCAGCTCACCGACCAGGGCAACGGGCGGTACCGGATCGCCAACCGGGCCACCGGCCTGGTGCTCGACGGGGGCGGCCAGGTCGCCTCCGGTTCCCCGGTCAAGCAGTGGAGCTGGGACGGCAGCACCAACCTGCTGTGGACCCTCGCCACCGTCTGAATCCCTGAATCCACGTCCGACGCGTGCGCGTCACGCACCCCCGGCGGTGCTGGCGACACGCGTCGGACGACGTTCCGACCTGGAGGACCACGATGACCCGTAGAGCTCTGCTGGGGCTGGGCCTGACGATGACGCTCGTCGCCTCGGCCACGCTCGCCGCCGGCTGCGGCGACGGTGCGGGGAAGGACAGCGACTCGGGCGGCTCCGCCCCGCTCGTCGGGGTGGACTACCCCCGATCCGACACCGACTTCTGGAACTCGTACATCAAATACGTGCCGACGTTCGCCGACGAGCTGGGCGTCGCCCTGAAGACCACCAACTCGCAGAACGACATCGCCAACCTGATCTCGAACGCCCAGACCTTCATGAGCCAGGGGGTCAAGGGCGTGGTGATGGCCCCGCAGGACACCGCCGCGATCGCGCCGACGCTCCAGCAACTGGCTGCCAAGAAGATCCCGGTGGTCACCATCGACACCCGCCCGGACTCCGGCGAGGTGGCGATGGTGATCCGCGCCGACAACCGCGCCTACGGCACCAAGGCGTGCAAGTTCCTCGGCACCAAGCTCGGCGGCAAGGGCAAGGTGGTGATGTTGCAGGGCGGCCTCGACTCGATCAACGGCCGGGACCGGACCGAGGCGTTCCACGAGTGCATGCGCGCCGACTACCCGGGCATCACGGTGTTCGGCGAGGCGACCGACTGGAAGGCCGACGTGGCGGCCAGCAAGCTCCAGACCCGGTTCGCGTCGGACCCGGACCTCAAGGGCATCTACATGCAGTCCTCGTTCGCGCTCTCCGGCACGCTCCAGATCCTCAAGCAGCGCGGCCTCCAGGTCCCGGCGAGCGACCCGAAGCACGTCTTCGTGGTCTCCAACGACGGCATCCCGGAGGAGCTGGCCGACATCGGCCGGGATCTGATCGACGCCACCGTCAGCCAGCCCGCCGACCTGTACGCCAGGTACGGCCTGGAGTACGTGAAGGCGGCGATCGACGGCAAGACGTTCCAGCCCGGCCCGACCGACCACAACAGCACGATCATCCAGGTGCGGGAAGGGCTGCTGGAGGACCAGCTCCCGGCGCCGCTGGTGACGAAGGACGGCGCGCCGGTCGCGGGCGAGCCCACAGTGAAGTTCGACGACAGGTCCCTGTGGGGCAACACCGCATGAGCGTCCGCTCACCCGCCTCGACCGACGGGCCGGCCGGCGACCTCCGGCCCGTCGTGGAGGCCGTCCACATCACCAAGCGTTTCGGGTCGACGACCGCCCTCTCCGACGCCGGCATCGTGGTCCGGCCCGGCGAGACGCACGCCCTGGTGGGCCGCAACGGCGCCGGCAAGTCGACGCTTGTCGGCATCCTCACCGGCCTCCAGGCGCCGGACGAGGGCGCGGTGGCCTTCGACGGCCGGCCCGCGCCGCCGCTCGGTGACCGGGCCGCCTGGCGGCGGCGGGTGGCCTGCGTCTACCAGAAGTCCACGATCATCCCCACGCTCACGGTGGCCGAGAACCTGTTCCTCAACCGGCACGACCGCGGTCGCGGCGGGCTGATCCGCTGGTCGCGGCTGCGCCGCGCGGCGCAGGACCTGCTGGCGACCTGGTCGGTCGACGTGGACGTGCGGCAGCCCGCCTCGACCCTGTCGGTCGAGCAGCGGCAGTTCGTGGAGATCGCCCGGGCGCTGTCGTTCGGCGCCCGGTTCATCATCCTCGACGAACCGACCGCGCAGCTCGACGGCGCCGGCATCAACCGGCTGTTCACCCGGCTCCGTGACCTGCGTGCCCACGGGGTGACCTTCCTGTTCATCAGCCACCACCTCCAGGAGATCTACGAGATCTGCGACCAGGTGACGGTCTTCCGCGACGCCCGGCACGTCCTCACCGCACCGGTGGCCGAGCTGAGCCGTCCGGCCCTGGTGGCGGCCATGACCGGGGAGGACGTGACACTGCCGGAGGCCGACCACCCGCCGCTGCCGGCCGACGCCCCCGTGCTGCTGTCCGTCCGCGACCTGGTCACCCCGTCCGGCGCCGAACTGTCCCTGGAGACCCGGGCCGGCGAGGTGGTGGGCATCGCGGGCGGCGGCGGCAGCGGCAAGGTCGAGGTGGCCGAGGCGATCGTCGGCCTGACCCGCCGCGCCGGTGGGACGGTCGCCGTCGACGGGCGCGTGCTGCGGCCGGGCAGCGTGCCCGACGCCCTCGACGCCGGGGTGGGCCTGGTGCCGCAGGACCGACACCGCGAGGGCATGGTGCCACTGCTGTCCATCGCGGAGAACGTCACGATGACCGTGCCGGAGCGCATCGCGCGGCGTGGGCTCATCTCACCGGGACTCCGGGACGCCGTGGCCCGCACCGCCATCACCGAGCTGGCCGTCAAGGCGGCCGGCCCGCACGTCCCCGTCGCCGACCTGTCCGGGGGCAACCAGCAGAAGGTGGTGATGGGCCGGGCGTTGGCCAACGACCCGAAACTGCTGGTGCTCATCACGCCGACGGCCGGCGTCGACGTGCGGTCGAAGCAGACCCTGCTTGGTGTGGTGGAACAGGTACGCCGCCGGGGCGCCGCCGTCCTCATCGTCTCCGACGAACTCGACGACCTGCGGATCTGTGACCGCGTCCTGGTCATGTTCGCCGGGCGGGTCATCCGCGAGCTGGCCCACGGCTGGCCCGACAACGAGCTGGTAGCCGCCATGGAAGGGGTGGATCTCCACCATGCCTGAGACGCTGTCCACCACGACGTCGCCGCCGGCCGGGGCGTCCCCGCCGGCCCCGCCGTCGCCCTCCGCACGGAGCCTGGTCCTCACCCGCCTGCGGGACCTGGCCCTGGTGCCGGCGATCGTCGCGGTCGCCGTCGTCGGCTCGCTCGTGAATCCCGTCTTCCTCAGCGCCGACAACCTCCTCAACGTGCTCCAGAGCATGTCGGAGATCGCCATCCTGGTGCTGGCGCAGACCATCGTGCTGATCACCGGCAAGATGGACCTGTCGCTGGAGTCCACGTTCGGCCTGGCCCCCGGCATCGCGGCCTGGCTGGTCGTCGACCCGGCGCTCACCCGCGGTCTCGGGCTCGACGTGCTGCCCGACGGCCTGGCGGTGCCGGTGGTCCTGCTCGTCGGCGCCCTGGTCGGCGCCGTCAACGGGCTGCTGATCGTCCGCTTCGGCCTCAACGGCTTCATCGTGACGCTGGGCATGCTGATCGTCCTGCGCGGACTCCTCACCGGGATCTCCGGTGGTCAGACGTTCTTCGCGCTGCCGGAGTCGATGACCTACCTCGGCTCGGCCACCTGGTTCGGCGCGCCGGCGTCCATCTGGGTGTCGCTGCTGTTGTTCGCGGTCGGGATCGTGGTGCTCGGTTACACCCGTGTCGGCCGGGCGTTGTACGCCATCGGCGGCAACGCCGACGCGGCCCGCGCGGCCGGCATCCGCACCGACCGGGTGTTGTGGGCCGCCCTCGTGGTGGCGAGCGTGCTGGCCGCGCTCGCCGGGTTGCTGATCAGCGGGCGGCTCGCCGCGGTGCCGGCGGCGCAGGGCGACGGCGCCATCTTCCAGGTGTTCGCGGCGGCGGTCATCGGCGGGGTCAGTCTCAACGGCGGCAAGGGCAGCGTGTTCGGCGCCTTCACCGGGGTCCTGCTCCTCTTCATGATCATCAATGTGCTCACGCTCGCCGGGGTGCCCGCCCAGTGGACGAACTTCCTCAACGGCGCCGTCATCCTGGTCGCCCTGACGGTCTCCCGGATCACCGGCGGCAAGGCGCAGACATGACGCCACCGCCGCGTCCGGCGCCGCCGACGAGCCAGCCCACCTCGACCGACCGGGAGAACAGTTGTCCGAGCACATCACATCCGTAGAGACCATCGACGTCCGGTTCCCGACGTCGCGCCACCGCGACGGCTCGGACGCGATGAACCCGTTCCCGGACTACTCCGCCGCCTACGTCATCCTGCGCACCTCGGCCGGCGCCGAGGGACACGGCCTCGTGTTCACCGTGGGGCGGGGCACCGAGATCCAGATCCGGGCCCTGCGGTCGCTGGCCCCGATGCTCGAGGGCCAGCCGGTCGACGCGCTGGTCGCCGACCCCGGGGCGCTCGCGCGCCGGCTGGTCGGCGACAGCCAGATCCGCTGGCTGGGCCCGGAGAAGGGGGTCGTGCACATGGCCGCCGGCGGCCTGGTGAACGCGGTCTGGGACCTCGCCGCCCGGCGGGCCGACAAGCCGCTGTGGAAACTGCTCGCCGATCTCACCCCGGAGCAGCTCGTGGCGCAGGTCGACTTCCGCTACCTGCGCGACGCCCTCACCGAGGACGAGGCGCTGGCGCTGTTGCGCGCCGCCGTCGACGGGCGGGCGGACCGGGAGCGCCGCCTGCTGACCGAGGGCTTCCCGGCGTACACCACGACGCCGGGCTGGCTCGGTTACGACGACGACAAGCTGGCCCGGCTCTGCACGGAGGCGGTCGCGGCCGGGTTCCGGCTGATCAAGCTCAAGGTGGGCGGGGACCTCGCCGACGACGTACGCCGGCTGGGCATCGCCCGCCGGGCCGTCGGGCCGGACGTGCGCATCGCGGTCGACGCGAACCAGGTGTGGGGGGTGCCCGAGGCGATCCGCTGGATGCGCGAACTGGCCCCGTTCGACCCGTACTGGATCGAGGAGCCGACCTCACCCGACGACATCCTCGGGCACGCCGCCGTCCGCTCGGCCGTCGCCCCGACGAAGGTGGCCACCGGCGAACACGGGCACAACGCGGTGATGTTCAAGCAACTGCTCCAGGCCTGCGCCGTCGACGTGGTCCAGATCGACGCCTGCCGGGTCGCCGGGGTCAACGAGAACCTGGCCATCCTGCTGCTCGCGGCGAAGTTCGGCGTGCCGGTCTGCCCGCACGCCGGCGGGGTGGGGCTGTGCGAGCTGGTGCAGCACCTGGCCATGTTCGACTTCGTCGCCCTCACCGGCAGCACCACCGACCGGGCCATCGAGTACGTCGACCACCTGCACGAGCACTTCGCGGATCCGGTCCGGATCCGCGACGGCCGTTACCTCGCGCCCCGCTCCCCCGGCATGAGCGCGGAGATCCTCGCGCCCTCGCTGGCCGACTACCGCTTCCCCGACGGACCCCGGTGGGCGGTGGCGACGACCGGAGCCGCACTCACATGATCATCGACGCGCATCACCACCTCTGGCAGCCCGACCGTGGGTACCACTGGCTCGACGACCCGGCGCTGGCGGCGATCCGCCGCCCCTTCACCCCCGCCGACCTGACCACCGAACTCGCCTCGGCCGGCGTGGACGGCACCGTGCTGGTGGAGGGCGGCCGTTGCCACCCCGACGAGGCCGCCGAGTTCCTCGGTCACGCCGCGGACACGCCGGCGATCCTCGGCGTGGTGGCCTGGGTCGACATCGCCGGGGGCGAGGTCTCCGCCACCGTCCGGCGCTACCGGCACCTGCCCGGCGGGGAGCTGCTGGTCGGGGTGCGGTCGCAGGTCCAGGGCGAGGCGGACCCCGACCACCTCGACCGTCCCGACGTACGGCGCGGGCTCGCCGAGGTGGCCGACGCCGGCCTGGTGTTCGACCTGGTGATCCGTGCCGACCAACTGCCCGCCGCGGCGCGGGCGGCCCGGGCGGTGCCGCAGCTCTCGTTCGTCCTCGACCACCTCGGCAAGCCGCGCATCGACCGGGGCGCCGCCGGGCTGGCCGGCTGGCGCGACCCGCTCGCCGCGCTGGCCGCCAGTCCCAACGTCACCGGCAAGCTGTCGGGCCTGGCCACGGAGGCGGCACCGGACTGGTCGCCGGCCGACCTGAGCCCGTTCGTCGAGGTCGCCGTCGACGAGTTCGGCCCGGACCGTCTGATGTTTGGCTCGGACTGGCCGGTGTGCCTGCTCAGGTCGGACTACCCGGGGGTGCGGCGGGCCCTGACGGCCGCGCTGCCGCCCCTGTCGCCCGGGGACCGGCGGGAGATCTTCGCCGGCACCGCCGTGCGCACCTACCGCCTGACACCACCGGCCGAACCGGCCGCGCCCGGGCCGGCGAGATGAGCCGGCCGGTCAGGCGTCCCCCGCCTGGGCGGCGAGCACGGTCCGCAACCACGCCTCGGAGGTGTTGACATGCATCAGCGCGGTGGCCTGGGCGAGCAACTGGTCGCGCGACCGCAGGGCGAGGTAGATCGCCTGGTGTTCGTCGATCGTCTTGTGTGCCGCGTTGGCCTCGATCAGCCCGCGCCAGACCCGGGCCCGCAGCGTACGGCCGGAGAGCCCGTCGAGCAGCGAGGTGAGCGTCTCGTTGCCGGTGGTCGCGACCACGGTGTGGTGGAAGGCGGTGTCGAACTGGATGAGCTTCTCGGCGTCGTCGGCGGCGGCCCGCATGTCCTGCAGGATCCGGTCGAGTTCCGCCAGCTCGGTGTCGGTCATCCGCAACGCGGCGAGGCCGGTGGCCACCGGCTCCAGCATCCGGCGGACCTCCATCACCTCCAGCAGCGTGTCGTCGCGCAGCAACTCCACCGCGACGCCGAGACCCTCCAGCAGCAGCCGCGGGGCGAGGCTGGTCACGTAGGTGCCGTCACCGCGACGCACGTCGAGCACCCGGGCCGACTCGAGCACCTTGACCGCCTCCCGCACCCCGCTGCGCGACAGGCCCATCTGCGCGGCGAGCTGCGGCTCCGGTGGCAGCCGCGCGCCCGGCGGCAGCTCACCGCTGGAGATCATGCCGCGGATCCGCGCGATCGCGTCGTCGGTCAGTGCCATTGCCGCCCCCTTCGGGCCGGCCCACCGGGTGCCCTGGAAGTGGCTCCGTCGCCTGCGGTGGGCAGCAGCCGTTCCCACCACTATAGATTCATCCGACGTCTGCCCGACTCCGGCCGTCGTCGCCAGCCCCGCCGTCCGCGGAAAGGGTCCTGACGCCATGCGATACCGTCCGCTGGGCCGCACCGGCCTGACCGTGTCGATGCTCGGGTACGGCGCCTCCCCCCTCGGCGGCGTCTTCGGCCGGATCGACGAACGGGCCGGCATCGAGGCCGTGCGCGCCACGCTGGAACTCGGCGTGAACATCATCGACGTCTCGCCCTACTACGGCGCCACCACCGCGGAGACGGTGCTCGGACGCGCCCTGCGTGGCGTCGACCGGGCCAGCTACGTCCTGGCCACCAAGGTCGGCCGGTACGGCGAGGCGGCGTTCGACTTCTCCGCGGCCCGCACGGTCCGCAGCGTCGAGGAGAGCCTGGCCCGCCTCGGCACCGACCACCTGGACCTGGTCCAGTGTCACGACATCGAGTTCGGCGACCTCGACCAGATCATCGGCGAGACGTTGCCCGCGCTGGCCCGCCTGCGCGAGGCGGGGAAGGTCCGCTTCATCGGCGTGACCGGCTATCCCCTGGCCGCGTTGCGCCGGGTCGCGGCGGCGGTCCCGCTGGACACCGTGCTGTCGTACTGCCGCTACACCCTGCTGGACCGCGCGCTGGCCACGGCCGAGCCGGAGTTCACCGCCCGGGGCACCGCGGTGCTGAACGCCTCCCCGCTGGCCATGGGGCTGCTCTCCCGGCGCGGCGCACCCGACTGGCATCCGGCCCCGCCGGATCTCCGCCGGGCCGCGACCGCCGTGGCCGACCTGTGCGCGCGACGTGGCGTCGACATCGCCCGGGTCGCGCTCGGCTTCGCCGCCGCGCCGACGCGGTTCGCCACCACGTTCGTCGGTTCCGCCGACGCCGCGGACATGGCCCGCAACGTGCGCTGGGCCCTGTCCGAGCCCGATCCCGACCTGCTCGACGACATCGAGAAGCTGCTGACGCCGGTACGTGACCTCGCCTGGCCCAGCGGCCGACCGGAGAACACCCCTATCGGAGAGGCATGAGGTGCGACGTTACGGCTGTGTGATCCGGCTGCGGCCGGACCACCGGGAAACCTACCTACGGCTGCACGCCGCCGTCTGGCCCGGCGTCGAGCGGACGCTGGGGGCGGCGCGCATCCGCAACTACAGCATCTTCCTGCACGGGGACCTGCTGTTCGGCTACTACGAGTACGTCGGCGACGACCACGACGCGGACCAGCGTCGGATCGCCGCCGATCCGCAGACCCAGGCGTGGTGGCGGCTGACCGACCCCTGCCAGGAATCGCTCGCCGAGCCCGGCTCCGGCCACTGGTGGGCACCGATGCACGAGGTTTGGCACCTGACCGAGGAGGCTTGGTGAACCGCAGCGCGCACTACGTCGGCGACCGGAGGTTCGTCGTCGAGGACACCCGGGAGGTGCCACCCGGCCCCGGCGAGGTACGCATCGCGGTGACGTACACCGGCATCTGCGGCACGGACCTGCACGTCGCGCACGGCGCGATGGATCACCGGGTCCACGTGCCGGCGGTGATCGGGCACGAGATGTCCGGTCGCGTCGCGGAGATCGGCCCGGGCGTCACCGACCGGCGGGTGGGCGAGCCGGTGACGGTGATGCCGCTGGACTGGTGCGGTCGGTGCCCCGCCTGCCGGGCCGGCCACCAGCACATCTGTCACCGGCTGAACTTCGTCGGCATCGACTCCCCCGGCGCGATGCAGCGCTCCTGGACGGTGCCGGCCCGGATCGTGGTGCCGCTGCCGGACGACCTGCCACTGGCCGAGGCTGCCCTGGTCGAGCCCACCGCGGTGGCCGTGCACGACGTGCGGCGTTCCCGCCTGACGGCGGGCGAACACGCGGTGGTCATCGGCGCGGGTCCGGTCGGTCTGCTCATCGGCGCGGTCGCCCGGGCGGCCGGCGCCACGGTGACCGTGCTGGAGATCGATCCGCGACGCCGCGCGCTCGCTGTCGACCTCGGCCTGTCCGCCGTGGACCCGGTGGCGGCGGACCCGGTGGGACTCGTCCAGGAGGCGACCGAGGGCGCCGGCGCCGACGTGGTCTTCGAGGCGTCCGGGTCGGCAACCGGGGTACGCCTCGCGACCGACCTGCTCGCCGTGCGCGGGCGGCTGGTGGTGGTGGCGATCCATCCCACGCCGCGGGAGGTGGACCTGCACCGAATCTTCTGGCGCGAGCTGGAGGTGATCGGGGTACGGGTCTACCAGCGGGAGGACTACGCCGAGGCGGTGCGCCTGGTGCACCGCCGGGAGGTGCCCGCGGCGCGGCTCATCTCCCGGATCGTGCCGCTTGACGACGTGACCGAGGCGTTCCGGGCGCTCGCCGCCGGCGGCGACGTGAAGGTGCTGGTGGACTGTGGAGGTGGGGTGTGAACCCGTTCGACCTGAACGGCCGGCTCGCCGTGGTCACCGGCTGCCGGCGCGGGATCGGCCTGGCGATGGCGGAGGCGCTGGCGGCGGCGGGCGCGGACGTGATCGGCGTCAGCGCCGCCCTGGAGGAGACCGGCAGCGAGGTCGAGGCGCGGGTGACCGCGCACGGCCGCTCGTTCGTGCCACACCGGTGCGACCTGGCCGACCGGGCCGCCGTGCACGCGCTCGCCGGGTGGCTGGGCCGGCGGGAACGGCCGGTGGACATCCTGGTCAACAACGCCGGCACGATCCGCCGCGCCCCGGCCGTCGCGCACCCGGACGAGGACTGGGACCAGGTGCTGGAGGTCGATCTCACCGCCCCGTTCGTCCTCGCCCGCGAGGTCGGTCGGGACATGGTCCGGCGCGGCTCCGGCAAGATCATATTTACCGCCTCGATGCTGAGTTTCCAGGGCGGCGTGACCGTGCCGTCCTACGCGGCGGCGAAGTCGGGGATCGCCGGGCTGACCCGGGCGCTGGCCAACGAGTGGGCACGCCACGGCGTCAACGTCAACGCGATCGCGCCCGGCTACATCGCCACCGACAACACCCAGGCGTTGCGGGACCAGCCGGAACGCGACCGGGCGATCGTGGAGCGCATCCCGGCCGGACGCTGGGGCCGGCCCGAGGATCTCGCCGGGGCCACCGTGTTCCTGGCCTCGGCGGCTGCCGCGTACGTGCACGGCACGGTGCTCGCGGTCGACGGGGGCTGGCTCGCCCGCTGACTCCCCCGGCACGCGGCCGTCTCACGACGACGCGCCCCGGCCGGACCTGGTGGACCCGGCCGGGGCGACGTCGGGTGGACGTACTAGCGCACCGTCCATCGCTGGTTGGCGGCGGCGGTGCAGGTCCACTGGATCACGGTGGTGCCGTTGGCGGTGGCGGCGCCGTTGACGTCCAGGCAGAGGCCGGACTGCTGGTTGCGGATGGTGCCGTCGCTGTTACGGGTCCACCGCTGGTTGGCGCCGCCGTTGCAGTCCCAGATCTGCGCCTTCGTGCCCGCGCCGGCGTTGGCCGGCGAATCCAGACACTTGCCCAGCGCCTGGATCGCGTCCCCGCTGAACGTCCACCGCTGGTTGGCGGCGCCGTTGCAGTCCCAGATCACCGGCTGGGTGCCGTTGGCGGTGTTGCTCTGCGGCACGTCCAGGCAGCGGCCGGAGGCGGCGCTGACGAGCGCCCCGCCGGTGGTCGGGGGCGGGGTGCCGGTGCCGCCGCCGCTGACCCGGTAGACGACCGTGCCGTGCCCCGGAACGGTGGCCGAGATGGCGCCGGAGGTGGTGCTGGTCGCGTTGGTCCACGCGTCCAGCAGGGTGAACGACGTGCCGGTCTTGCCGATGGCGGCGGCGGTCGTGGAGATCGTCGTGCTGGCGCTGCCCTGGTTGAACAGGGCGACCGCGACGTCACCGTTGGCCAACCGCTTGGCCAGCACCCGCCGGGTCCCGTCGAACGACACCTGACCCGCCTGCAACGCCAGCGGGTCCTGACTGATCCCGATCAGGTTCGCGTTCTTCAGGATCGTCTGCGTGGCCGCGGTCATGTTGCGCAGGTCGTTGCCCGCGATCAACGGCGACGCCATCACCGCCCACAACGCGAAGTGACTGCGCATCTCCGTGTCGGTCATCCCACCCCGACCGACCTCCAACATGTCCATGTCGTTGAACGCACCCGGCTTCGCCCGCCCCGCCAGCGGCACCGTCACGTCGACGATGTTCTGGATGCCCATCGGGTAGCCGTTGGTCTGACCGGTGTTCCACGCGTTGGTGATGTCCTCCGTGGTCCGCCACATGTTCGCCACGTCACCCCAGTCCCGCTGCGGACCGGTCTTGGAGTGGATGCTGTTCGAGTTGATGCTGTAGACGATCGGCCGGCCGGTGGCGGCGAGGGCGTCGCGCATGATGTTGAACACGCGTACCTGGTCGTCGATCGTGCCGCTCGGCGAGCACCAGTCGTACTTGAGGTAGTCCACCCCCCAGGCCGCGAACTGACGGGCGTCCTGGGCCTCGTGCCCCTGGGCCCCGGTCGAGCCGGGATAACTGTTGAAGTACTGCGCGCACGTCTCGGTCAGCGGCCCCTGGTAGATGCCGAACTTCAACCCCCGGCCATGGATGTAGTCACCGAGGGCCTTCATCCCCGACGGGAACCGACTCGGGTCACCCTGGAGGTTCCCCGCCGAGTCCCGGTTCTGGTTCATCCAACAGTCGTCGACGACGACGTACTGGTAGCCGGCGTCCCGCATCCCGGAACTGACCATCGCGTCGGTCATCTGCCGGATCAACGTCTCGTTGATGTTGCAACCGAACGTGTTCCAGCTGTTCCAACCCATCGGCGGCGTACGCGCCGCGCCGTTCTCCAGCGCCGAGGCCGTGGACGGGCGCAGGCCGACCAGGGCGCCGGCCAGCAGCAGTCCGGCCGCCAGGACGGCGGTGGCCCGGCGGCGGGCCGAGCTGAGGTGTCTCATCGGTCATCCTCTCCGCGACGGTGGTACGCCCGCCGCAGGCGTTTTCCGGTGGTGGTCAGGGCAACGCGCGGGCCGGGCGCCGATACGCGCCCGGCCCGCGCCTGTCACGGGGTGGTCAGGTCGAACCGGCGGACGGTGGCCGCGCCGCCGAGCGCCTGGGTCGCGTAGTTGAAGATTCCGAAGCGGTAGCCCATGAAGAACTGCCAGGCGTTGTTCAACGTCAGCGCGTTGCCCAGCGGGACGAAGTTCGTCCCGTCGGTGCTGTAGGAGAAGGTCGCCTGCCGCCCGCTGCCCGGTCTGATGTCGGCCTTGGCCCGCAGCCAGATCCGACCACCGCTGACCGCCGCGCCGGCGATCTCGGTGCCGGTGTTCGTGGTGCGCCAACCGCTGTCCATGGTCAGGTTGTTGGTCATCACCACCCTTGTCGCGCCGTTGTCCCGGCGTACGCCGATCCAGGCCGACGAGTCCCGCAGCATGGCCAGCCCGGTGCGGTCGCCGTCGCGCATCGTCGAGTAGTCCAGTTCGACGGTCGCCGTCGACGTCGGTCCCTGGATCCGCCGCGTCACCGTGTTGCGCGCGCTGTAGAGGTCGTTGGTGACGGTCGCCGTCTGCAGCCGGAGCCCGTCACCGACCGACCACCTGGTGTTGTCCGGGTTGTGGTTCCACTCCCACTGGTGGCTCAGCGTGGTGCCGGTGAACGTGTCCGCGCCGGTCATCGGTTGCACCGGGCGGGTCGGCAGCGGCGACGGGTAGGAGCTGCCCCAACCGCCGTTGACGGTCTGGATCTGGGGCCAGCCGTCGCTGGTCCAGGTGATCGGGGCGAGGGCGGGCACGCGACCACCGGGGTACGCGTCCACGAACGCCATGTAGTACCACTGGCCGTTCTGCGTCTGCACCAGGCCGCCCTGGTGCGGCACGCCGCCGCCGGCGATCGGGCCGGGCATGTTGAGCAGCACCTGCCGCGTCTCGTACGGCCCCCAGGGGCTGGTGGAGCGCAGGATGTACTGACCGTTGGCGGGCCGGGTGACGAAGATGTAGTAGTAGCCGTTGCGCTTGTAGAAGCGGGAGCCCTCCAGCGTGCCGATGGACGAGGGCGTGGTGTAGACCTGCTGTGTGCGCACCTGGCTCAGGCCGTCCGCGGACAGTTGCGCGACGCTCAGGGTGCTGTTGCCGTAGGCGACGTACATGGTGTCGTTGTCGTCGATGAGCAGGCCCGCGTCGTAGTAGCAGTTGTTGATCTCGGAGCGCTTCTGCCAGGTGCCGCTGACCGAGGTCGAGGTGTACACGTACGACTTGTTGAAGTCGATGCACCCGATCCAGTAGAACGTGCCGTTGCTGCTGCGGTAGTTCAACGTCGAGGCCCAGATGCCGTTGACGTACGCGCGGGCGCCGTTGAGGTCGTACTTGGTGCCGAAGTCCAGCCGGGGCACCGAGTGCCCGGCGATCTCCCAGTTGACCAGGTCGTAGGAGCGCAGCACCGGCGCGCCCGGCGAGTAGTGCATGGTCGACGAGGACATGTAGTAGGTGTCGCCGACGCGGATGATGTCGACGTCGGCGAAGTCCTGCCAGACCACCGGGTTGGTGTACGTCGACCCGCCCGGGGTGCCGCTGTCGCCGAGCTTGACCAACTGCCACTGCTGGTTGTTGCCGCCCCAGTCGCTGTACTGCACCACGTTCGCGCCGTCCGCGGTCGAGGCGTTCTGCACCTCGACCGCCTTGCTGGAGTGCCGGGCGATCAGCCGCACGTAGCCGCCGGCGGAGTCGGCGAGCCGGAACTGCTGGTTGGTGGCGTTGTTGTCCGACCACTGGACGATGCCGGCGCCGTCGGCGGTCGAGACGCCGGAGACGTCCAGCACCTTGCCCGAGTGACGCGAGCGCAGCCGGTAGTAGCCGCCGCCGGAGTCGACGAACTGCCACTGCTGCCAGGCGCCGTCGTTGCGGGACCACTGGGTGATCCGGGCCCCGTCGTTCGTCGCCTGGTTGTACACGTCGAGCGCCTTGCCGCTGTTGCGGTTGACCAGCACGTACCACGCGTTGGTGTCGACGGTCGCCGCCGACGCGCCGGACGGCGTCACCGCGACGATGCCGGCGCCGAGCAGCACCGCCAGCGTCGCGGCCACGACGCGCGACCACCGGCCGCCACGTCCCACCCGGGCCGCGAGTCTATCGATTCGCACCATGCTCCTCCTTCGTTCGGGCCGGCGCGCGGTGCGAGGACGACGGGCAGCTCAGTCTGTTAGCGCTAACATGCGAGCTGCCACGCGAGAGGGGTGCGCGCCCGGGCCGGGCAGGCATTCCGGACCGCCGACGATGCGCCACGATTCCGGAGATGCACACATCGACTGTGAGCGATAACACGGTGGACGTCAAGTCGTCACAATCATCGATGCCGCCGCGTGGGCGAATGCGTGGTCGGTCGCCGCGGACCGGCAGGACCCCACGGTCCCGGGGCGGCCCGTCGGCGGGGATATGTCAATGTAATGTTGACAGATGAATCAGGAGCTGGCGCGCCTGTCCGAGATCGGTGCCGCCCGGGCCCGGTTGGACGAGCGGGAGTTGGAGCTGATCGACCGGGCCCGGCACGACGGCGCGACCTGGGCCGAGATCGCCGACGCGTTGGGGTTGAGCAGCCGGCAGGCCGCCGAGCAACGCCGGCAACGGCTCGTGGCGGCCCGCCGGTCCCGACTCGGACGGCTCGACCGGGCCTGGTCGGCCGAGGTGGTGGCCCTGCGGGCCGCCGTCGCCGAGCTGCACCGCTGGATCGCGGCGGACCGGGCGTGGGACAGCCGGTTCCGCCGCGCCGCGCTGGTGCGCGACACCACCGCGTCCGCCCTCGACGCCGAGCCGGGGCCGTTGTACGCGCTGGCCGCGTACCTCATGGCGGACCTGGCCGGCGTCGGACCGCGACTGCCCGCGCCGGCCCGCAGCGCGGCGGACCGCATCACCGCCGCACTGTCAACGAAGAATTGACGTCGCCGGACAGTATTGCCGCTGCCCCACTCAAGAAATCAGGATGTGAGTCCTCCCCGCTCAACGTTGGAGGGCTCATGCGCCGCAACGCCGCGCTGTTCGTGGCCATCTCGCTGCTGTCCGGGCTCGGTGGCAGCGCCATGGCCCTGGTCGCCGGCATCTGGGTGCTGGACCTCACCGGCTCCACCGGGCCGGCCGCGCTCGCCGGGCTCTGCGTGTACGTGCCGGTGCTGGCCGGACCGTGGCTCGGCGGGCTGCTGGACCGGGCGCCCCGGCGACCGCTTGTCATCGGCGTCAACCTGGCGCTGGCCGCGGCCCTGCTCTGCCTGCTCGCGGTGCGCGGACCGGACCAGACCTGGCTGATCTTCGTGGTCGCCGCCGCCTACGGGGTCAGCTACGTGCTGATCGACGCCGGCGAGACGGCGCTGCTGCCGGCGGCGCTGTCCCCGGCGCAGCTCGCCGACGTCAACGGCTGGCGGTCCAGCGCCCAGGAGGGCATGAAGCTGGTGGCGCCGCTGGCCGGCGCGGGACTCTACGCGTGGCGGGGCGGCTACCCGGTGGCCGTGCTCAGCGCCGCCGCGCCGGTGCTCGTCGCGCTCCTCTACGCCGCGTTGCGGTTACCCGCCACCGGCGGCGTCCCGGCCACCGCCGACCCGCCGACGTCGCCGCCCGATCCGGCGGCGGGACGCCCGCCCGGCCTGCGGGCCGGGCTCGCCGCCCTCCTCGGCCGGCGCGCGGTGCGCGTACCGGTGACGCTCGCCGCCGTGTCGATCGCGATGTCCGGCTTCACCACCGCCGCGCTCTACACCGTGGTGACCACGGATCTGGCCCTGCCGTCGACGTTCCTCGGCGTGCTGGCCAGCGCGCAGGGCGGCGGGTCGGTGCTCGCCGGCCTGGCCGTGGGGCGACTCGTCGACAGGTGGGGTGCGGTCGCGGTCGGCGTCGCCGGCACCGCGCTGTTCGCCGCCGGCTGCCTGGGTCGGTGCCTGCCCTGGTCGCCGGTGACCGTCGCCGCCTCGGCGGTGATCGGCGTCGGTCTGCCGTGGACGCTCGTCGCCGCCGTCACCGCGGTCCAGACGCACACGCCGCCGGCGCTGCTCGGCCGAATCTCCGGCACCGCGAACACGCTGATCTTCGGGCCGATCACGCTGGCCATCCCGCTCGGCTCGGCGGCCGTACGCCTCGGTGGCCGGCCGCCACTCGTCGTCGCCGCCGTGACGTGCCTGGCCGTGGCGCTGCTGGCGGTCGCCGGAGGCGGGCGGCGAGCCCACGCGCCTGACCGTTCCCGCCGGCCCGGTCGGTGGGCGCGGCCCGTCCCCGAGGTGCGGGGACGGGCCGCGCACGGTCAGCGCCAGGTGTCGGTGGCGGTGCGGGTGCCGCCGGCCGGCGTCGTGAAGCTCCGGTTCGCACCGGACTCCCAGGTCACCGAGCCGTCCGGGTTCTTCTTGACGTACTTGTACTCGACCGCGGTGTTCGGCGGCAGGTCGACAGTGGCCCGCCAGACCGGGTAGGTGGCCGGGGAGAGCGCGACCGCGTTCGCCGGGTTCCACCCGCCCAGCGCCGCCACGTTGCCGACCACGAACACGTTCTGGCCGTAGGCCGTGGTCGCGGTGACCGCGAACGAGGTGGCCACCGCCGTCGAGACGGTGTCGCCGCGGAACGTCTCGGTCACCGCGTACGTGCCGGCGGCCGGCGTGGTGAAGCTCCGGTTCGCGCCGGTCTCCCAGGTCACCGCGCCGGCGGCGGTCACCTTGACGAACTTGTACTCCACCGCGGTCGACCGGGGCAGGTCGACGGTCGCACGGTAGGTGCCGCCGCCCTGCGCGGTGAGCCGGACGCCGTTGGCCGGCGCCCACGACCCCAGCTCGGGGACGCTGCCGACGACGTACACGTCCTGGCCGGCGCTCGGGGTCGCGCTCACGGTGAACGTGGTGGCGACCCGGTCGGTGGGGCTGGTGGTCGGGCTGGCCGTCGGCGACGCCGTCGGCGACACGGTCGGGGAGGCGGTCGGCGACGGGCTCGTCCCGGGCCGCGCGCCGACGTGGACCGCGACCGCGCCGTTGGCCGGGACGGTCACGGTGGCCCGGCCGCCGGAGACGGTCACCGTGGCGCCGGTGCAGCCGGCGGCGGTGGCGCCGCCCGCGATGACGTCGCAGTACCGCCCGTCGGCCAGGCCGGTGGTGAACGTGGCGGTGGTGGCGGCGCCGGAGTCGTTGATGCCGATCCACGCCCGGTCGCCCCGGTGGAAGCCGATCACGTTGCTGTTCACGGTGGTGAAGTCCGAGACCGTCTTCACCGGGCGGGCCGCGTTGGCCCAGCCGACCATGCCCTTGATGCCGATGCTGCGGGTCAGGCAGTTCCAGGCCGCGCCGCAGACCGTGTCGGTGACGCGCCCGGTACCGTCGCTCGGCGGCGACTGGTTCCGGTTGGACCAGGTGAAGCTGTCGTAGACCGACGGCTTGCCGTGCGGGTACGCCAGCGCGAAGTAGTTGGCGAGCACGTAGTCGCTGCCGTTCGGGTACGACAGCACCACCCCGTCGCGCTCCAGGTCGTGATTGGTGACCATGGCGAAGACGTTGGCGCTGGGCGCGTCGAGGTTCCAGTTCGGCACGTTGGCCAGCGAGGAAATGGAACCCAGGAACGCCGAGCGAATGCCCTTGGCGTACCCGAAGTCGAGGACGTCGCCGTTGCCGATGAACGCCCGGGCCTGCAACGCCGGGTTGCTGGCGCCGTCGAAGATCTCCTGCGCGACGTACGGACGGCGACCCTCCGCCACGGTGTTGTCCAGCTTGCCGAGGATCGCGGCGAAGTCGTCCTTCCTGACGTGCTTGACCGCGTCCACCCGGAAGCCGTCGACGCCGAGGCCGATCAGGTCGTTCAGGTAGCCGGCGATCTTGCTGCGGACCGCGTCCTTCTCGGTGTAGAGGTCCGACAGGGACAGCAGTTCACAGCTCGTCACCTGGGACTCGTTGTTCCAGTCGCTGATGCCGCCGGAGGTCGGGCAGTTGTCCCCCGGCCGGTGGAAGTCCCCGCTGCCGTAGGGCACCGCCGGATAGCTGTAGCCGCTGAACTCGGTGCCGGCGTACCCGCGCGTGCCGACCGGGTTGTTGGTCCCGGCCATGTGGTTGACCACCGCGTCCACGTAGACCCGGACGCCGGCGGCGTGGCAGGCGGTGACCATGGCGGCGAACTGCTGCCGGTTGCCGAACCGGCTGTCCAGCTTGTACGACACCGGCTGGTACACCTCGTACCAGGGGTGCGCGCCGTCCGGACTGGTCGGCAGGCTGACCGACTCCTGCGGCGGGGCCACCTGCACCGCGCCGTAGCCGGCGGGGCCGAGGTGGTCGGTGCAGGCGGCGGCGACCGAGGGCCAGTTCCATTCCCAGAGGTTGGCGGTCACCTCGCTGTCGTTGAGGACGGTGGCGGCGCGGGCGGGGGTGGCGGTGGTGGCAGCGGTGACGACCGCCGTCCCGCCGGTCGCGACGAGCGCGGCGGCGAGCAACAGGCGAGCGACGCGACCACGCGGGTGTGGCCTGGGGGATTCCATGGCAGGGGTACCTCTTCCGGGGTGCTCGAAAGGGTGCGCGGGGGGCGGACGGCCATCCGGGTAGCGAACACCATGCGGGATTCATGAAAGTCTTTGCAATACCTTGCGGCAAACTTTTCGAAACCGGTCCGCAACGTTGATCGCCCGATAGCACCGATGAGCAGTCCAAACGCGCCCCGGCGCGCCCCGTGGCCGGATGGCAAGAATTCCAACGCTGTGGGACCGCCGGCACGACGCGGTTGACCGGGGCCGGCATGATCGGGGCAGCCGCACCACCTCCCGGACCCCGAAGGGACCCGTCATGGCACACGCCCCGACCACGCCCGCCCGCGGACCGGCCCGGCGGCTGCTGCCCGCGCTGGCGGGGCTCGCGCTGCTGGCCGCGGCCACCGGCTGCGGCGGCGCGACCGAGCCGGTGAGCGGCCCGACGAGCACCGGCTCGGCCAGCGCCTCCGCGCCGACGAGCCCGTCGACCGGCCCGAGCCAGGGCGGCGGCGCGACAGTGGACGGACGCACCGTCCCCGCGGTGGCACCCGGACTCGGCTTTCCCGACGGCAGCAAGGTCGACACCGTGTTCGGCGACCCGTCCTCGGCGACCGTGATCCTGACCGCTCCCCCGCCGGAGCAGGTGCTCACCCACTACCGTCAGGCCGGTCCGGCGGCCGGGTACCCGGTGGGCACCGACACCGCCGGGACGCTGCACCTCGCCGGACGCGGCTGGACCGTCGCGGTCATCACCAGCTCCCGGGACACCACCGTCACCTTCGCCCGCGCGCAACCGGCCGGGACGACCGCGCCGCCGCCGCAGGACGACACCGAGGTCGCGCTGACCGGCCGGGACCTGGGCGTGACGAACCTGCCGTTCAACTTCCGCTTCCCGCCGGGCAGCCGGCTGCGCGACCTCTCCGACACCACCGCCGGCGCGCGGCTCACCCTGGTCGAGCCCGCGCCGGAGCGGGTGCTCGCGTTCTACCGCGACCACCTGCCCCGGGGCTTCTTCGACGTCACAAGCGACCGCACCGTCGACGGGACCACCACCATCACGTTCGACAAGGACGACGGCGAGTGGACCGGCACCATCGAGGCGACCGACGACCTGGTCACCGTCACCACCGTGCACCACCGGTAGCCCGGATCCGCCGGGCGCCGACCACGTTGAGCGCCACGCCCCACAGCAACGCCGCGGTCGCCGGGAAAAGCTCTGGGCAGCCCGACATGCTTCCCGCATGATCGGCTCGTGGAGACCTACCTGGAGACCGAACGCCTGCTGCTGCGCCGGTTCACCGCCGACGACGCGGACCTGCTGATCGAGTTGGACAGCGACCCGGCGGTGATGCGCCATCTGACCGGTGGCAGGCCGACCCCGCCGGAGACCATCCGCGAGCGCTACCTGCCGAACGTCCTGGCCGGCTACCAGAAGTGGGACGGCGACCTCGGGGTGTTCGCCGCACACGAGAAGGACGGCGGCGCGTTCGTCGGCTGGTTCATCCTGCGTCCGGCGCCCCAGGGCCCGCTCGACGACGTGGAACTCGGCTACCGGCTGCGGCGGGCGGCCTGGGGCAACGGCTACGCCACCGAGGGCTCACGGGCGCTGCTGGGCAAGGCGTTCACGGAGCTCGGGGTGCGCCGGGTCTGGGCGGACACGATGGCGGTCAACCAGGGTTCGCGCCGCATCATGGAGAAGCTCGGCATGACACTCGTGCGGAGCTTCCCCACCCCCGCCGACATCGGGGTGATCGAGGGCGCCGAGCACGGCGGCGTGGTCTACGAGATCACCAGGGAACGGTGGGAGCGGCAGTAGCCGCCTGCCGGCCGGAAGACCGGACGAGCCCCGGCCGATCCGTGACGGATCGACCGGGGCTCGCCGGTGCGCGCGGATCAGGCCAGGTCGAACCGGTCCAGCTCCATCACCTTGGTCCAGGCGGCGACGAAGTCGGTCACGAACTTCTCGCGGGCGTCCTCGCTGGCGTAGACCTCGGCCAGCGCCCGGAGCTGCGAGTTCGAGCCGAAGACGAGGTCGACCGCGGTGGCGGTCCACTTCACCTGGTCGGTCGCCACGTCCCGGATCTCGTACACGTGCTCCTCGGACTCCGACGCCTTCCACCGGGTGCCCGGGGAGAGCAGGTTGGCGAAGAAGTCGTTGGTGAGCACACCCGGCCGGTCGGTGAGCACACCGTGCGCCGCGCCACCCACGTTGTTGCCGAGGGCGCGCAGGCCGCCGACGAGGACGGTCATCTCCGGCGCGGTCAGGCTGAGCATGTACGCGCGGTCGACGAGCAGCACCTCCGGCTCGGTCTTCTCGCCCGGCCGCAGGTAGTTGCGGAACCCGTCGGCACGCGGCTCCATCACCCGGAACGACTCGACGTCGGTCTGCTCCTGGGTGGCGTCGGTGCGACCCGGGTGGAACGGCACCGTCACCTCGACGCCGGCGTCCCGCGCCGCCTTCTCGACCGCGGCCGAGCCGGCCAGCACGATCAGGTCCGCGAGCGAGATCTGGGCGCCGCCGGCGGCGTTGAACTCCCGCTGGATGCCCTCCAGGGTCGCCAGCACGGTCGCGAGCTGCTCGGGCTGGTTGACCTCCCAGTTGCGCTGCGGCTCCAGCCGGATCCGCGCGCCGTTGGCCCCACCGCGCTTGTCGGTCGAGCGGTAGCTCGCGGCCGAGGCCCAGGCGGTGGAGACGAGCTGCGCGGTGGTCAGGCCGGAGTCGAGCACCTTGGCCTTCAGCGCGGCGACGTCGGCGTCACCGACCAGCTCGTGCTCGGCAGCCGGCACCGGGTCCTGCCAGAGCTGGGCCTCCGGCACCCACGGACCGAGGAAGCGGCTGACCGGGCCCATGTCGCGGTGCAGCAGCTTGTACCAGGCCTTGGCGAACGCCAGCGCGAACTCGTCCGGGTGCTCCAGGAAGCGGCGCGAGATCTTCTCGTACGCCGGGTCGACGCGCAGCGACAGGTCGGTCGTCAGCATCGTCGGCTTGTGCTTCCGGGCCGGGTCGTGGGCGTCCGGGATGATCTCCTCGGCGTCCTTGGCGACCCACTGCTTCGCCCCGCCCGGGCTGGTGGTGAGCTCCCACTCGTAGCCGAACAGGATCTCGAAGAAGCGGTTGCTCCACTCGGTCGGCCGGTCGGTCCACGTCACCTCGAGGCCGCTGGTGATGGTGTCCCCGCCCTTGCCGCTGCCGTACGTGCTCAGCCAGCCCAGGCCCTGGTTCTCCAGCGGGGCGCCCTCGGGCTCCGGACCGACGTGGTCGTCGGCGACGCCGGCGCCGTGGGTCTTGCCGAACGTGTGGCCACCGGCGATGAGCGCGACGGTCTCCTCGTCGTTCATCGCCATCCGGCGGAACGTCTCGCGGATGAAGTGCGCCGCCGCGGCCGGGTCCGCGTTGCCGCGGGGACCCTCCGGGTTGACGTAGATGAGGCCCATCTCGGTCGCGCCGACGCCGGCCGCCATCTCCTTCTCGGAGGCGTAGCGCTCGTCACCGAGCCAGGTGTCCTCCGGGCCCCAGAAGATCTCCTCGGGCTCCCAGACGTCCTCGCGGCCGAAGCCGAAGCCGAACGTCTTGAAGCCCATCGACTCCAGAGCCACGTTGCCGGCCAGCACCAGCAGGTCGGCCCAGGAGATCTTCTGGCCGTACTTCTGCTTGACCGGCCAGAGCAGCCGGCGGGCCTTGTCCAGGTTGGCGTTGTCCGGCCAGCTGTTCAGCGGGGCGAACCGCTGACCGCCGTCGCCGGCGCCACCACGGCCGTCCTCGATACGGTAGGTGCCCGCCGCGTGCCAGCTCATCCGGATCATCAGGCCGCCGTAGTGGCCGAAGTCGGCCGGCCACCACTCCTGCGAGGTGGTGAGCACCTGGGTGATGTCCCGCTTGAGGGCCTCGACGTCGAGCTTGGCGAACTCCTTGGCGTAGCTGAAGTCGGCCCCCAGCGGGTTGCCCTTCTCCGAGTGGGCGTGCAGCACCGACAGGTCGAGCTGGTTGGGCCACCAGTCCCGGTTGGTGCGCGGGCGACCGCCGGTCTTCGGGGTCGGCGAGTCGATCGCCGGGTTCTCGCTCTCGCTGCCGTGCGCGGTCACGGAGTCGTGCGCGACCGGGCAGCCGGCCGCCTCCTTGGCGTCCACGCCCTGGGCGCTGACGGGCCCGTTGTCCTGGGTCTCGCTCATCTGTTTCCTTCCGAACTGGCGGATCACTGGCCGAACTGGCGGATCACTGGGCGGTGCGGGCGGTCGCGCAGCCGGGGCAGGTGCCCCAGTAGACGACCTCCGCCTCGTCGACCACGAAGCCGTGGTCGTCGGAGGCGGTGAGGCAGGGGGCATGACCGACGGCGCACTCCACGTCGGCGATCGTGCCGCACGAGCGGCAGACGACGTGGTGGTGGTTGTCCCCCACCCGCGACTCGTAGCGGGCGACGGCGCCGGCCGGCTGGATGCGCCGCACCAGACCGGCGTCGGTGAGCGCGCGGAGCACGTCGTAGACGGCCTGGTGGGAGACGGTCGGCTGGTCCGCCCGGACCAGCGCGATCACGGTGTCGGTGTCGACGTGCGGATGGTCCCGCAGCGCGGCGAGCACCGCCAGGCGGGGCCGGGTCACGCGCAACGAGACCGCCCGCAACTGGGTCTCGAAGTCGGACGTCATGCCCGCAACCCTAGTCCAGTCTTCTGGAATGAATCAAGTTTCCGCCCCGGTGTGTCGGCCTGAACACGCGACGACGGGGGCGCCGCGTTCGCGGCGCCCCCGTCGGGCGGGAGATCGGCTCAGGCGGCCGAGCAACTCGCCGTCGGCGTGTTGCTGTTGCCGTTCTTGTAGAGCGTGATGCCGAAGTTGTTGCCGTTGCCGTTCGGGCGCGCGGTGAGCGTACCGCTGGTGCCGCTCACCGACGCGTTCCAGCTGTTCTGGAGCGTCTGACCACCCTGGGTCTGGATGTTGACCGTCCAGTTGCTGCTACCGCTGACCGAGAACGTCACATTGAACCGGTCGCTCCAATCCTCGGCCCGGCTGACGCTGACCGTGCAACCGCCGTTGTTCGGCGGCGGGGTGGTCGGGTTGGTGCTGGTGCCACCGATCGTGATGTTGGAGTTGCCGCTGCTCTGGTAGCCCTCGGTGGCCAGGATCTGGTAGTCGTGGCTGCCCAGGTTCATGCCGGAGCGGGCCCAGGCGTCGAAGTGGTTGCCGGCGGTGATCGTGCCACCGACCCGCTTCGACTGCCGCACGCTCCAGTACTGGTAGAACGTCCGGGTGCCCTCGATCGAGGGCGCGTTGACGCGCTGGGTCCGGTAGATGTCGTACGTGCCGCCGTCCGAGGTCACCGTGCCCATGAAGCCGCTGCCCGGCGGGCGCCAACTGCCCCAACTGTCGACGATGTAGTACTCGACGAGCGGGTTGCGGGTCCACCCGTAGAGGGTGAGGTACGCGTTGCCGGACGGGTTGAAGCTGCCGGAGTAGCTGACCGTCCGGCGCCCGCCGGGGTTCCAGCCCTTCCCGGCGACGAAGTTGTTGATGCCGCTCCACTGGGTGCTGTACTGGCCACCGTTCCCCATGGTCATGGAGACGTTGCCGCTGTCCTTCCAGAACGAGTAGAAGTAGCCGTTGTTCGTGCCGGTGGAGTTCGACGTGACGGTCTGGTCGGCGTAGGCGGGGCCGGACAGGACCGCGGTGGCCCCGGCGGTGGCGAGCGCCACGGCGCAGGCGCCGCCGAGGAGCATCCTGAGGCGTCCGCGCCTGCGGCTGCCCGAGCGGACGGGGGCTTCGTTCATGGGCGTGTTCCCTCCCTGTGGTGGCGGGCACGCGGCCGGCGGGTGGCAGCACCACCGCCGACCGACGGACATCGACCGCCATCGAGGCGAGTCGATGGCCACAGTATTGGAGCCACCCTTCACAGTGTCAACAACTTCCGGAAACATCATGGAAATCGACGCTGGCGTACGGCGCCCCGCCACAACCCCATAGAAGCTGCTCAGCGGCACTTTGAAGCGCTTCGACAACCAGCGCGACGCAACTCGATCCACCCCCCACGGGACATCGCCGGGAACCGAGAGCCGAAAGTTTCGGAGACTTTCCGGACCAGCGTGCCCCAGGCCGCCGACCACCCCACCGCCCCGACATTGAACCGATCAGTTCAGTGTCGTAAGGTGAACCTCGTGGTTCAGCAAGAGACGCTCAACCGGGTGTTCGCCAGCCTGGCCGACCCCACGCGGCGCGACATCCTCGTCCGGCTCGGCGCGGGCCCGGCCACCATCAGCGAACTCACCGAACCGACCGGGATGAGCCTCACCGGCATGAAGAAGCACGTCCAGGCGCTGGAGAACGCCGGGCTCGTGGTGACCCGGAAGGTCGGCCGATCCCGGCAGTGCCGGCTCGCCGACGCCCCACTGGACGACGCGATGGCCTGGCTCGCCTTCTACCAGCGGCTCTGGGCGCGTCGCCTGGACGGCCTCGACGCCTACCTCACGCTCCGGTCCGAACCGAGCAGCCGGTCCGAACCCGAGCAGCCGGCCCGACACGACCAGCCGGACCCGACCCGACCCGAAGGACCGTGACAGATGACGATCGACCTGACCGTGACCCGACAGCTCCCCGCCTCCCCGGAGGAGGTCTTCGACGCCTACACCGACGCCGAGAAGCAGAGGACCTGGTTCGGCATCCTGGACACCGAGCCCGGCATCGTCGAGATCGAGGTCGACCTCCGGGTCGGCGGCAGGCAGACCGCGGTGTGGGGCCCCTCCCCGGACACGCTGTTCCGCGAGACGCAGACCTTCCTGGAGATCGACCGGCCGCGCCGGTTGGTCACCGAGTCCACCGGGAGCAGCCCCGACGGCGCCACCATGACCACCCGCATCGAGGTGACGTTCGAGGAGAAGGACGGCGGCACCCTGATGACCGTGGTGCAGTCCGGCTTCCCCACGCCGGAGCTGCGCGACTTCTTCGCCGGAGAGGCGTGGACCGGCGCGTTCGACCGTATCGAGTCGTACCTGGCGCGCGGGCGGGGACACACCGCCTCGCGCGGCTGACCGCCGGCGGGGCGGCGGTCAGGAGTCGGACCCGGCCGCCGCCCGCAGGGCGTCCCGCGCGCCGCGGGGTTCACGGCCGAGGAGTTCGCCGAGCAGCGGGTCGACACCGGCGAAGAAGCCGTCCCGCGCGGCCCGGTAGAAGCCCAGCAGGAAACGCGTCCGTTGCTCCGGCACTCCGGCGGCGACCTGCGCGGCGATCCACTCCGCCTCGTCCGTCGGTCGGCACCGGATGGTCCGCCCCGACAACTCGGACGCGATCTCGGCGATCTCGACGAAGGTCGGGGCCGCGGAGGCGGTCAGGGTCGTCGGGCCGTCGTACCCACCGTCGGAGGCGAGGATCGTCGCGGCGGCCTCGGCGGCGTCCTCGCGGGCGGTCCAGGACACCGGCCCGTCACCGGGTACGGCGATCACGCCGGTCTCGCGCCAGGGGCCGGCGAACCACGGGAGGCTGTGGGCGTAGAACCCGTTGCGCAGCGAGGTCCAGGCGATCCCGGAGGCCGCCAGGAGCCGCTCGGTGGCGAAGTGGCTCCGTCCGGGGGCGAACGGGTTGTCCGGCGCGGCGGCCTGGTGGCTGGTGTAGACGATCCGCTTCACCCCGGCGGCTACCGCGGCGTCGACCGCCGCGCGGTGCAGGGCGGTCACGTCCTCGACCGGGTCGTTGGAGGAGACGAGCAACAACTGGTCGGCGCCGGCGAACGCGGTCGGCAGGGAGGCGGGATCGGCGTAGTCGCCACGCCGGACCTCGACGCCACGCCGCGCGAAGCGCTCCGCCTTCGCGGCGTCGCGCACGGCGACCACGATCTCGCTCGCGGGCAGGCGGTCGAGCAGGTGGTCCACGGTGGCGCCGTTGAGGGCGCCGGTCGCCCCGGTGACAACAATCATTGATTCGCCTTTCGCGTTACCAATGGAAACACGACCACGGTAGCCGCCTGGATCGCCGATAGCAAGTTGGTGTTATCGTTGATTCATGAGCGATGGCGTCAAGAATCGGGCGGACACCCGGGCGGCGATCGTCGACGCCGCCGCGTGGCTGTTGCACAGCGGCGGGCCCGGCGCCGTGACGACCCGGGGCGTCGCGGAGCGGGCCGGCGTGCAGGCCCCGACCATCTACCGCCTGTTCGGCGACAAGGACGGCCTGCTGGAGGCGGTCGCCGAGCGGGTACTGGCCACGTTCGTCGCGGACAAGGCCGTCGCCGTGGCGGCGGCCACGGCGGCGGACGCCGACCCCCTCGACGACCTGCGGGCGAGTTGGCGCCGACAGATCGAGTTCGGGCTCGGCAACCCGGCCGTGTTCCGCCTGCTGAACGACCCGGAACGCGTGGCCGGCTCACCGGCCGCCCGCCTGGGCAGGCAGATCCTCCAGACACGTGTGCACCGACTGGCGGCGGTCGGCCGGCTCCGGGTCCCCGAGCCGCACGCGGTCGACCTCATCCACGCCGCGGGTGTCGGCACGATCCAGACACTGCTCGCGACTCCGCCGGAGCAGCGGGATCCCGCCCTGGCCGACGCGATGATCGACGCCGTCCTGGGCCGGATCCTGACCGATGCCCCGGCCGAGGCGCCGGACGGCTCCCGCGCCACGGCCGTCGCCCTGCGGGCCCTCGCGCCGCACCTGCCGATGTTCAGCGACGCCGAGCGCCACCTGCTGGTGGAGTGGCTCGACCGCATCACGACGGCGGCCGGGAGGTAGCGCGCGTACCCCGCGTCGTTCGTCAGCCCGGCGCGCCGCAGCCGTCCGCGCGCACCCCGGCGAGCATGTCGGCGGTGGTGTGCGCCCGGACGTCCGGCGGCGCGCCGCCGGTGTGTCGCGCCACCACGGCTCGGACGTGGCGCTCGGCGGGGTCGGCCAGGCCGTCGTAGACGGCCGCGAACAGGTCCCGGGCCGCCTGCCGCGGCCAGCCGGCCGGCAGGAGTTCCAGCGGCAGGTGCGGGTCGAGCGTCGGGAACCGCCGGTAGGTGTCCATCACCTCGGTGCGCGCCCGCACCGCCGCCGCGCCGTCGACCGAGCCGGTCCGCGACGCCAGCGGCGTCCACCGGCGTAGAAACTCCTGGTACTGCCGGCGGATCGCGGCGACGTCCCAGGCCTCGATGGGCGCCCGCCCGCCGGCCGCCTCCAGCACCGCGTGTCGGCCCCGGAAGACCGTGACGGCGCCGAGGGTGAGCTGGGCCAGCCGCGCCCGGGCCGGCGGCGTCAGCTCGTTCGGCGAGATCCACAACCCGTCGTACAGGGGTGCGTAGCCGAGCCAGCGGAGCTGACCGCGCAGCGCCCGACGCTGCGCGCTGTGCTCCTGCGGCAGCGAGAACGCGACGATCGTCCAGCATCCGTCCCACGGCGTCGCGGCCGTGGTGGAGGTGAGGATCCAGTTCCCCCCGGCGGAGAGGTCGGCGGCCACGGTGGGGCTGAGCCGGTAGGAGCTGTTGCGGCCGTGCCGGCTGCGTTCCAGCACACCCCGGCGGGCCAGCCGGCTGATCGCGGTGCGGGCGCCGGCGCTGGTCACCCCGGCCTCCGCGAGCAGCGCCACGATCGCGGCGGAGGGAAGCGCCGCCCGGGTACGCAGGGTGTAGTCCGCCAGGAGCGTCACCGCGACGCCCTGCGGCGCCGGGCCGGACTGTCGCCGGGGCAGGCGCACCGACGGCTCGTCCGGATAGATCTCCTCGATGTCGAACGCGCTGGCCACGGACGCTCCGGACTCGGCTCGGGGACGGGACCTCGACTGTAGACGGATCATCCCCGAGCCATACACATCGTGATACGTCGATTGACACTTCCGGGACCGGCGGGAACACTATCTGCTACCCGACACGGAGCCGGGCAGGGCGCACCACCGACGACCTCAACCTGCACAGGTGATCGAAGGAGTCTCCGTGAGAATCAGAGCGAAAATGCTGCTCGCGCTGGCCGCGACGCTGGCCGCGGCCGGCCTGGTCATCCCCGCCACGCAGCCCGCGTACGCGGCGTCGCTGACCGAGGTGACCAGCTTCGGCGACAACCCGGGGCGGATGCGCATGCACGTCTACGTGCCGGACAACCGGCCGACCCGACCGGCGACCGTGGTGGCCATGCACGGCTGCGGCGGCTCCGGCCCCGGCTTCTATTCCGGCAGCGAGTTCGCCTCACTGGCCGACCGCTACGGGTACATCGTGATCTATCCGACCGCGACCCAACAGGCCGGCTTCGGCAACTGCTTCGACACCTGGTCCGACGCCGCCAAGCGCCGCGGCGGCGGCAGCGACCCGGTGTCGATCATCTCGATGATCCGCTGGGTCCAGCAGCAGTACGGCGCCGACCCGGGCCGGGTCTACGCCACCGGCAGCTCGTCCGGCGGCATGATGACCAACCACATGCTGGCGCTCTACCCCGACGTGTTCTCCGCGGGCGCCGCGTTCATGGGCGTGCCGTTCAACTGCTTCGCCAACGCGGCCGACTATCCGCCGCAGAGCAGCCAGTGCACCGGCGGCAGCATGAACCGGACGCCGCAGCAGTGGGGCGACGCGGTCCGTCAGGCCTACCCCGGCTACGCGGGTCCCCGCCCCCGGGTGCAGTTGTGGCACGGCACCGCCGACACACTCGTGCCGTACTCGCTGCTCCAGGAAACCATCGAGCAGTGGACCAACGTGTTCGGGCTCAGCCAGACGCCCACCTCCACCGACACGCCGCAGACCAACTGGAACCGGCGCCGCTACGCCGACTCCAGCGGCACGGTGCAGGTCGAGGCGTACAGCGTCCAGGGCGCCGGGCACAGCCTGCCGGCCAGTGGGATGGCCGCGGCCGCGATCGCGTTCTTCGGCCTGACCGGCACGCCGAGCCCGACGACCTCGCCCAGCCCCACCACCTCGCCCACGACGTCGCCCAGCCCCACCACGTCGCCGACCCCGGGTCCGACCACGCCCCCGCCGGGCTCCGGCGCGTGCCGGATCAGCGTCGAGGTCAACGCCTGGAACTCCGGGCTGACCGAGAACATCACCATCACCAACACCGGGGCCGGTGCGGTCAACGGTTGGTCACTGGTGTTCACGCTGCCAGGCGGCCAGACCATCACCTCGGGCTGGAACGCCTCCTACTCCCCCGCCGCCGGCCAGGTGACGGCCCGTAACGTCGCCTACAACGCCGCCATCCCGGCCAACGGGTCGACCACCATCGGCTTCCAGGCCAACCACAGCGGCAACACCGCCAAGCCCGGTTCCTTCACCCTCAACGGCACGCCCTGCACGCTCACCTGACCGGGGGTCGCCCCCGGGTCGCGCGCTGTTTCCCGGAAAGTGTGGCCATTCGAGCCCGAGTGGCCACACTTTCCGGGAAAGCGGCGGGGGCGCGGGGTGGATCAGGGCAGTGCGGCGCCGCGCGCGACGATCCAGAGGTCGTACCACTCCTCGCGAGTCAGGCCCGGGTCACGGCGGGCGGCGTCCCGGCAGGCCCGGATGCGGTCGGGGCGGGCGGTGCCGATCACCGGCGCCACCCGCGCCGGGTGCCGCTGGATCCACCACAGCACGATCGCCTCCGGCGTGGTGCCCTTCGCGTCGGCCAGCGCGGCGACCCGCTCGGTGGCCTCCCGGTCTGCCGGCGTCCGGGCGGCGCCGGTGAAACGCCCGCGGGCCAGCGCGCCCCACGCCTGGAGGCCGATCCGGTGCGCCCGGCAGTGCTCCAGGGTGCCGAGCGGAAAGCCGGTCCCGGTGGACTCCGCGGTGTTCACCAGCACGCCGGCCTCGACCCAGTCGCGCCGACCCAGACTGATCTCCAACTGGTTGGCGACGAGCGGCACGTCGAGGGACGCCTGGAGGTGGGCGATCTGCGGGGCCGCCATGTTCGACACACCGAACTGCCGCACCAGGCCCTGCCGGTACAGCGAGGCCAACGCGCCGGCCACCTCGTCCGGGTCGGCCAGCGGGTCCGGCCGGTGCAGCAGCAGGACGTCGATCACGTCGGTCCGCAGCCGCGCCAGGCTCCGCTCGACGCTGCGCTCGATGTGCGCGGCGCGCAGGTCGTACCGGCCCGGTCCCTCGTCGCCGGGCAGGCGGATACCGCACTTCGTCTGGATCAGCACCCGACGGCGCAGCTCCGGCGCGCGGGCCAGCACCTCGCCGAAGACCGCCTCCGACTTGCCGTTGCGGTAGATGTCCGCGTGGTCGAACGCGGTGACGCCGATCTCCAGGGCGGCCTCGACCGCCGCCTCGGCCGCCGCGATCTCCGGCGCGCCGTACGGCTCGGCGTCCCACCCGCCGCCCAGCCCCATGCAGCCGTAGATCAGTCGGTGGCTACGGATGTCGGCATCCGCCTTGGGTACATGCTGGTCATCGGCCATGAGACGTGGATAGCACAGCACCGACAGTGACCGTACTTTTGACCGGTCCGCCCACCCGGGAAGTTTCCTAGCCTGGTGCCATGACCGAGACGCACCGATCGGCCGGCCCCCTGCTCGATCTCGGCCTCGCCGTGGCGTTCGCCCTCGGCCTGGCGTGCACCGCCATCATGCTGGCGAACAGCTGGGGTGTCGGCTACGCCGTACCCGACGGGTTGGTCGGTGTGCTCGTCTGCGGCCTGGCCCTGCTGCGGCGCCGCGACCGGGTCCGGACGGCGGTGGCCGGGCTCGGCGTGGCGGCCGTGGCGGTCCTGGTCTCCTTCGTCGCGGAGCTGCCGCAGGAGCCCGGCCCGATCACCGGGCTGGCGCTGGCCGTGCTGGTCGGCGCCGTGATCCGGGCCTGTCCCGCGCGGACGGCCGCCGCCGTCGGCGGCGCGGGCCTGCTGGTGATCGCCGGCAGCCTGCTCACGTCGCTGGACCACCAGCGCGGCCTCACTGCGGTCACGGTGCTCGACACGCTGTGCTGGCTGGCCGCCGTCGCGGTCGGCCTCGCGTTGCGCCGCGCCGACGACCGCGCCCGGGCCAGAACCGAGAGGGTACGCCGGGACGAGCGGCTGGAGCTGGCCCGGGAGCTGCACGACGTGGTCACCCACCACGTCACCGGGATCGTCGTGCAGGCCCAGGCCGCGCAGGTGGTCGGCGCGAAGCAGCCGGAGAAGCTGCCGGCGATGCTGTCCGGGATCGAGCTGTCCGGCGCGGACGCGCTGGCCGCCATGCGCCGGGTGGTCGGGCTGCTGCGGGACGCCGACGACGCGGCGCCGGCCGCGCCGGGGCCGGAGCAGCTCGCCGATCTGGTGGCCCGGTTCCACCGGCACGGCCCGCCGGTGCGGCTGGAGCTGCCCCCGGGTGGCGGCGGCTGGCCGCCGGAGGTGACCACCACGGTCCACCGGATCGTGCAGGAGGCGCTGACCAACGTGTCCCGGCACGCCCCGCACGCCGGGTCGGTCACCGTCACCGTCGACCAGGGCCCGGACGCGGTGTCGGTGGCGGTGGTGGACGACGCGCCGCCCGCGCCGGGCCGGGTCGGCCACCGCACCGGGTACGGCCTGGTCGGGATGCGCGAGCGCGTCCACACGCTCGGTGGCACGCTGCACGCGGGCCCCGACGACGGCCGGGGCTGGTCGGTCCGGGCCACCCTTCCGCTGCCGAGCCGGACGCCGCGATGAGCATCCGGGTGCTGGTCGCCGACGACCAGGCGATGATCCGGGGCGGGCTGCGGCTCATCCTGGAGGACCAGCCGGACATCACCGTGGTGGGCGAGGCGTCCGACGGCGTCGAGGCGGTCGCCGAGGCCCGCCGGCTACGCCCGGACGTCTGCCTGGTCGACATCCGGATGCCCCGCCTCGACGGGATCGAGGTGACCCGGGCGCTGGCCGGCCCGGGGACGCCGAGCCCGCTGCGGGTCATCGTGGTGACCACGTTCGATCTGGACGAGTACGTCTACGGCGCGCTGCGCAACGGCGCGGTCGGTTTCCTGCTCAAGGACGCCGGGCCGGCGCTGCTGGTCGAGGCGGTCCGGGCCGCGCACAACGGCGACGCGCTGGTGTCCCCGTCGGTGACGCTGCGGTTGCTCAAGCACGTCGCGGCGGCGGCCCGGCCGGCGTCCGGCCGGGCGCTGCCCCGGCTCTCCGCGCGGGAGGTCGAGGTGGTCCGGGCGATCGCACGCGGGCGGACCAACCGGGAGATCGCGGCCGAGCTGTTCATCTCGTTGAGCACCGTGAAGAGCCACCTCTCCGGCATCCAGACCAAGCTGGGCGCCCGCAACCGGGTGGAGATCGCGGCCTGGGCCTGGGATAACCGGGTGGTCGAGAGCGCCTGACCGGCTCATGCCGGCGGCTCGACGACCGGCCGGCGGAACGGGCTCCAGCCGAGGAAGCGCTGGTACATCTGCTGCGGGCTCGGACCGTCGTGCGGGTTGAGGTGGTAGAAGTCGCGCATCGCCTCGTAGAGCAGCCCGGCCAGGTAGATGGTCATCGCGGCGAGGTTGCGGTCGTACTCGGCCTTGAGCGCGAGCCGGGCGTGCGGGCAGGGCCACGGCTCACCGTCGGCCCGGCACGCCCACGTCGGGCGCACCGGCGTGCGCGGTACGGCTGTGCCGTAGCCACGCGGGCGGTCGGGCTCCGGGCCGCGGCCGGGCATCGGGTGGATGGCTGGGCAGCCGTGGGCGGGTCCGCCGCGGCGACTGGGCGGAGGTTGGGGAGACGATCGGGAGCGCGACCAACTACGCGCCGATCCGGCGAGTGCGACCGCATCGTGACGAGCCGACTCGGGCGGCAGGCGATCCTGACCGGACCGCGACCGCCGCAGCGTGCGCAACGAAGCGCTATGGAACTGACCACCCCTGCGTGGAGGTCGCCGACAACCTGCCGGGCGTCGTGCTGGTCCGCGACACCAAGGACCGCGACGGCGGCACCCTGCATGTCGCCGCCGCGTCCTGGCAGTCGTTCGTGGATTTGGCCAAGCGGCTCGGTCCCACCGCCTGACCCAGCGTAGAACCGTTTGACACCCGCTACAGGCTACGAACTTGATGGCGTCAACGAGTCACCCGCAACACGCGCGACGAACACGGACGCCCGACGATCGCCGGGCCCACCCGCCTGACCCATCCTCGCCATCAAGTCTGTAGCGTGCCGGGACCACTTGTCCCCACCGGACTTCGACCAGACGCGTCAGCTCGGACGGCGCTGGACCCGCCGGAACGCGACCGCCGCCAGCAGGCCGGCGAGCAGCAGGTAGCAGCCCGACTCCAGCCACTGAACCGACCAGTACCGGCCGACCGGCTGGTAGGCGACGTCCACGTGCAGGTCGTGGTCGGCCAGGCAGGTAGCGGTGTCGCCGAACGGCCCCTCCGCCGCGCCGGTCCTCGGCGGGTCGGTGAAACACCTGTCGAAGATCGCCCGGTCCAGCGCCGTGCCATCGCGGGTACGCAGCTCGCTGACGTCGGTGATCCAGGCGTCCGGCAGGGTCAGCCCCTTCACCACCGGCGCCCCGGTGATGCCGCCCAGGCCGCGCGCCTGGTTGATGGCCGACGCGGTCATCGGCAGCGTGACGTGTCGCGCCGGCAGCAGGTGTGGCCGGACCAGGTTCGGCACCAGGAACTGGACGACCACGAAGACCAGCGCGGTCACCGCCATGGCCGGCACGGTGCGGCGCACCACCAGCCCGATCAGGACCCCGAGGACGACAGCGAACACCGCGTACGCCACCGGGGCGAGGTTGCGGGCGCCGAACAGGACGGTGCTGAAACGGTTGTCCGCGACCCGGTCGACCGGGCTCATCGCCCAGGTCACCAGTGCGGCGGCGACACCGGTCACGGCCATGGCGGCCAGCCCGACCACGGTCAGCTTGACCGCGAGCCAGCGGCGGCGGGTCACGCTCTGGTTCCAGACCAGTCGTTGGGTGCCGGCCTCCAACTCCCGCGCCACCAGCGGCGCGCCCCAGAACATGCCGAGCAGGCCGGGCACCGGCGCGAGCAGCGCCGCCAGATAGAGCGAGGTGTTCTCGTAGTCGACCGCGAGCTGGGCCAGCCGGGGGCAGTCGGACCGGCCGGCGCACTGGGCCCGGTAGGCGTGCTCGGCGTCCCGGACGTCCAGGCCGAGATGCACGACGTACGCGGTGAACAGCGCCAGCGCGACCACGCCGACCAGGGCCGGCACGCGGAACTGCCGCCAGGTGAGCCAGCTCATCGGTTCCCCTCCCCCGCCGCCCGGGTCAGATAGCTCAGCACCAGCTCCTCCAGCCCGACCGGCGCCACGCGCCACGGCCCGCACGGCGGCGGGCCGTCGACCCGCACGACGGCGTCGATGTGCGCTCCGGTGTGCCGTGTCGCGACCGCCTCCACACCGGCCGGCAGCCGGTCCCGCTCATCGCGCGGGCCGACCAACCGGTGGTGCCGGGTCAGCAGGTCGGCCACGTCGCCGGCGACCTGCACCCGGGACCCACCCAGGACGACGAGGTGGTCGCAGGCCCGGGCCACGTCGCCGAGCAGATGGGAGGAGAGGATGGCGGTGGCGCCCAGTTCGGCGACCACCTCCATCAGGTCGCGCAGGAAACCGTCGCGGGCCAGCGGGTCCAGCGCAGCGGCCGGCTCGTCGAGGATCAGCAGATCGGGACGCCTGGCAACGGCGACGGTGAGCGCCAACTGCGCCCGCTGGCCACCGGAGAGCCGGCCCGCCCGCTGACCCGGGTCGAGTCCCACCAGGGCGATCCGCCGCGCCGCCAGCGCCGGATCCCAGGACGGGTTCAGCTTCGCGCCCATCCGCAGATGGTCGGCGACCGAGAGGGCGGCGTACACCGGGGTGTCCTGGGCGACGAAACCGACCCGGGCCAGGTGCGCGGCGTTCGCCGCGGGCGGCGAGCCGAGCACCCGCAACGTGCCCGCGGTCGGCGTGGTCAACCCGCAGGTGAGATTCAGCAGCGTGGACTTGCCGGCGCCGTTCGGGCCGACCAGCCCGACCACCCGGCCCCGGGGAACGTCGAGGTCGCAGTCGAGGAGCGCGGGCCGACGACCGTACCGTTTCGTCAAACCCCGGGCGTGGACGGCGAGTTCGGAAAGTGACATGGCCCGATCCTGCGGATCGGGGCCGTCGCCGGCATCGGTCCGCAGGAGGGCCGACCGCCCCGGCCGTCGTCCTTTCGGCCGGTTTCCGGGCCGGGGTGGCGGGCCCGCCGCCCGGCCGACCCGCCGGTCAGCACGACAGTGTCCCCTCGTCGCCCGGGTCGACGCCCAGCACCTCGGTGAACCGGCGGTACGCGTCGACCCGGTCCCGCACCTGCCCGGGGTTGCCGCCGCCGCACTCCAGCGCCCCGTTGATGCTGCGGACCGTCCCGCCGAACCCGGCGCCGCCGGTGATCGCCGCGTGCGGCGTGGTGGTGCCCGCGCCGGACTGGGTCATCCAGAACCAGAGCGCGGTCCGCCACGCCACCGCCGGGTCGGTGGCGACCAGGTCCGGGTTGCCGAGCAGGTCGACCCCGAGCGCGTCGCCGGCCGCCTGGTAGTTGTAGTTCCAGCTCAGTTGCAGCGGCCCGCGCCCGTGGTAGGCGGTCCGGCCGGCCGGGCACCCGTAGGGCCGGCCGCCGTCGCAGTAGGTGCCCCACGCCGCCCGGTCGATCTCGTCGACGTGGACGAGGCCCTCGGTCTCGTGGTCGACGTTGGCCAGGAACGCGGCCAGTTCCCGCTTGCGGGTCCGCTCGTCGCCGGTGGTGGCGAACGCGGGGAACGTCGCCATCGCGTCGGTCAGCCCGGCGTACGTGTAGAAGGCGTTGCGGCCGGGGAACATCGCGTCGAACGTCGACCCGGTCACCAGCGTGCCGTCGCCCTCCGGCACCACCCGCTTGTTCACACCGGCCCTCGGGGGCGCCGACGGGGTCAGGGACACCGACGGGGTCGGCGAGGCGGTGGACGTGTCCGTCCCGCCGACCGTGTAGCCGGCGAACAGGCCGCGCACCCGGAACGGGTAGCTGTCCAGCAGGATGACCGGCATGCCGCCCTGGGCCTCGACCGCCGCCGTGCCCTGGTCCCAGGCCATCAGCGTCAGCGTGAGATGGTCACCGACCACCTTCTTGTCGTCGAGCATCCGCTGGGTCTCCTCGGCCAGGTGGCAGAACCAGCGGGCGTGGGCGTGGATGGAGTCCTCCGGGTCCAGCGCCGACGCCTCGCCGCTGTCGTCGTCGTCCTCGCCGTACTGCGCGAAGACCTCGGGCGTCAACTGGGACAGGCCCTTGCGGCCCTCCTGGCCCTCCTTGTCCGCGTCGAAGTCCGACGCGTACTCGATCTGGGCGGCGAGGATCACGGGGGTGAGCAGGTCGCACTCCCGGGCCGCCGCCTCGATCGGCGCGACCAGGTCGGCGTCGGGCACACCCGAGGAGTCGAACCGGCCGCGACCGTCGCCACCGGCCAACTCGGTGAGGACGCTGCCCCCGGCGCCGGGGCCGAGCGTGCTCTCCGGATCCGGCGAGTACGAGGTCAGCTGCGACCCGCTGAGCAGGATGATGATCACCAGAACGATCAGGGCCAGCGCCGCCATCGCCGCCAACGGGAACATGCCGACCATCGAGAGGAGCAGCCAGGTGAGCTGGGTGGTGCCCAACCGGCCCGTCGCCGTCTGCTGCGCCGCCCGCGCCGCCGCCAACTTCGACACCGGCCGTCACCCGGCCCGCTGGTGCCAGGCCGCCGACGCCCGCTCGGTGACCGCCCGCGCCTCGGCCTTCGCCGCCGCCGCGATCGGCGCCGCGTCCGGCTCCTTGTACCAGGGTCGCAACCGGATCACCGCCGGCCGCACGCCGGTCGCCAGCAGCAGCGCGGTGCCCTTCGGCAATGCCCGGATCCGGTCCGCCGGCAGCACCTGCTCCTGCCGGTACGACACCGACCGGCTGCCGCCGTCGCGGGACCGGGAGTAGGTCGGGGTACGCACGTCGTGCTGGCCGACCAGGCGGGCGACCTTGTCCACGAAGTCGGCGTCGTCCAGCCCGGCGCCCAGCAGCTTGACCGTGGCGGCGCTCCACAACGCGTCCATCCCCGCCTCGCCCCAGACCCGCACCCCCTGCCGGTAGCTCTGCAACAGCGTCACCACGCTGACGCCGCGGGAGCCGAGATGGCTGTAGAGGTCGGGCAGGTCGGCGATGCGGCACACGTTCGCCGCCTCGTCCAGCACGGCGGTCATCGGCGGGTCCAACCGGCCGCCCATCCGTTCGGCGGCCACCACGCCGGCGCGGACCACGGCGTCCGCCAGCCCGGCGATCACCCCGGCGGCGGACCCGCCGCCGTCCTTGGACAGCAGGTAGAGCGTGTCCCGGCCGAGCACGTGCTCCGCCGGGACGAACTCCGGGCGGTCCGGGTCCGGGCTGACCCAGGCCAGGATCTCCGGGTCGAGCAGGCAGGCCACGCACTGTCGGGCCGTCTCGTAGATGCCGTCGCGGGTCTCCACCGCCCCGCGTACGGTGCCCTGGAGCTGGTCGGCCATGGCGTTCAGCCCGGCGTCGCGGAGCAGGTCGATGGGACTACGGTCGGCCGGGTCGGCGAGCCAGGCCAGCATCTCGACGACCGGCACGCCGCCGCGCGCGGCGGCCAGGAAGAGCGCGGTCAGCGTGTTCTGCGCCGCGGCGGTCCAGAAGTCCCGCTTCGACGCGTCGTCGTTGACCGAGCTGACGAAGTGACCGGCGAGCCGCCGCGCGCCCTCCGGGTTGTGGCAGCCGCCGAGCATGTCCCACCACATCGCCCGCTCGGTGTACGCGATGCCCTGCGGGTCGAACGTCCACACCCGGCCGATCCGGGCCCGCTCCTGCCGGGTGACCAGGTAGACGTCCGACTTGTTGGACGTGAGCAGCACCGCGCCGGGCGCGCGCAGCACCCGTGGGATGGCGATCCCGGTGGACTTCCCGGAACGCGGTGCCATCAGGTCGAGTTCCACGTCCTCGTAGGAGGACCGCAGCTCGGGGCCCGACGGCAGCAGGTCGCCGAGCAGGTTGCCGGTGTCGTCGGGGCGCAGTCGGGGCACGTCCCGCAGCGACGGGCGCAGTTCGCGGGCCCGCGCCGCGGCCGCCCTGCCCGTCATGGTCCGCAGGTCGGCCGCACCGGCGAGGTTCGCCGGCCGGCCCAGCCGGCGGACCACGGCGCGGGTGGCCGCGACCACCGGAACGGCGGCGAACGGGGCCAGCCCGGCCGCGCCGCCGTACACCAGGGCCGACGGCACGCCCGGCCACACCGCCCCGGCGTCGCCGCCGAGCAGGCTCAGGTAGACGTCGAGGCGGAACGGCGGCGGGCGCCAGCCGTAGCCGCCCACCGCCGCGGCGAGCGTGCCACCGAGCCAGAGCAGGGCGAAGGCGGTGAGGTTGATCAACGCGAGCACGGGGACCAGCCAGGCCAGGTGGTCCCCGCCGCCGCGCTTCACCGGTGCTCCAGGTCGGGCCGGGAGCCGGCCGTGACGGCCCGCACCACCGCGTCCCGCTCGGCGCGCATCCGGTCCGCGTCGCCGTTGGCGATCCACCGCGTGTTCGTGTCGTGCAGGTGCCGCTCGGCGTCGGTGATCGCGACCCGGATCGGGATGCCGGGCCGCCCACCGACCTTGATCAGGAAGCGGCCCCGGCCGGGCGGTTCCTCGTTGCCGCCGTCCTGGGCCCAGCCGGCCGGCGAGGACCAGGACGAGACCAGCTCGATCTCGCGCCGGGACAGCCCGACCACGCGGGCCAACTCCTCCATCTCCGCCCTCGGCAGTCCGGCGCAGGCGACCATGCCGGCCCGCTCGACGAACCCGCGCGCCTTGGCCTTGTCCGCCTCGCTGCCCAACGCCTCGGCGTCCTTCAACGTGTGGGTGATCTTCGCGTCGGCCAGGCCGAGCGAGCGGTTCAGCCGGGTGAGCGCGTCGATCCGGTCCACGATGCCGGAGGCCGCCCGCAGCGGGCGCCACAGCTCGTCCAGGACGGTGAAGAACCAGCGCCGGGGCGCCAGGCCCGCGTCGGCGAGGGCGTGCGACGCGGACACCGTGCCCAGGCCGTCCGACCAGGCGGCGAGCATCGCGGCGGCGGTCAACTGCCCGTCCGCCTCGCCGATGCGGGAGATGTCGATGCAGACCGCGGTGGCGTCCGGGTCGATCCGGGTGGCCGTCTCCGACGCGAACGTGTCGCCCAGCGGACCGTCCACGATGCCGAGCAGCGACCGGTGCAGCGGGTCCACCGCGTCCCGGTACCGGGACTCCTGTCCCCGGTCCAGCGTGACCTGCCGGACCTGCGGCGGCCCGGTCTCCAGCACCGCGAGCAGGTCCGGCAGCCGGTACGTCCGGCCCGGCGCGGTGCGCTCGCGCAGGTGCCGCAGGCAGGCCGAGAGCACCGACTGCTCGTGGTCGCTGATCGGCGCGCCCCGCACGATGGTCAGCAGGGCGGCCACCATGTTCAGCACCCGGCCGTGGGACTCGGCGGACAGCGCCTCGCCGGCCTGCCCGCCGATCCGCGCCGCCGCCGCGCCCATCGCGCCCGGGTCGAGCACGTTGAGCCCGCCGACGCCCCGGGCGATGGAGATGACCTGCCCACCGAGCGCGCGGACGGTGTCCGCGTAGTCGGGCTTGAGGTCGCCGAGCACCAGCGGGACGACGCCCTGCCCGGCCAGGCCGATCAGCATCCGGTTGATCAGCGTCGACTTGCCGAGACCCGGCATGCCGAGCATGAACAGCGACGGGTTGGAGATGTACCGCGCCCGGGTGAACCAGTTGAGCGGGTCCCCGCAGACCGTGGCGCCGGTGCTGATGTGCTGCCCGAGCGGTACGCCGGTCATCGGCGCGCCCGAGCCGGAGGCGAACGGCCAGAGCCCGCACGCCTGCACCGTGGTGGCCCGCCACATGGCCGGCGGGTCCAGCGTGGCCACCCGGCCGCCACCCAGTTCGGGCGAACCCCGGTGCGGCACCGCGTCGACGCGGTCCATCCGGGCCAGCCGCTGCCGGTACCGGTGCTCGGCCGCCTCCTCCGCGGCCCGCCGCCGGCGCGCCCGCCGCAGCGCCCGCGGAGTCTGCTCGCCGCTCTCGTCGGGCTCCCGGTCCTGCGCCTCCACGGGCGGCACCACCAGGCCGGACATCGCGGTGTCCGGACCGGACGTCCCCCGTGGCCAACCCGCGCCGAGGTCCAGCACCCGCGCGCCGTCCGCGCCCACCCCGGCCGTCACAGCGCCTCCTGAAGGTCCTGCGGGACGATCGACTGCTCCCAGGGCAGGATGCCGACCGGAAGCGCGCAGGTGAACGCCGCGGCCTGCAACCGGTCCGCCGGTCGCATCGCGATCCGGGTCGCGCCGAGCAGGTTCCGCATGGTCACGTTCGCGTCGCGCACCTCGGCGATCGAGTCGACGGTCAACGTCACCAGCATCGAGAACTCCACCAGGCCGGCGCCCGACGCCTCCTCCGCCGCGGTCTGCTCGGCCGCCTGGATCTCCGCGACCGCCCGGGCGCGGACCAGGCCCTTGGTCGAGTTCGCCATGAACTGGGCGGACCGGCGGTCGGACTCGACGATCCGGGCGGAGGTCGCCGGGTCGATCGGGCGGTAGACCAGGGCCACCCGCTTGCGGCGGATACCGGCGGCCGGGTCGAGCAGGCTGCGCAGGATCCCGGAGCGCACCACGCCGCGCGGCGCCATGGTCAGCAGCCAGCTCCGGGACACCCCGGAGTCGTGCTGGTACGCGGTCACCGTCTCGACCGTGGCGGCCGGCCCGGCGTCGTCCCACTCCAGGCCGGTGCCGCCGTGCTGGGCGCGTACGTCGAGCACCTCGGCCGCGGCGGCCGGGTCGTACGCGACGCGGACGACCTCGGCGATCCGTTCCGCCGACAGCGGCTCCGCCGAGCCCCCGCCGGCGGCCACCAGCCCGTTGAGCACCCCCTGCAACCGCAGCGCCAGGTCGGCGAGCATGGTGTCGTCGTCGCGCCGGCCACCGCCCGGCGCCGAGTAGGTGAGCGTCAGGTAGGTGTTCATCTCCGAGGACGCGTCCGGGTAGGAGCGCACCACCTCCTCCATCACCGCCCGGGCGGCGGGCGGCGCGTTCGGGGAGAGCCGGCCCAGCACCTCGGTGGCGAGCCGGGTGCCCGGGTCGGGGGCGGTCTCCACCACCACCGACGCGCCGCGCAGCCCCGGCTCGTGCGCCAGCCGGGACAGCCACTCCCCCCACAGCGCCACCCACGTGTCGACCTGGTCCGGGTCGACGAGCGACCCGCCGTCCGGCTCGCAGCTGAGCACGATCGTGTACTGGTGCCGGTTGCGGTGGTGCAGCACGCCGAACGGCCGGTCGTACGGGTCGCGTCCCTCCAGCATGGTCACCCGGCTCAGCAGCCCGGGCGGGCGGAACCGGCCACCGGGCCGGGTGGACAGCGGTCCGGAGACGTAGAGGTGCTGCCGCTTGGACCGGCGGCGCATCCACCCGACCCGGACGCCGGCCATCTGGAAGACGTTGCGGCCGTCCTGGGTGCGGATCGCCAACGGCGCCAGCACCAGCGCGAACGGGAGTCCCACCACCAGGGCCGCGTCCAGCGAGATCATGGACGCGATCAGGACCACCACGAGACCGCCGAAGAGGCCGAAGGTCCCGATCAGGCCCAGCGAGCCCAGGCCGGCCTTGCGGGGACGGCGCCAGTTGCCGTACGTGGGTGTCTTGATCTGTTCGGTTGCCGTGCTCATGCTCGTCCTCCTGGGCCGGCCTACTGTCGGTCGGAATGCGGCAGCGCTCCCCCGGCGATGCCGGCGGCGTGCCGGTGGGTGCCGGCGAGGGCGCCGGCGCTCTTCTGTGCGGTCCAGGCGGCGGCGCCGACCGCGCCGCCGACGACCCGCCCGGCCGCCGACACGACGCCGCGTCCGCCGCCTCCGGACGAACCGCCGCCGGACGGCGCCGCGTTCTCGGGCGCCGGGGTGCCGCCGCCGGACGCCGACCCGCCACCGCTGCCGGCGGACCCGCCACCGGACGTCGCGGCCCCGCCGGCCCTGGACGCCCCGCCGGCCTTCGACGCCCCGCCGGACCCCGACCCGCCGCCGCCCCGGGCCGCGCCGGAGGGTGAGCCGCCACCGCCGCCGCCCGGCCCCCGGGCCGCGCCGCCGCCGTGCCCGCCACCGGCGATCCGCCGGGCCCCGCTCGCCACGGCGCCCGCCGCCGCCGCGCCGGCACTGACGCCGGCACCCACGCCGTCGCCCGAACCCAGCGCCGCCATGGCCGGTACGACCAGCCGCATCAGCGCGGGCAGCGCGACGGCGGCCATCAGCAGGATGGCGGCTCCGGCCAGCTTGTAGTGCTTGGCGTCGCCGTCCACCGAGCCGATCATGGCGGCCCCGGAGTACATGATCAGACCGACCACCGGTTTGAACGCCAGCCAGGCCACCATCCAGGCGATGTGCTTACGCCACCACCCGCCGCCCGACTCGGTCATCGACGCGGCGGCGGCCAGCGGCAGCGTGCCGGTGAGCAGCACCATCGCGCCGAGCCGCAGATACATCAGGATCACGTGGATGCAGCCGGCGACCAGCAGCAGCAACCCGATGATGATCAGCAGGAACGCGGTCAGCCCGTCGGTCCCGCAGTTGGCGATCAGCTTGAGCTGCGCCTTGATGCCCTGGTCGTACAGGTGGTCGCTGTAGCGGTCGGCCTCCGTGGCGAGCAGGTTGAGCACGGTCCAGGCGGCGCCCACCGTGAGCACCATCCGGACCAGGCCCAGCAGTGCCGTCCAGAGCGCCTGCCCCCGGCGCAGCAACGCCATCCGGAACGCCGCGGCCAGCAACGACGCCACCGCGATGGACACCACGAGCCAGTTGGTCTGCAGATGGATCTGGTTGTTGATCGTCTCGTCGCCGAGCGTCGGCACGTCGCCGAGGTTGGCGAACAACTCCACCGCCGCGCCCAGGATGGCGCCCGCGATGTCACTGAGGATGCCGTCGATCCCGCGCTCGAAGAAGCCGACGACCTGCCCGATCTCCCCGATGTAGACGGCGTCGCCGGTCGCGCACTCAGCCATCGCCGACCCCCCGCCACAGCACGAAGCCGGTCAGCGACACGACCGCGGTGACCGGCCCGTACAGGCCGCCGGAGGTCAACGGGCGCAGCCGCCAGTCGACGTCGTTCCAGTCCGCCGTGTAGTCGACCGAGAAGTACCGTGCGGTCGCCTGCCGGACCAGCACCCGGACCACCGCCGTGCGGGGCGTGTAGCGCACCACCAGGAACCCGGCGAGTCGGTTGGTGGTCTGCGGCGGGCCGCCCTCCTCCAGCGACTCGCGCATGGCGTCGAAGTAGTCCCGCCCGAGCCCGGGCACGAGCTGCTGCCGGCTGACCGTCCGCCAGTCCGGACCGCTCATCTGGCGGGAGATCGTGTGCACCGCCAGCACCGCGCCCATCGGGGTGTGCGCGAAGCACCAGCGCAGCGGCCCGGTGGTGCGCAGCGGTCCGGCCGAGGCGGAGAACGGCGTCTGCGCCCCGTTGACCGGCCGCCAGGTGACGTCGTCCGGCGCCGCGACCGGGATCTGCTGCGCGGTGTCCACGGTGCGGCAGCCCTGCGGTCGCGACCCGTCCGGCCCGAGGCCGCCGATCACCGGCCCGGTCGCGGGCGCGGCCCGGGTGGGGTCGTCCCCGCCGCCGTAGACCGCCGCGCCGACGCCGGCGCAGAGGGCCAGCACGACGAAGGCCGCCGACACCTGCCACCGGCGTTGCCGCCAGAACGGCCCGCCCTCCACCGGCTCGGACGCGTGTCGTGAGCGCACGGTCAGTTCCCCTCGCCCTGGCCGCCGGTGCCGAAGACCCAGCTCACGATCGGGCCCGCGGTGGCGACCAGGATGCAGCCGCCCAGCACCATGCCCAGCCGGCTCATGTGCTCCGAGCTCTCGCCCCGCTTGTGCGAGATGGCCATCACCGCGCCGGTGATCAGCACGCCGAGGACGCCGGCGGCGGTGCCCGCCCAAGCGACCAGGCCGAGCGCCTGCTCGACCTTCGTGGCGAGCTGCCCGGGCACCGAGTTGCCGCCGGTGGACGGCTGCGGCACCCCGCCGCCGGACGACTCGGGGTCGGGCGCGAGGCGGAACCCGACCGGGATCCGCACCAGCCCGCTGTAGTAGATGTCGGAGAGGGCCATGGGTGCTCCTTCGATGTCAGGGGGGTCGGTCAGCCGGCCGGTGGCCGGTCGGGTCGGGTGGTCACTGGCTGAACCCGAGCGCTTCGACGATCGGTCCGGCGGTGGTCGCGAGCAGGCACGCCGCCATCACGAACGCGATCTGCTTGGTGTACTCGGTCCGCTCCTCCAGCGCGCCGCGCCGCAACTGCGACGCCAACGTCATGCCGGTCAGCAGCAGGCCGACCACGGCGGCGGCGCTCACACACCACGCCATCAGCGTGAGCAGCTGCACGACCGGCGCTTCGGCGTCGTCGACGTCCACCTCGTACGGCGCGATCGACGGCGTGGTGAAGCTCTTCTTGTTGATCGCGTTCTCGCACTTGAACTTGCCCGCGTACAGGGCGCCCTTGAGCGTGCACGAGTGGGATCCGGTGATCTCCACGTTGTCCTTGGTCCGCGAGTGGCCGCTCAGGTCCACGAGCATCTCGACGTCCATCCAGACCGTGTCCCCGTCGGTGTACTCGGCGGTCAGGTCGAACGAGCCGTCGGTCGAGCCCTTCTTGCCCGAGCAGACCCGGTCGCCGTGCCCGGCCGGGTAGGTGTTCACCGTGGTGGTGGTCTTCAGGCAGATCTTGTAGAGGAACGCGGCGTCGCCGCCGTCGACGGTCACCGTGTAGCTGCCCGCGGCCACCGCCGCCGTCGGCGGGGCGAGGGCGAGCAGCGCCAGGACCAGGGCGACCAGGACCGGCCCGGACCGGACCGGCCGGATCACCGCGTCCCCCGTCCCGGCCGGGCCTCCGCCAGTGCGGCCAGCCGGGCCAGTTGTCGGGGCGGCTGCTTCGGCTCCACCCCCACCCGGTACGACGGGATCCACGGCACCCGGTGCACCGGGGCGATCGCGCGCAGCAGCCGGATCCGGCCGAGCAGCGGCGCCGGCAGCCGGCCCGGGGCGTCGGCGATCAGCACCACCCCCACCAGCCACATCCCGGCCGGGTGTCGGCCCTCCCGCATCGCGTTCAACGCGCGGGAGACCGCCCGCAGACCGTCCAGGCTGGTCCGGCCGACCACCGCGACCCGGGCCGGTTCGCCGATCGCCGGGTCCGGCCACCGGCACCCGACGTCGGTGCCGCCGAGCAGCCGGGTGAGGGTGCTGGCGCCGGCGCCGCCGTGCGCGCCGATCCAGCCGATGCCCTGGTCGGAGAGGACGTCGCGGTGTCGGGCCGGACGCTCGTCGCGCTCGGCTGGTCGCCGCAGCATCACCGGCTGGCTCATCGTCCGTCTCGCCTCCCTCGTTGCTCGCGTCGCGTCTGCCGGCCGCACTACGACGCGACCGCCCACCCGGTTCAGCGCGGATCCCAGGTTTTTTCCGGAGCCCCTCCCCGCCCGGGCCCCACCGGTCGGGGAGGGCCCGGTGACCGCACGGCGGTGGCACGACGGGCCCGGGCGCCGAGGCACCCGGGCCCGTCCCGGGGCCGGTCGGATCAGCGGGCGGTCTCGCGCCAGTTCTGGTTGCTCTGGCTGGCGGCGCACTCCCAGATCTGCAGCGGCGCACCGTCGTCGGAGTTCCAGTCGCGCACGTCGAGGCACTTGCCGGAGTGCGGATTGCGCAGCAGCCCGCCCTCGGCCACCCAGACCTGCGCCGGCCCGCCGTTGCACCACGCGAGCTGCACCTTGGCCGCGTTGTCCCGGGACGCCCACGCCACGTCCATGCACTTGTCCAGCACCGTCAACGTGTCACCGGGGCCACGGGTGAAGCGTTGGGCCGGGGTTCCGTTGCAGTGCCAGAGCTGCAACCGCACTCCGTCGGCCGACTCGCCGCCCGGCACGTCGACGCACTTGTCCGCGTACCCGCGCAGCGCGAAACCGGAGGTGGAGCGGACGACCGTACGCTTCGGCGACGGGGCCGGAGAGTCCCCGCCGCCGCGGAAGGTCACCACGACGTCCGCGCAGCCCGGACAGTTGTAGACCGTCTCGTTGCCGGCGACCCGGTCGTGGGTGGACCACAGGTAGGCGCGCGGGCCGAACGGGAGCAGCGCGGCGGTGTACGCGCTCTCCGCGTCCCGGTTCGGGTTGACGCAGTTGATCCGGTCGCCCCGGGCCGGGTCCCGGACGGCGTGCGCCTCCGGGCAGGCGGCGAGGAGCTGGCCGGCGGAGCAGTCCCACCGCGCGCAACTGCCCGCCTTCTCCGGCCTCGGGGCGCCGGGCGCGTCGATCGTGATCGTGGTGGAGACCGCGTCGACGTAGCTGACGTTGTACCAGGGCGCGGCGGCGTTGTTCCGGTCGAAGTTGAACTCGGCCAGGCTCACCGGCTCCGCGCCCCGCTCGCACCGGTCGGCGAACGCGCCGCAGTCACCGACCAGGCAGCGGAACGACCCGTTCGGGTCGCCGTCGCAGCGCTGGCGGGCGAAGAACCGGCCCCGCCAGTGGCCCGGCTCGCCGGCGTCCGGGATGACGATGGTGCTCCTCTCGCCCGGACGCAGGGTGGGCAGGCCGGTGATCGGCCGCGAGCCGTCCCCGCTCTCCCCCGCACCGATCCACAGCGTCTCCGCGGTGCCGTTGACGAACGTCACCCGCTCCCCGGTGGCGGCGTTCGCCGTGCCGCCCGGCACGCCCACGATCAGCCCCGACCCGAGCAACACGACGGCGAGCAGGGCGGACCTCCTGCGCGTCGGCCGCCCGCGGGTCGACGATCCGGTGTTCACTGCCATGTAGCCCTCCCTCGGCCTGACGCGGGGACGCGTCACGTCCCCCGACGAGTGCGGCAGGCGCACGGCCACACGACGGCGCGGGCGGGCTTCCGGTTCAACCGGAGTCGGTGCGGATCGGAGGGGTTGCGGTCAGCGGGAGATCGGCGCGGTCACCACGGAGGTGCCGTCCGGCCGGCCCACGCCGACGAAGGAGAGGTCGTCGACCGACGGCGACAGCTCCCCGGTCACCTCCTGCGGACCGGCCGAGGCGGTCCAGTCCCGGACCGGGTGGGTGACGCCGTCCCGGGTCACCGCGAAGAGCCGGTAGCGCAGGCCGGGCCGCAGCCCGGTCGCGGTGATCCTGATCGTGGAGCCCTGGCCCTCGTGGGTGGTGATCGACACGGAGAGGCTGACGCCCTGGCCGGGCGCCTCGCCGGTGGCGGTCAGCACCAGGTCGTCGCGGCCCCCGCCGCCGACAGCGGCCACGATCCCACCGGTGAGCACCGCGAGCGCCAGCGCCACCGCCCCACCCCAGAGCAGCAACCGGCGCCGGGCGGAGAGCGGCCGGGAGCGGCCGTCGCCGGGGCGGGAGCGGCGACCGGACGACGGCGCCGGCCCGGTCGTGCCGCCGGGCCCTCGGCCGGGCCGCAAGGGCCGCCGGCCCGCCGGCACTGGCCCGCCGTCCGGCGCGGTCGGGCCGTCCGGGTCCGGTCCGGAGCGGGGTACGGCGGGCGACGCCGGCCGTGCACCGGCGTCCGCCGGGGATTCCGGTACGACGGGTCCACCGGCGACCGGCACGGCCGGCTCCCCGACGACGGGCGGGGTCGGCTCCCCGGCGACCGGCACGGCCGATTCCCGGACGACGGGCGCGGCCGGCTCCCCGGCGACGTCCGGGTCGGGGACGACGGGGTCGGGGAGGGCCGACTCGACGACGGCGGTGGACGCCGGGTCGGGGCGCACGGCCGGGGCGGCCCGCGGGGGCAGCACCGAGGCCGGCGGCAGGACCGCGGCCGGCGGGACGTCGAACTCGGCCCAGTCGGCCGCGTCGAGCGCGCCGAGCCCGCTGGTCACGCCACCCAGGTCGGCGGCGGCGGAGAGGCACTCGTCGCAGCCGGCGAGGTGCGCCTCGAAGGCGACGCGGTCGGTCTCGTCGAGCGCGCCGAGCAGGTAGAGCGCGAGCGCCTCGTGCGCGGACGTGGGGTGTTCACCGCCGGTGCGCATCACGCCCCCCTTCCCGACCCGACGAAGGGTGCGCCGGAACGACGACCCGGGTCACCGCGTCGGTGCCGGGATCGGACGAGGAGCCGCTGGGACGTGACATCAGGCCGACTCGATCGGGCCGATCGCCGCGTGCAGCGCCCGCACCGCGTAGTACGTCCGGGACTTTACCGTACCCTCGGGTATCCCGAGCCGCTCCGCCGCCTCCGCGACCGAGGCGCCCTTGTAGTACATCTCGATCAGGACCGCCCGGTGCTCCGGCTTGATCTGCCGCAGCGCCAGCCGGACGGTGTGGGCGGTGACCACCCGGTCCATCTCGTCGTCGGCCGAGGTGAGCCGGTTGAGGTCCGGCACGGCGACCTCGGGCGGCCGGGCCTGCCGGGCCCGGCCGGCGTCGACGGCCACGTGCCGGGCGACGGTGTAGAGCCAGGGGGCGATCCGGCGCGGCTCCTCGGCCAGCGTGCCGAGGTTGCGCCAGGCCCGCAGGAACGTCTCCTGCACGAGATCCTCGGCCAGCTCCTGCCGGCCGAGCACCAGGCGGGTGACGAAGCGCAGCAGCGGCTCGCGGTACTGCTCGTGGATCCACCGCATCAGGCTCTCGGGGGAACCCTGGCCGACGGCCTCGCCCGGAACTCCGGGCTCCACCGCCTCGTTGGGCACCGCCGACACAGAACGCCTCCCCCTGACGTGTCGGGCGTGCCCGCCCGGCCGGCCCGGCGCCACGGCACCGGACCCTTCTGAGGGAGAAGGATAACCGTACTCATCGGACGCCGTCGCCGGCCGGCGGACCGCGACCAGGGTGGCGGTGCTCACCGGGCGCGCTCCGACCGACGGACGACGACCCGCCGCGGGCCGGCCCCGCCCACGACGACGCTGGTCAGCCCCGCGCCGGGCGAATGGTGGCGAGTCCACATCGAGCACTCCGATCGACGGTCCGGCGGTGTCCGGCGGCGGAAATCGGTCCGTCCGGCGCCGTCCACGTTGACGGCCCGGTGCGCCGGTCGGTTCAATGGCGACCGGACTGGAATCGGAATGATTCCGGTCGGGTGAACCGAGGACGTCGCGCATCCGTCACGCCTGGCGACGTCATCACCGGAAGGGAAGTCCCGTGACACCCGATCTTCCTGGCCTCCGATCCCGGCTCGCCCGGATACCGCGTCGTGTCGTCGCCGCCATCGCGGCCGGCCTCGCGGTGCTGCTCATGGTGGTCGCCTCCGTGAGCTGGGGCATCGCCACCGCCCGCGACGACAAACTGACCGGCCGCAAGGTCTCCGCCGAGCATCTGACCGCCATCCGGGCCGCGGCCCGCTCCTGCCCCACGCTGACCCCGGCCCGGCTGGCCGGGCAGCTGATGACCGAGTCCGGCCTGGACGGACGCGTCGGCAAGACCACCTCGGGTGGTCGCGGCTTCGCCGGCCTGGACGACGACCGGTGGAAGTCCTGGGCGCCGTGGCCGGGCGCGGACCGCACCGACACGGCCGCCAACATCCTGGCGCTGGCCCACCAGATGTGCGACCTCAGTGGGCAACTGCGCCTGGCCGCCATCCCCGGCGACCCGTGGCGGCTGTCCCTGGCCGCGTTCCACACCGACCTCGACCGGGTACGCGAGGCGAAGGGCGTCCCGTCCGACGCGGTCACGTACGTCGACGACGTCAGCCGCTACGCGGCGTACTACGGCGAGCTGACCGCGTTCGGCGGCTCCGGCACCACCCGGCCGGACACCGAGCGCCAGCAGCCGAAGGCGGTGCCGGCGACCTACGTCAAGCTCGTGGTGCGGGCCGGCTCGGTGTGCCCGGAGGTGCCGCCCGCCGCGGTGGCGGCGCAGCTCATGGCGGCGTCGGGTTTCGACCCGAACCTGCTCGGCGACGACGGCCGGCGGGGCATCGCCCAGTTCCTGCCCGAGGTGTGGCAGGCGTACGGGCCGACGGACGCCTCACCGTGGGATCCGCAGGTGGCCGTCCCGGCGGTCGGCGTCGCGCTCTGTGCGCTGCGTCGCGACCTCGCCGGCCTCGACGGCGACCCGGGTCTGCTGGCGCTGGCCGCGTACCGGAACGGGCCGACCGCGGTGCGACAGACCGGCGGTGAGCTGGACGACGACACGCAGGCGTTCCTGCGTCGGGTGAAGGAGTTCACCGACTTCTACGCGCTCGACGGGCGGCTCACGGCGGGGCCGGCCAGCCCGAGCCCCTCCCCGTCCGCCACGCCCCGGTCGCCCAGCCCGACGCCGACGGTCAAGCCGCCCGCGCCGCGACCCAGCGTGTCGCCGTCGACCCGCCCACCGGCCGAGCCGGAGAAGCCGGCCCCGCCGAAGCGCCCGACCGGCGCGAAGCAGCTCGTCGGCAAGGAGACCGGGCTGTGCGCCAGCGGCGGCGCCGGGGACGGCATCCCGGTGGTCCTGCGGCCGTGCCGGGAGGAGCGGGCGCAGTGGTGGACGTTCGCGTCCGACGGGAGCGTCCGCGCCAACGGTCTCTGCCTGGACGTGGCCTGGGGTGAGAAGCGCGACGGCGCGCCGGTGCAGAGCGCGCTGTGCAGCGGCAACCCGGCCCAGAAATGGAGATGGACCGAATACAAGGGCATCCGGTCGCTGTTCAACCCGGAGACCGACCGCTGCCTGGACGTGGACGGGCACGGTACGGGTGCCCCGCTGAACGCGTGGACCTGCGTGTTCAACCCGAAGCAGACCTGGTCGCTGCGCTAGCCGGAGGGTGTAAGGAGGGGCCCCTTCTTAACAGACGTCTGTTAAGAAGGGGCCCCTCCTTCACTACGTGGCGGTCAGCCGGCCCAGCGGCGGCGGCGCAGCCGGTAGACCAGGAAGCCGCCCGCGCCGAACAGCAGCGCGAACCCCAGGAGCACGGCGACCAGCGTGCCCCCGCCCCGGCCCGCCTGCGCGGCGGCCGGGGCCTGGGCGTCCACCGACGGGGCCACCGAGGCCGCCGGGTTGATCATGCCGGAGCCGTAGCGCGGATCTCCCTCGGCGACCTGCCCGCCCACCGGTTCGGCGGTGGCGCGGATGCGCTCCTCCACCTGCGCGGCGCTGAGGTCGGGCTGGGCGGCCCGGATCAGCGCGGCCTCACCGGCCACGAACGCCACCGCGAACTCGGTGCCGGTGTTGCCGATCACCTTGCCGCCGCCGACACCGAGCGTCGCCACCTCGATGCCGGGTGCGACCACCTCGACCGAGCCGTCGACGTACTTCTCGGCGAGCTGGCCGCCCGCGCCGACGCCGCCGGTGAGCACCAGCGACCCGCCGGAGCCGCCCCGCGGCGACGGGAGCGTGGTGGGCTTGACCGGCGCTCCCGCCACCACCAGCACGTCGTGCTCCAGCGCGGTGGCCAGCGACGCCGCCACCGCCGGGTCGGCCAGGTCGACCCGGGAACCGAGCGCCACCACCGAGGCGCCGGTGCTGACCGCCACCTCGATGGCCGTCGCGGCGTCGGCCGGGCGTGCGTCGCCGGAGGACCGGACCATCCGCACCGGCACGATGGTGGCGTCCGGCGCCAGCCCCACCGGGCGGTTCTCGACGCTGTCGTCCGCGGCGATGATGCCCGCCATCGCCGTGCCGGAGCCGAGGCAGTCCTCGTCCCCGCGTCCATTACCGACGGTGACGTCCGCGCCTACCGCGACCCGGCCGCTGAGCTGCTGGAGACCGGCGTCGACGCCGGTGTCGACGACCGCCACCTTGACGCCGTTGCCGCGGGTCAGGGTCCACGCGCTGTCCGCCGCCATGCGTAGCTGCGCCCACTCCGACCGCCCGCTCGACGCGGTGGTGGCGGTGCACTTCCCGTCCCGGCCGGGACCGGTGGGCGTCCCGGAGGGCGTGGGGCTCGCGCCCGGTGACGGGCTGCCGTCCGGCCGCGCGCCCGGCGACCGGGTCGGCGTGGGGCGGGCCGACGGCCGGCGGGGGGCCGGCAACTGTCCGTACTCGACCCCCTCACCGGCGGCGTCCCACGGCAGCACCAGGTGCCACCCGGCCCGCAGCGTGCCCGGGTCGGTGAGCCGGGCCCCGTCCGGCTGGACCCGACCGGTGTTGAGCTGGTAGATCTCGGCGGCCCGCGCGCCGCTGCCCAGGAACCGCCGGGCGATCTCGGTGAGATTCTCCGGCTGGCCCTGGTACTGCGCCGCGACCACGTAGTACTTCACGTACGGCTCGGTGTCCGGCCCGGACCGGGCGGCCGACGGCCGTGGCACGGCCAGGATCGCGCAGCCGACCATCACCACCACGAGCAGTCTTGCAAGGATGGAGTGCTTCGCCAGCACCTCGGGTCCCCTTCCGTCACCGCGGCCCAGACCGATCGGCCGTCACCGTCTATTGCGGATCAGCGCCGACTTCGTTCAAATCAATCTGAACCAGATTTCCATGGCGTCCGTCATGGAGACCGCCGAGGGTACCGGCCCTCGATGTCGAACGGCTCCGGCCGGCGGCGGGACGACTGTGTGACGAAGGCGGGGCGGCGGTGACAGGGCTGGCACGGACCGCCGCCGTGGGCGGCCGGGGACTCGACCGGATGCCGACCACCCGCCGCTTCGACCCGCGCCGACACCGGCGGGTGCCCGGCCTGCTCGATCTGTGGCTGGTGTGCGGCCCGCGCGGGAAGCCGGCGCTGCCCACCGCGCCGGACCGCCCGCTGGACGCGCCCGCGCTGGCGGACCTGGTCCGGCGGACCGGGGACGCCGCCGACGACGTCCGGATCCTCACCGACGACGGGGCCCGCCACGCCGAGCTGTTCACCGAGGTGGCCGGCCTGCTCGGGCACGACGTGCTGGTCAGCCCGGACGGCGCGGACATCCGGCAGGTGCTGCCCGGCCGGGTGCCCGACGCCGACGACGGGCCGCTGCACGCGTTGCCGCTGGACCGCGTGACCCGGCAGCCGATGGACTGGCTGGTGCTGCAACCGCCGGACCTCGCCACCCCGCTGCCCGGCTGGTTCGCGGTGGAGGACGGTCTGGTCCGGCCCCGCACCGGCGTGGTCAACCTGCCGCTGACCACCGGTGTGGCGTTGGCCACCCGGGCCGACTTCGTGGCCCGCCGGGCCACCGCCCACCGGCTCGGCGCCACCGCGACGGAACTGGTCACGGTCTCCGTCACGGCCCGCTCCGGCGGCTTCCTGATCGGCGACTACAGCGGCACCCAGCAGGTCCGTGACGCCGGGCACCTGGCCGCGCTCCTCGGTGAGCTGCCGCTCTACGGCGCCGACCTGCGGCTCTGGCTCACCTGGCCGTCCGAGCCGGACGAGCAGGCGAAACTCGCGGCCCAGGCCGCCGAGCTGGCCGAGACCACCGGCGCCACGGTCTGGACCCCGCCGCCGGGCGGACGCGCCGAACTCGTCGCCGACCATCGCCACCTGCGCGCGCTCGACGCGGCCGGCGGTGTCGCGCCGTGGCAGGCCCACCGCCCCCGGTACGCCGAGGGCCCGCCGGGCGTCGACGCGACAGCGGACGGTCTCCTGGTGCCGCGCCCGTCGCGGCAGCGCATCGTGGTGACCGACGCGGACGCCGACGTCGACGCCGAGGGGATGCGGGCGGTCGAGCCGCCCACCGCCGACGTGCCCGACGATCACGACGTCAGCGTCCCGGAGTCCTCGCCCCGCCCCCCGCTGGCCGCCGAGCAGCGCCGCGCCGGCCGGTACGGGCCGCCCTGGCTGCGCCCCGGCCAGCAGGTCACCGTCGAGGCGTTCGAGGCGTACGTGCCGGTCACCGGCGACCTGGAGCGGGCCGCCGCCGACGGCGTACCCAGCGCCGAGCTGTTCCTGGTCGGCTACCTGGACCCGCGGTCCGCGCCGGACCGGGCCGACCTGCTGCGGGTACGGGTCGAGCCGGGTGGCGCGATCCCGGTGCAGGTGCTGCGCTCGCACGTCCCGGCCCGACTCCAGTACCTGCTCGGCGCCCCGGACACCTACCTGCTGCCGGCCGGCCGGCTGGACCGGGCGCGGGTGCGGGGCGCGTTCCGGGCCACCGACGACGGCCGGCTGCGCCCCGTCGACGGGCTCGACGGCGGGGCGCTACGCATCCGCCCCGCGCCGACGAGCGCGTCGAGCGCCGGGCTGCCGCACGACGTCAGCCGCTGGCCGGCGCACGGCACCCGGCGGGCGTACGCGCTGCTGCCGGCACACTCGCGCGGCCTGGCGCCGGGTTGGTTGCCGCTGTCCCGGCGGCGGCCGGCGGCCCGGGCCGGCCGGCTGCTCGTGGAGGTACGGGTGCCGCGTGGCCGTACGCTCGACGTCGTCGCCACCGCCGACGCCCTGGCCGCGCTGCCGCTGGCCCGTGGCCGCGCGGAGCGGCTGCGACAGGCCGGCGTCGAGCTGATCCTCACCAGCCGCTCCTACGACCGGGTCCAGGTGGACCGCGTCCACCGGGCGCGGGACGGGGCGTGGGAGGCGGTGCCCGGCGTGGCGGCCGGCCCGCTGCCCGTGGTGGCGCGCGGCGTTCAGTCCGCCCCGGCCGGCCCGGCGGCCACCTCGAACTGAAGCGACCAGCGGCCGGCCGGGACCGGCCCCAGCACCACCGGCACGCAGCGTCCGTCGGTGGCGGCGGCGAGGCCGCGCGCCCCGGCCGGGGACGGGCCCGCGGTGAACACCACCGACGGCGCCGGCAGGTCCTCCCCCGGCCGCGGCGGCTCGGGCAGGCCGGCCAGGCGGCGGTAGCCGTCCGGCAGCTCGGCGCCCAGCGCCTCCCCCACCACCGCGACGCCGACACCGGCGTCCGACAGCCGCCCGGCGAGGGTCGCGGCGGCGCGGCCACACACCGCCGCCGGCCCGACCAGCGTGAACACGTCGGGCACCCGGGCCAGGTCCACGTGCAGCCGCCACGGTCCGCGACGCCCCAGCACCAGCGGCAGCACGGCCGGCGGCGCAGTCTCCCCCGGGCCCAGCCAGGCGTACGGTGGCACGCCCCGCCCGGCCGCCACCCCGACCAGCCGCACCCGGGCCGGACCGACGTCGGTCTCCAGGTCGGCGGTGAGGTACGGCGCCTCGTCCGCGGCGGGCAGCGGCGGGCGCGGCACGTCCGGCGTCGTGCCGGTGCCGGTCCCGGTGTCGGTGGGGCCGGTCCGGGTACCGGTGGGGCCGGTCCGGGTACCGGTCGCGGTGTCGCTACCGGTGGGGCCGGTCCCGGTGCCGGTCGCGGTGTCGGTGGGGCTGGTCCCGGTGCCGGTCGCGGTCTCCGGCGACGCGGCGGGAGGGAGGGCCGGGGACGCCGTCGAGGGCACCGGACGCGGCTTCGGCGCGTCGGCCGCGCCCGCGACCGACGCCCGGGGTGTGGCCGCCGGCGGGGCGGCCCCGGCGGCGGGCGGGCCGGCCGGCAGCGGGGCCGGTGACCGCGCGGGTCGGGAGCGGCCGGCGCCGGCCTTCGTCGCGTTGCGCGCCGGCGACGCCGACGAGTTCGCCGTGGTGCTCCCCGAGCGGCCGGCCGGCTGGTCCGGGCCGACCGCCGGGGACGATCCGGGCGGGTCGCCGACGGGCCGGCGGACCGCCGGCGCGGCGGCGTCCGCTGCCGCTGCCGCCGGCACCGGCTCGGGCGCGACGCGGTCACCGGCCGTCGACCCGGGCGCGGGCGCGACAGGGTCACCGGACGCGGGCGTGACGCGGTCACCGGGCTCGATCGCGACACGGTCGCCGGGCGCGGGCGTGTGGTGCCGCTCGGGCGGCCACGGCCCGTCGTCACCGGCCAGGGACACGCCACGAGCAGCGCGACGCGGACGCAGCAGCACGATCGCCACCGCCGCGAGCAGCACCGACAGCACGCCCGCGCCGACGCGGATCACCATCGGGTCGACCCCGCCGTCCGAGGCCCGGCGTCCCCCCGGCGGCGGGGCGGCCACCTCCGTGGCGACCGGGGGACGCGTCGCCGCCTTCGTGGTGGCGGGCGCCCGGGTCGACGGCGGTACGCGGCTCGGCGGCGCCGTGGTGCGGGCGGGCGTGGACGGGGCGGGGGCCGGCGACCGGGTCGCCGGCGGGGCGGACCGGGTCCGGGTCCGGGGCAGCGGACCGATGCGTACGCCCTGGCCCTTGGCGTCGCGGGGCAGCACGAGCACCCAGCCCGGGTTCAGCACCAGCCCGTCGGTGAACGTCTCCCCGTCCGGCTGGGCGCGACCGGTGTTCAGGTCGACTATCTCCCGGTAGCGGTTACCGTTGCCGAGCGTGCGCAACGCGATGGCGTACAGGTATTCCCGCTGTCCGTCGACCGGCGGACCGACCACGTAGTACCGGCCGGTCTCCGCCGGCGCGGCGTGCGCCGGACCGGTCGGCACCAGCCAGATCCCGACCAGCACCAGCACCGCCAGCACGGCCCACCGCATCCGCACGCGTCGCCCTCCCTCTCCTGTGCCACCGCCACCCTGCCGTCGGGCTCACTACGGACCGGACCGCCGACGGTTCAACGGTGATCGTGGTCGGATCACGGAGCGGGCCGGCGCATCGGTGTCACGGGGAGGTGGAGAAGACGCCCATCAGCGCGAGCCCTCCGCAGCAGAGCGGCACGACGACGACCAGCGCGGCCAGCGCGACGCTGTAGTTCGACCACAGGCCGAACCGCGTCACGTCGGTGCCGTAGGCGTCGTGGACGCGGTTGCGCCAGCCGCCGAACCGGAACGACAGGTGATGCGCGGCCCCCGGCTGGGCCAGCACCGACGTGGTGATGATCGGGATGCCCATGAAGTCGGTGTAGCGGACGTCGCGCGGACCGGCCGGGACCGCGATGTGCCAGGTTCCCTCACCGGGGATCGGCACCGACCGCCCGTCCACCTTGAAGCGGCTGGTCGTCGGCGCGGGCACCAGGTAGGGCCCTCGGTTCACCGAGACGACGAGCACCGCGAAGCCCGGCGGCGGCGCGATCGGATGAGGGTAGGCGACCAGGGGCGTGACCGCGCCGGGCATCGGCGGGTACGGCTGCGAGGGGAGGTAGGACACGGCTGACGATTCTGGCACGGCGGCGCACCCCCGCGCCCGCGCGCCCACCTCCGGCCACCGGTGGTCCGGTCAGCGCAGCTCGACGACCGGGCGGGTGAGGACCTCGTCGGCGTAGCCGTCGTCGGAGGCGAGCCAGCGACCGAAGTCGTCGTCCCGGTAGGCGGTCGCCAGGGTGAGCCAGCCCAGGAAGAATCCGCTGCCACCGCAGGTCGCGCCGCCTCCGTCGCCGCCGCACACCACGGTCCGCTCGGTCGTCGCCTCGTGCCGGTACGGATCCTGCCCGATCGCCAGGCCCCACCGGTTCTCCTCCCGGTGCGGACCGGTGCGGTGGTCGAAGGGGTATCCGTCGGCAGGGTGGTCGTCACCCCAACGGAAGAGCGTCGTCGCGCCGGCCCCGCACGCCCACTCCCACTCGTCCGGGGTGGTGGTCCGCAGGTCCAGACGCGCGAGCCCGGCCATCGCCTCGTCGTACGAGACCTGTCGGATCAGCCGGGCCCGCGTCACCCGGCCGGCCCGGTCGAACTCGACGTGCAGCCCGCCGTCCGGCCCGACCCGCCGCATCCCGCCGACCCCCGGCTCCGCCGACGCGGCCACCTCACGCACCCGCGGATCGTCCGGCGCCAACGCGACGCCGCAGGGGTCGAGCGCGTCCACCGCCACCAGCATCGCCGGCATCTCCACCACCCGCTCCGGCGACGTCATCGCGTCGACGAACTCGGGCACGGGCGGGAGGCCGTACTCGTCGGCGCTCTCCGCGTAGTCGGCCGCCTGAGCGGCGTCCGGCCGGAACCGTGAGCCGTCGTACCCGAGTGTCGGTCGCCCGCCCGGGACGAGCGCGAAGCGCGTGCCGTCCCGGTCGAACCGGGCCTGCCGGTGCGACCACCCGGCGCCGGCCCGGACCGCCAGGCCCCGCAGCGTCAGGCCGTGCCGGTCGGCGATCCCCGCCGCGACCCGGTGCGCGGCGTCGTCGGACATGGCGTTCCACTCGGCGGACGTGAGGGCGGCGTAGGACACGGCACGAGGATAGGGCCCGCACGCCGACCGCGCGGCCCGGCTCACCCCGCGGTGGACGCTCCGGCGTCGGCCAGCAGCCGCTGGCGCATCAGGAACTTGCGGACCTTGCCGGTCGGGCCCATCACCACGCCGTCGTCGGGCACGGTCACCACCCGGCGCAGCGTCGCGGCCACCGCCGGGCCCAACGCGGCCCGGACCCGGTCGGTGCGGTCCAGCGCCGGGTCGGCGTCGTCGGTGAGCAGGAGCAGCACCTCGGTGACGGTGGCGCCGTCGTCCCCGGCGGCGGCGATGACGGTGCAGTCCCGCACGTCCGGGCAGTGCGCGAGGATGCGTTCCTCGGACAACGCGGTGTAGAGCCAGGTCCCGCCGCCCAGGTCGACCGCGTCGCTGGCACGGTCGACGTGGTGGTAGTCGCCCCGCGCGTCGCGGTACATCAGGTCCCCGGTCAGGTAGTAACCGTTCAGCCGGGTCCGGTACGTGGTGACCGAGTCGTTCCAGTAGCCGATGGCCAGCGTCGGCGACCTCAGCCCGACGTGCCCGACCTGCCCGTCCGGCACCTCCTCGCCGGTGGCCACGTCGAGCAGCGCGATCTCGGCGAACGGGTACGGCTTGCCGACGCAGCGGTCGTAGCGGTCACTGCCGGGCCGGTGGGTGATCCGGAACGCGCCGTGCCCCATCTCGGTGGAGCCGAGCATGTCGACGAACTTCGAGCCGGGCACGTCGACCGGCCCGTCGGGGGTCCAGGTGGGATGGCTGCCGACCGCGACCAGCCGGCGGACGTGCGACTCGTGGGCGCAGTCGCCGGTGTTGAACCAGTTGCGCACCGAGCTGAGGTCGCGGGTGGTCAGGTCGACGCGGGCCAGCTCGGACCAGGTCACGGCGAAGCCGAACACACCGGTCGGGCGCCACCGCTCGATGGCGTCGAGGACGGTCTCGGCGCTGCGTGCGAACGGGCCGCCCTGCGCCGAGAGGCAGAGCAACTGGTAGCCGTTGCAGAGCGCCTGGTTGAGCGTGATGATGCCGGCGGCGTGCGCGGCCGGCAGCGCGGACATCTCCCGCACCTCGCCGTGCGGCCGGGACTCGGTGAGCCGTACCGCCCGGATCGCGGCGAACAGGCCGTGGTGCGAGTGGACGATCGCGGCCGGCACCCGGGTGGTGCCGGAGGAGTGGGTGATGACGACCGGGTCCTCGGGATGGTGCCGGTGGTGCGCGGGCGCCTGCGCCGGGTCGCCGGTGCCGGTCTCGGCGGCGTCACCGAGGACCGGTACGCCGAGGTCGTGCCCGCGCAGCGCGTCGTGGTCGGCGTCGACGAGCACGCCGACGCCGCGCAGTCGCCGGACGAACTCGGCCGCCAACTCGATCGGCATGTTGCCGTTCATCAGCGCCGGGATCGCCCCGAGCCGGGTGAGGGCCAGGAAGTTGAGGAACACGTCCGGCGCGGAGGTGACGTAGACCGCGACCGGGTCGCGCCGGCCGATGCCGCGCCCGGCGAACCAGGCCGCCCGGGCGGCGACCCGCTCGGTCAGGGTGGCCAGCGACAGCGGCGTCCAGGCGGGGATGCCGTCGACGTCGACGTCGAACGTCACCCGGGGCGTCCGCATGTCGGCGCCGTGCTCGGCCAACCGGAGCAGCACGTTGCCCGCGCCGAGTTCCTGGTCCGCCGCCAGGGTCGCCCGGAAGTTGTCGGCACCCAAACGAGTCGCCTCCCCACGTGACACGCTCACCGAAAGCGCCCCCGCCGCGCCAGGACACGATCAGGCTAGAGCGCCGGCCACGGCGAGACAATGGTCGATGGACGGACGGTCAGGAAACCTCGCGGTTGAACAGGTGCGACGACCAGAACAGGCTGGCGGCGGCCAGCCCGGTCATGATGAGCGCGCCCTGCCAGACCACGGTCTGGAAAATCTGGCCGGCGAACAGCGCCCGCATGCCGTCGGTGGCCCAGGCGAACGGGTTCCAGAGCGCCGCCCGCTGGATCCACATCGGGGCGAGCACGAGCGGGATGAGCACGCCGGCCAGCAGTGAGATCGGCTGGCCCACGGTGTTCACCAGCACGCCGAGGCTGTTCTCGTTGCGAACCAGCAACGCGATGTCGTACGAGATGGACGTGCTCAGCAGCACCATCACGGCCAGCAGCGCGTACGAGACGAGCAGGTTGGCCAGGTGCACGCGCAGCCCGAACGGCAGCGCCACGAGCGTGATCACGACCGCCTGCACCACGTTGAGGCACACGTGCATCAGGGCGCGGCCCAGCAGCAGGGCGGTCCGGCTCACCGGGGTCACCCGGCAGCGTTCGATGATGCCGGCGCGCAGCGCGCTGAGCAGCCCGTAGCCGGCGAACAGGCCACCGAAGAGGCCCATCGCCACGAACAGGCCCGGGACGTAGATGCGGTAGGCGTCCGCGTACGTGGAGGCGCCCCGGTCGACCATCACCACCTTGAGGAACGGCGCGAACAGGATGAGGTAGGTGATCGGCTGGGCCAGGCTGAACGCGACCATCACCGGGTTGCGCACCATCAGGCCGGCCTCCTGCTGGAAGATCAACCAGGTGTCACGGACGACTCGCACGGTCACTCCTCCAGCGAACGGCCGGTCTTGGCCAGAAACACGTCGTCGAGGCTGGGCCGGCGGGTCTCGATCGCGCCCGGCTCGATGCCCCGGTCGTAGAGCGCCCGCATGATCTGCGGGATGGCCGTGGCGGCGCTGTCGACGTAGAGCCGCAGGGCGCCGTCGACCGACTCGGACCCGCGGACGTAGGGCGCCTCGGCGAGCACCTTCGTCGCGGCCGGCAGGCCGCCGCCGGCCGGGTCGGCGAGGTCGGAGGCGGTGAAGTCGATCGCGACCACGTCACCGGAGATCTCCCGTTTGAGCGCCGACGGCGTGCCCTCGGCCACGATCCGGCCGGCATCGATGATGGAGACCCGGTCGCACAGGCTGTCCGCCTCGTCGAGGTAGTGCGTGGTGAGGAAGATCGTCATGCCGTCCTCGCGCAGCCGCCGGACCTCCTGCCACATCCGGGCCCGGCTGGGCGGGTCGAGGCCCGCCGTGGGCTCGTCCAGGAACATCACCTGCGGCGAGTGGATGACCCCGAGCGCGACGTCGAGCCGCCGGCGCTGTCCACCGGAGTACGTCCGGATCCTGCGGTCGGCGAAGTCGTCGAGCTGGAACGCGCGGATCGCCGCCGCCGCCAGCTCCTGCGCCACGCCCTTCGACCGGCCGTGCATCCGCGCCTGGAGGATCAGGTCCCGGCGGGCGGTGGAGTCGTCGTAGGTGCCGCTGGCCTGCGCCACGAACCCGATCCGGTGGCGCACCTGGGCCGGCGCGCGCAGCAGGTCGACGCCCGCGATCGTCGCCGCGCCCCCGCTGGGCCGCAGCAGCGTGGCCAGCATCCGCAGGGTGGTGGACTTGCCCGCGCCGTTCGGGCCGAGGAAGCCGACGATCTCGCCCCGCCGGACCGCGAAGTCGACGCCGCGGACCGCCTCGACCGTGCCGGCGCCGCGACCACGCCCCACCCGGAAGGTCTTGCGTAGGCCGGTGGCCTCGATCATCGAGCCTCCTCGTGCGGCGACGACGCGGGGCCGGCCCGCGTCGCGCACCGTCCGATCACGACGGTGACCGGACGGGGGCGTCAGGTCAGGCTAGTGCGGGCCCGGGCGTGGGACAACGGTCGATGCGTTCCGGTTCGCCGCGGGTCGGCGTCACGGCGTCGCGGCCAGCGCGGCGAGGTGCGCCGCCGCCGCGCTCGCGCCGCCGGCCGCGGCGAACGAGTCGCGTACGCGGGCCGCCCCGGCCCGGTACGCCGGATCGTCGAGGACCGCGGTCACCGCCTCGGTCAGTTCCGCCGGGGTCGCGTCGTGGAAGGAGACCGCACGGCCGGCGCCGGCCCGGGTCACCTGGCGGGCGATGGCCGGGTGGTCGTGCCGGATCGGCGCGACCACCACCGGCACGCCGTGCGCCAGCGCCTCGGACACCGTGCCCAGCCCGCCGTGCGAGACGACCGCGTCCAGCCGGGGCATCAGCTCCAGCACCGGCACCCGGGGCGCGACCAGCACGTGTGCCGGCGGGTCGGGCACCAGGTCCGCCGGGGCGGTGAGGATCACCTGGAGCCGGTCGGCGAGCGGCGCGGTGGCGGCCGTCACCCGCCGGTAGAAGTCGCGGGCCAGGTGCTCGGCCATCGTCCCGACGGTGACCAGCACGTGCCGGCGGTCCGGCGCCCAGGCGGCCCAGTCGAAGTCGGGCGCGTTCGGCCGCCGCCCCAGCGCCGGCCCGGTCAGCACGCACCGCGCCGGCATCGGCGCCGGGCCGGTGAGCGCCGTGGTGGTCAGCCCGATCACCAGGTAGGGCGAGAAGCGCAGGTCGAGCGTCTCGTCGACGGGCAGGTCGGTCATCGCCCACACGCGCCGCACCTGGGCCGCCACCCAGTCGGTGAACTCGGGCATCTCCGCCGTCGGCGGGGTCAGTTCCAGCATGCCGACGCAGAACGTCGCCCAGGGCACGCCGTGCCGGTGCGCGGCCAACGCGCCGGCCATCGCGTACTGGTCGACGACGACGACGTCCGGCCGGTACTCCGTGACCGCCCGCTCGGCGGCGTCCCGGATGAAGCGGTTGGCCGGCAGCACGTGCCCCGCCCAGAGGCTGCGCACCGCGGCCATCCCGGACTCGCCGTCCGGGCGGTACCAGCGTTTCCCGGTCGGGAACAGCGTGGCGTCCGGGCCGATCAGCGGACGCAGGTCGCTGCGGGGACCGCACCAGGCCACCTCGTGTCCGGCCGCCGCCAGCGCCTGGCCGATGGCGAGCGGGGCGTTCAGATGGGAGAAAACCGGCAGCACCACGAAGAGGAACCGAGCCACGTCGATATGATGCCACGTACGTTGACATCCACCGGCGTCGTTGATCTGATCCTCTCCGTGACGGTGTGCGGATGACGGCTGTCGACGCCGTCTCGGTGTTCCTGCCGGCCCGCCGCGTGCCGATCGAGAGCCTGGCCGCGCCGCTGCGCCTGACCGAGATGCAGATCCGGCTGTTCCGGCGGTTCCACGGGCTGACCGAGGTGCGCCACGACCCCGACCTGTCCCTGACCGACCTGCTGCGGCACGCGGTCGACGGCCTCACCGCGCTGCGCGACGTCGCGCACCGGGTGCGCTTCGTGGTGTACGCGCGGGCCTTCCCGGTGGTGGCGCCGTACCCGGAGAACCCGCTGCACGACGTCTGCCGGGCGGTCGGTCTGGGGCACGCGGTGGCGTTCACGCTGACGCAGCAGTCCTGCGCGAGCGCGCTGGCCGCGGTCGACGTGGCCGGCCGGCTGCTGGCCGCCGAGCCGCACCCGCCGGGCGACGAGCCGCTCGCGCTGGTCCTCACCGGAGAGAAGGCGTTCACCCGCGACGCCCAGTTCATCCCGGAGACGTCGGTGTTCAGCGAGGGCGCGTCCGCGTGCCTGGTCAGCGCGCACGGCCGCCGGGACCGGCTGCTCGCGTACGCCGCCGCGCAGCGGGGCGAGTTCGACGTCGCCGGCGGCGCGTCCCCGGCCCGGTTCCAGCGCGAGTACCGGCCGGCGCTGGCCGAGGTGATCGGTCGGGCCCTGGCGCGGGCCGGCACGACGCTTGCCGACCTGCGGCTGATCCTGCCGCACAACGTCAACCTGATGACCTGGAAGCGGCTGGTCAAGCTGATCGGGTTCCCGCTGGACCGGGTGCTGCTGGACAACGTCACCGGCACCGGGCACGTGTTCTGCGCGGACGCGTTCGTCAACTACCGCACCGCGCGGGAACGCGACCTGCTGCGGCCGGGCGACCGGTACCTCGTGGCGGCCGTCGGCGCCGGGGACGGGGCCACGTTCGCCGCCATGGTGTTCGAGCACTGACCGGGGAGCGTCATGGGCACCGACCTGCACCTGATCCGGGCCGCGCGCCGGGAGTTCACCGGCCCGGCGGTCCTGCTCGACGATCCCGTGCTGCGCGAGCGTGCCGGCGAGTACCTGACCGACCTGGTACGCCCGTCCGGCCTGCGGGTCGACGCGGCGGCGCGGGGCCAGTCCTACGGGGAGATGGCCGCCGAGCTGATCGGGGCGCTCGTGCCCGAGGACGAGCCGGTCGACCTGCTGGTGCTGGCGTTCGCCGTGCACGACGCGCTGCCCGGCCGGGCCACCGCGGCCTACCTCAGTCACGTCTGCCCCGGCACGCCGATGTCCTTCGCGCTCTGCGACCAGGGGTCGGCGGCGGCGTTCACCGGGCTGCGGATCGCCGCCGCCCACGCGTACCGCCGGGCCCTGCTCGTCGTCGTCGAGCAGTCCGTGCTGCCGTACGACCCGGGGGTCGCCGTGCCGGACCAGCACCGGGCGGTGGCGCTGCTGCTCGGCGACGGCCCGGCCGACGACGGCGCCCGGATCACCGCCGTGCGCCAACACGCGGACGTCGGCCCGGACGACGTCGCCACGCTGGCGGCGGCCGAGCTGCGCGCGCTCGGCGCGGGGGACCCGGACGTCGCGGTGGTGCTCGGCGCCGGCCTCGCCGCAGTCGGGCCCCCGCTCGGCGGACCGGTCACGGTCGCGCCGCCGGGGCAACCGTCCACCGGCGTCTGGTGGGCGCTGCTGGACCGGCTGGCCGACGACGCCGCTTCTCGCGTGGTGGTGGTCGACTACGACGCCGAACTGCGCTATCTGTGCCTGGTGGCGAACTCCACGGACCGTCCCTGACGGGACCGGCCGCAAGTGACCTACCGTTGTCCGGTATGGACGGTGGTGAGATCACTCGACTGAGGGTGGACGGGTTGCACTCGATCGCTCACCTCCTACCCAAAGCGGGTGGCCGGTGCGGAGTGTACGAGTTGACCTTTGCCGATGGCCAAAGCTACGTGGGACAGGCGGTGGACGTCGTGACGCGGTTCTGTGCCCATCGCCGGACCTGGTCCGACATCGTCGAGATCGCCTTCCGGCGGGTCAGTCGCAGCCAACTCGACGAGGCGGAGCGTGACCAGATCCGCCGGCGCGAGGCAGCCGGGGTGCAGCTTCGCAACGTCGTGCACACCACGGGTCGGCTCAGCGCCAGCGAACTGGACCTTCTCATACCACCGGCGGAGCAGCAGCGCTGGCTGACCGACGACGAGCCGCAGCCCGTCCGCCTCGCTGACCGGCCGGTCGATTCCACCCTGCGCCACCGCACGAGCCACCGCTTCAGCCGCCTGAAGGCCGACCCTCGGTTCACCGACGAGTTGGCCCGCCTGGTGGGCGTCTACCTGCGCGCCACCATGCCGGCGCCCGCACTGACGGAGCTGAGCTACTGGACGGTCAGCGCGCTCCCGGGCACCAACTCCGGCGCCTACCCACGCCTGCTCACCGTCTCGGTGCACGCTCTGGAGACCCTGTACGTCTGCCACCGAAAACACACCCCGCACGAACTCGAGATCCACCTGAACATCGACCGGTCCGCCGCACGTTCGCGTCTTCGAGCCCGCCTCGGGCTGGCGTTGATGCACACGGCCGAGGCCCGCTACCGGATCCGCCCTGGAGTGCTGGGGCTGCGCTTCACCTCGACGCGATCCGCCCACGACGCGCTCACCAGGCCCGGCATCATCAAGGCTGCCCGAAAGCTCAACCTGGACCTCATGCGCAAGGGGCCGGCGCTGAACTGGAAGACCCACTGCCCGGACCTCATCGAGCACGTCCTCTCCATCTGACCGGCGTTCCACCCGACGTCGGGTGACCAGCCCTCGGCGGGCCCCGCTCCTCCGGACGACGTCGCCCGGCGAGCACGGCGGATCGCGGGCATGTGGATACCGGCCTGCTGCCTGGCCCCATCCATCAGGCTGCGCGTAACTAGGCACAACGCCGACCGTCGCGTCAGGGCTGTTCGTCGTCCCCGCCACGGGGCTGGTTCGGCCGGTACCGCCTGATCCAGGCTTCGACGTCGGCGCGGTCCCACACCCGGACCTTGCCACTCGCCACCGTGTCGATGGGCTTCGGGAAGGTGGACCGGTTCGTGATCTCGGTCGCCCGCGTGCGCGACACGCCACCGAGCATGTCCGCGATATCGGAGAGCGCCACAAGCCTCACACCGTGACCGTATGCACGTGACTGGCGTACACGTTGCCACTTCCAACCTTGACGGTGTGCACGTTGCAAGGGAGGCTGGTGGGGCACGTCCGGTGAGCGGTCCGGGTACCTGAACGGGGTTCGGTGCCCGGACCTGCATGTCTCGGGAGACAGCATGATCGAGAGAGAATCACCCAGGTCGGAGTGGGTGCCGGAGCTGGCGAAGCTGGTCATCCGGCGGCATTGGATCCTGGGTTACTGCCATCGGTGCCACGACCGGACGGACGCTGTCCGTCCCTGCGCTGGGCACGCGCCCGCCTCACGGCGCGGCGATCGGCGGGCGACGCCCGGTCTCCACGCTGACTCAGAACCCCTCGTCGAGCGCCGCCCGGACGAACGCGCAGAGCCGGTCGTTGGCCTCGTCCGCGCCGACCGTGATCCGGACACCGGCGCCGGGCAGCGCCATCACCAGGATGCCGGCCGCCCGGGCCCGGTCGGCGAACGGCGCCGCCCGCTCCCCCAGCGGCAGCCACACGAAGTTGGCCTCGCTGGGCGCCACGGTGAGCCCCAGGCCCCGCAACGCGTCGATCAGGCCGGCGCGCGCCGTCACCAGGTCCGCGCACCGCCGGGTCAGCTCCGGCGTGACCTCCGGCGCCAGGCTCGCCACGGCCGCCGCCTGGGCGAGCGCGTTGGGGAAGAACACCGCCCCGGTCAGCGCCGCCGCCGGGAGCAGCCGGGGCGGCACCACGGCGTAGCCGACGCGCAGCGCGGCCAGCCCGTACGCCTTGGAGAAGGTGCGCAGCACGCAGACGTTGTCGTACGCCCGGAACAGCTCCATCCCGTCCGGCGCGTCCGGGTCGGTGACGAACTCCCGGTACGCCTCGTCCACGATGACCGGGACGTCGGCCGGGATCCGGTCGAGGAACGCGCGCACCTCGGCGCGGCGCAGCGCCGTCCCGGTCGGGTTGTTGGGGTGGCAGAGCAGCACGCAGCGGGTCCGGTCGGTCACCGCGTCCGCCATCGCGGGCAGGTCGTGGTCGTAGCCGTCCAGCGGCACCGGCACCGCGGTCGCACCGGCGTTGCGGACGATCAGCGGGTAGCCCTCGAACGACAGCGCCGCGTGGACGACCTCCGGCCGGGGGCCCAGCGACTGCACCAGGTGCTGGCACAGCCCGGCCGAGCCGGGACCGACCACTATCGACTCCGGTCCCACCGCCAGCCGGGCGGCCAGCGCGGCCACCAGCGCCGACGAGGTGCGGTCCGGGTACCGCTGGAGGGTCGCGGCGCCGTCGGCGACGATCCGCCGGATGCCCGGCAGCGGCGGGTACGGCGTCTCGTTCATCGACAGGTCGACCGGCGGCGTGTCGACGGCGGTGGCAGGGGTCATGATCGCTCGCTTCTTGACGGGGCCGGCGGGGACGGGACGCGGGCGTGCCGGTCGGTGAGCAGCCCGAGCTGGTAGAGCCGGTCGACGAGGGAGAGCGGCCGGACGTCCGTGCCGGAGAGGTTGCCGGCGGTGAGCCCGAGCAGCCTCGGGTTGGCGGCGGTGCGGCGCATCATCCGTACGCCGAGCAGTTTCGGCAGCCCGGAGACGCTGGTGATCATGCGGGAGGCGTTGTGGCTGACGGTCGCGACGTGGTCGAGGCGGGGCCGGCGCGCGGCCTCGAAGGCCCGCAGCGCCCGGTCGACGGACGCCGGCGCCGGCGTGCCGCCCTCGGCCGCCAGGCTGGCCGCGAGCGTCTCCGCGTCGCCCAGGGAGCTGTTCACGCCCTGCGCGGCCATCGGGTGCACCGCGTGCGCCGCCTCGCCGACCAGCGCCAGGCCGGGCACGGCCAGGCGGTCGGTGCGCAACCGGTAGACCGCGAGGAGTTGGCGGCGGTGCAGGCTGGCCCGGATCGCGGCGCCGATCGGCCGGACCGCCGGCACGTCGGCGAGCAGCCGGTCGCACCAGGCGCCCAGGTCGGCCCGGCCCCGGAACTCGTCCCCCGTCACCTGGACGTAGAGCCGGCACCGCCCGCCCGGCAGCGGGTAGACCAGGCACAGGCCGCGCCCGGTCCGGTACGCCGTCACCTCGTCGGCCACCTCGGCGTCGGCCACGTCGAACGCGACCAGGCCGTGCGGGTACTCGCGGCGTTCGACAGTCACGCCGGCCGCCCGCCGCAGCGGGGAGGACATGCCGTCCGCGGCGACCACCAGCGCCGCCGGAACGTCCTGCTCGCCCCCGTCGCCGGCGACCCGGACGCCGGTGACCCGCCCGTCGTCGGCACGCAGCGGGCCGGTCACCCGCCGGCCCCACCGGACCTCCACGGTGGCGGGCAGCCCGTCGGCGAGCACGCCGCGCAGGTCGCCGTAGTCGGCGCAGAGGATCTCCCGGTACCCGCCCGGCAGGCCGGCGTAGTCGAGGCAGAGCAGCGGCCCACCGTCCGGGTCCCGGATGGCCAGCCGCCCGACCGGGCGGGCGCCGGTGGCGCGCAGGGCGTCGAGGACCCCCCACGAGTCGAGGATGCGGACGGTCTCGGGCTGGAGGATCTCGCCCTTGGCGATCGACGCGGGGGTGCGCTGGCGGTCGAGCACGAGCACCCGCAGCCCGAGCGCGCCCAGCGCGCGGGCGCTCGCCAGGCCGCCGGCGCCGGCGCCCACCACCACGACGTCCGCGCTCATCGGGCCACCGCGCCGGGCGCGACGTCCGGCCGTCCGGCGGTGGCCCGGCGGTACTCGCCCAGCGCGCGCAACGCGACCGCCTGGGTGATCACCGCGTTGGGGTAGCGCATGTGGTGGCGGATGTAGTTGCACACCCGGGCCGCCGGCCACCCGCCGTCCGGGCCGGCCGCCGCCACCAGCCAGGCGACGCCGCGCTCGACGGCGACGTCGACGTCGGGATCGCCGGTGGCGAGCAGGCCCTGGACGGCCCACGACGTCTCCTCGACCGTGCCGGGCGTGCCGTCGCCCGGGCCCCACGAGCCGTCCGGCAACTGCGTCCCGCGCAGCCACCGGACCGCGCCTCGCACCACCTCGTGCCGGGCGTGGCCGACCCGCGACAGCGCGCCCACCACCACGGCCGTGCCGGAGGTGTGGTCGCGGTACCAGAGGTTCTCGAACGTGCCGTCGGGCGCCGCCCGGGTCAGCAGCCAGGCCGCCGCCCGGACGATCGCCGGGTGGTCGTCGGGATGGCCGGCCTCGTGCAGGGCGAGGATCGCCTGGCTGGTGATGGCCGGGCAGGGACCGTCGTTGGCGAGTTGCGTGTCGCGGACCCACAGGCTCCACGAGCCGCGGCTGTCCTGGCGGTCCACCAGCCAGGCCAGCCCGGTACGCAGCACCGGGTCGGCGGCGGCGTCCGGATAGCCGGCGAGCGCCGACAGGATCTCGGCGGACTCCAGCGTCACCGGCCAGCCGCCCACGTTGGAGTAGCTCCACCCGCCCGGCGGCACGTCAAGCACCTCGAACGCGGTGGGCTTCTGGGTGGCGTGGAAGACGTCGCGGGTGGCCCGCAGCCGCGGGTCGGCGGCGTACCCGGCGGCGGCCAGGCCGGTCACCGCGTACCCGGAGCGGGTCAGGTCCAGGTTCGTCACGGCGTCCCAGGCGCCGTCGGGGCGGACCGCCCGCCGCAGCCAGCCGACCACGGCCGCGGCGATGTCCGGCGCCTCGCCGCTGCGAGCCAGCCCGAGCAGCACCAGCGCGGCGGGCCACGGGTCCTCGCTCAACGCGCCGGTGCGGCCCTCGTGGTCGAAGATGGCGCGCAGCAGGCGGACCGCCACCGGGCGGGCCCGGCGCAGCGTGGCCCGGCGCAGGCGGCCGGCCGGCAGCAGGTCGGCCTGCATCAGGGCGAGACCGACGAAGGGCGCGGTGCGGAACGACAGCCGCCGGCGGCGGACCCGGTCGAACAGCACGATCTCCAGCGGCAGCCGGCGCAGCGGACCGGCCTCGGCGGTCATCCCGGCCATCACGAGCAGTTGGCGGCAGAGCAGCGAGATGGCCCGGTCGGTGACCGCGTCGACGCCGCCCATCCCGGCCAGCCGGGCCCGGCCGGCGGCGATCGCCTCGGCGCTGGCCGACGGGGCGCTCAGCGCCAGCGCCGCGACCGCGACCGCGGTCGGGACGACCTCGCTCTCCGCGCCCACCACGCCGCCCCAGCCGCCGTCGTCGTGCTGCTGCCGGCGCAGCCAGCCGGTGCCGGCGTCGACCAGGTCGGCGCTGCCCACCGGGTCGGCGGCGTGCAGCGCGGCCACCGCGCCGGCGGTGCCCAGCACCGAGGCGGGCGGGTCGTCGCCGAAGACGCCGTCGGGGCGTCGGCGGCGCAGCAGCGCCTCGGCGCCGGCGGTGATCGCTCGCCCCACGGCCTCGGCGGTGACAGCGGTCATGGCGCGTCCTCCAGGGACATTCGACGGGGGGTGGCCAGGGCCAGGTCGGCGGGGGCCGGCCCCAGTTCGTGCCGGGCGCGCATGCCGCGCTGCGCCCACCAGGTCAGCGCCACCATCGGCAGCGCGAGCACGAGTTGCACCGCGACGCCGAGGCCGAGCCCCACCACGGCCGAGGCCAGCACGACCCGCTCGACGACCAGCACGGAGTGGGCGCGCAGCGCCACCATGACGGGCATGTCGGTGTGGTGCGCCAGCAACGGCCTCAACGCGGCGAGGCCCACGACGCCGACGACGAGCAGGGTCGCCAGGTAGCCGGCCCGCCCGCTCCGGTCGGCCAGCAGGCCGGCGGTGAGGGCCGCGCCGAGCGTGCCGGCGTAGAGCGCCAGCACGGTCCGGACCGCGAACGGGACACCGCGCCCGACCGGCAGCGTCCGGTAGCCGCCCGCGCGGTCGCCGTCGATGTCCCGCAGCGCCCCGACGAGGTTGGACATGGCGTCGTGCGCCCAGAACGCGACGGTCAGCGCCAGCAGGACGGGCAGGACCGGGGACGGGTCCGCCGGCAGCCCGACGGCGAGCGCGCCGTAGAGCAGCGCGACCGCGCCGAGCCCGCCGCGCACCAGGTTGCCGGCGAACCCGCGGGCCTTGAACCAGCGGCTGTAGGCGACGATGCCGCAGCCGGCCAGCAACGCCGCCGTCGTGGTGCCCCAGCCGCCGGCCACGGCGAGGACCGCGAGGACCGCGAAGCAGGCAAAGCCGCACCCCAACGCGGTACGCGCGCCCAGCCGGCTGGACGGGATCGGCCGGTGCGGCTTGCTGCCGGCGTCCAGCTCCCGGTCGAACCAGTCACCGAGGTAGTGGCCGCCGAGCCAGCCGGCGGTGGGCGCCGCCCAGGCCGACAGGAGCCGCCACGGATGGTGGGCTCCGTCGACCACCGCCGCCCCGCCGAGACCCACCAGCCCGACGTACCAGAGCGTGTAGGGCCGCCAGGTCTCCACGTGCGCCCGCAGCGCCCGGGCGGCCCTCACGCCATCTCGCTCGTCATCCAACGCGCGATGCTGGCCAGCACGTCCGCGCTCGCGGAGGGGGCGAGCACGGCCAGTTCGGCCCGGGCCCGCTCGGCGTGCTCCGCCATCCGCCGACGCGCGCCCTCCACCGCGTCGACGTCGCGGAGCAGGGCGGTGACCCACTCGACGTCGCCGGGGCCGGCGCCGCGCCGGTGCAGCACCGCCATCAGCTCGACGCGGTCCGTGTCGGTGGCCGCGTCGTACGCCAGCAGCAGCGGCAGGGTCGGTCGGCCGTTGTTGAGGTCACTGGTCGCCGGTTTCCCGGTCTGCTCCGGGGTGGCGACGTAGGACAGCAGGTCGTCGCGGATCTGGAACGCCGTGCCGAGGTGCTCGCCGTAGCGGGCCAGCGCGGACGCCACGTCCGGCTCCGCGCCGCCGAGCAGGGCGCCGATGTGGCACGCGGCGCGGAACAGGGAGCCGGTCTTGAGGCGGATCATCTCCGCGTACCACCGGGCGCCCTCGTCCAGGTCGCCGACGAGTTGGGCCTCGACGGCCTGGCCCCGGCACAGGTCCTGTCCCGCCTCGGCCAACACGGCGACCGCGGCGACGACGTGGCCGGGCGGGACCGCGCCGCCACCGTCCACGATGGCCTGGAACGCCTGGAAGATGAGGTGGTCGCCGGTCACGATGGCGTTCGGGATGCCGAACGCGACCGGGACCGCCGGCCGGCCGCGGCGCATCGTGTCGGCGTCGATGATGTCGTCGTGCACGAGCGTCGCGACGTGCAGATACTCCATGCCGAGCGCAGCGGCGAGCACGTCCCGGGGCGAGCCGCCCACCGCCTGGGCGGCGTGCAGCGTCATCATCGGGCGGAGCAGCTTGCCGGCGGGCAGCAGCGCGTACCGGGCGATCGCGGCGGGCTGCTCGGTCGTCTCCGGCCACCGCCGGAGGAGTTCGGCGCGCAGCAGCCGTCCCGATTCGCTTCGGGCCAGGTCGTCGATGAAGGGCGGATATCTCGTGAAGCCAGCAACCGTCATGACGCGTCGACCCTTTCACGAAGGCTCGGCTAGTCGCCACGCGAGACGTTACCGGCCGGAACTCCCGCGAACAACCATTGATAAATGTGCCGATTCATGGGTGGAGGCGAATACGATGACGATATTCTTCGGCAAATTGGACGATGCGCAGTCAAATCGTCGACGGCCCGGCGCACCGGTGGGTAAGGGACGTGTGGCGGCTCGACCGGTCAGGCGGGCGCGAACTCCATCAGCGTGAGCCCGTCGGGGCCGTGCCAGGTGCGCCGGGGCGCCAGACCCGCGGCGGCGGCCAGCGCGGCGTGCTCGGCCGCGCTCCGCTCGCGGCCGCCCACCAGCACCAGCATCCGCAGGTCGTACGGGGACAGGTGCGGCACGTGCGGCACGGTCGGGAGCACCTCGATGACCAGCACCCGACCGGTGTCGCCGGCCGCCTCCGCGCAGCGGCGCAGGATCGCCGTCGCGTGGTCGTCGCTCCAGTCGGTCAGCGCGCGGGACACCACGTAGACGTCCGCGCCGGTCGGCAGCGGGGCGAAGAAGTCCCCGACCACGCCCGTGGCCCGGTCGGTGAGGCCGTGCTCGGCGAACGTCGCGACGGCGGTCGCCACCGGCTCGCCGCGGTCGACGAGCGTGCCGCGCAGGTGCGGGTGGGCGCTGAGCAGTTCCCGCAGCAGCCCGCCGGAGCCCCCGGCGACGTCGACCACGTGCGTCACCTCGGCCCAGGGGTAACGCGTCGCCACCTCGGGCGCGGTGAACCGCTGCTGGCTGAGCATCAGCGCGTCGAAGTAGGCGCGGTGGTCCGGGTGGGCGTCGAGGTCGGCCCAGAAGTCCCGGCCGTGCACCGACCCGTAGCCGGGCCGGCCGGTGCGGATCGCGTGCGGCAACCCGGCGAAGGCCAGGTCCATCCGCGCGCCGAGACCGCCGAGGTCCAGGTCGGCGCCGTGCCCGCCGCCGTTGCGGTTGCAGAGCAGCTCACCCACGTCGGTGAGGGCGAAGACGTCCGGTGACACCTCGACGAACACGCCCCGGTGGGTCAGGTAGCGCAGCAGCCGGCCGAGCGCGCCCGGGTCCGCGTCGCACGCCGCGGCCAACGCGTCCAGGCTCGTGACGCCGGCCGCGATCCGGTCCGGCACGCGGAGGGTCACCGCCGTGCGTACCGCGAACGGGGTCGCCAGATCGGTGAGCCGGTCGAGCCGCGCGGCCGCGTCCCGGTCCACGTTCGCATCGATCGCCACGAGTCTCCCCTCCCCCACCGACGGGCCCGGATCATGACCCGCGGCCCCGAATGATCCCAAGCCGGCCTCCGGCGCGTCAACGACGACGCTGGTGAGGACATTCACGATCGTGGAAGAATGTGGCGACGGGGCCGTCGCGCGCAGACCGGAGGACCATCGATGACCACTTCCACCGCCGTCGACGTGCGGCTCGTCGCCGGAGCCCTGGGCGCGCAGATCCGCGGCATCGACCTCAACACGCTCACCGACGCCGGTTTCGCGCTGGTCCACGACCTCCTGCTGAAGCACCAGGTGGTGTTCCTGGCCGACCAGACCGGGCTGACCCCCGAGGCGCACGTCGCGTTCGGCCGCCGCTTCGGCGAGGTCGAGCTGCACCCCTACCTGCCCCGGCTGGAGGGGCACCCGGAGATCGTGGTCATCGACTCCACCGACGGCGGCAAGGTCGACGTCTGGCACACCGACATGACGTTCCACCAGAGCCCGCCGATCGCGTCGATCCTGCACCTGACCGAGCTGCCGGAGGTCGGCGGCGACACCATGTGGACCAACCAGTGCCGGGTCTACGAGGCGCTCTCCGCGCCGCTGCGCGACCTGCTCGACGGGCTCACCGCCATCCACGTCATCCGGATCGGCACCGAGTTCACCAGCCGCGCGGAGCACCCGGTGGTGCGCGTCCACCCGGAGACCGGGCGTCGCTCGCTGTACGTCAACCGGCTCTTCACCTCGCACATCCCGCAACTGACCCGCACCGAGAGCGACGCGCTGCTGGAGCACCTGTTCCGGTTCTCCGAGAGCCCGCAGTTCACCTGCCGGTACCGCTGGCGGGTCGGCGACGTCGCGGTGTGGGACAACCGGGTCACCCAGCACTACGCGATCAACGACTACGACGGTCTCCGGCGCGGGCAGCGCATCACCGTGCTCGGCGACCACCCGGCCGGCGACCCGCCCCGGTGGGAGCACTACGCCCCGGCGCCGGGCGAGCGCTACTGGCCGGACCGGGTCAACGCGGTGGAGAGCTACTGACCGCGTCGCTCACCAGGTGACCGGGAACGACGCGATGCCGCCGTTCATCCGGTCGTGCCGCCACGGGATGTCCTCGACCGGCACCGCCGGCGCCAGCTCCGGCATCCGGTCGAGCAGCACCCCGAGGGAGAGTTCCACCTGCATCCGGCCCAGCGCCGTGCCGAGGCAGAAGTGCGGCCCGAAGCCGAAGGTCAGGTGCGGCACGGTGGGCGTCCGGTCGATGTCGAAGACGTTCGGGTTCCGGAAGTGCCGGGGATCGCGGTTGCCGGCCCAGGGCAGCGCCATCACGCACTCCCCGGCCCGCATCGCGACGCCGCCGAGGACCAGGTCCTCGCGCACCACCTGGACCCGGAACATGCTGCTCACCGACGTGTAGCGGAGAATCTCGTCGGTCGCGGCGGACAGCTTCTCCGGGGCCGCGCGCAGCTTCGCCAACTGCTCCGGGTGCTGGAACAACGCGCGCAGGCCGGCACTCGTGGAGTTGATCTCCAGGCCGCCGAGCAGCACCCCCATCGCCAGCTCGACCAGCTCGGCGTCGACCAGCTCGTGCGCGTCCTGGCCGCGTACCCACGCCGAGAGCAGGTCGTCGCCGGGCGCCGCCCGTTTCCCGGCGAGCTGCCCGGCCAGGTAGGCCCGCAGCTCGGCCTGCGCGTCGGCGGCGCCGGCGGAGCCGTACGCGGTGATCGAGTTGAGGCCGGAGATCCAGTCGTAGAAGCGGGGGCGGTCGGCGACCGGCACGCCGAGCACGTCGCACACCACGTGCACCGGCAACGGCGCCACCAGCCCCGCCACCAGGTCGGCCGGGCGGGGACCGGCGAGCATGGCGTCGACCAGACCGTCCACCAGCCGTCGTACCCGGGGCCGGAACGTGTCCATCCGGCGCGCGGTGAACGCGCGGCTCGCCACCCGGCGCACCACCGCGTGCGCCGGACCGTCCATGTTCAGCTCCCGCGGGCCGGTGGCGCCCGACGCCTCGGTCGCGCCCAGCGGCAGCCGGGAGAACCGGGCGTCGGCCAGCACCGTGCAGCAGTGCTCGTAGCTGAGCACCAGCCAGGCGGCCCGGCCGTCGGGCAGCCGCACCCGGCTGACCGGGTCGCTGACCACCATGTCGAGCAGCTCGGCGGGCAGATCGCCGGTGAACGGCTCGAACGGATAGGCGCGCGGGCCGGAATTGACGGCCACGTCGAGGTCCACGTCGGACATCGGGTAAGACTCCAACACACGTTAGTCCGGCGTCAATATCTGTTGACGGTGGCGGCGACCTTCCGCGTACGGACGTCCATCGCCTAGCATCTGTGGTCCGGAGCTGCCGTTTCACGTGCGGATTGGTCGGATTTGACTGCGCCTTTGCGAATTCTGATGTCGACGTGGGGCTGGCGGTCGCATTTCTACAGCCTGGTCCCGCTCGGTTGGGCGCTCCAGGCGGCCGGGCACGAGGTGCGGGTGGCCAGCCATCCCTCGCTGGTCGCGGCGATCACCTCGGCCGGGCTCGCGGCGGTGCCGCTGGGCGAGGACGTCGACTTCGCCGAGGCGTTCGCGGGACGGATCGGCGCGGTGGGCGACCTGGACCGGCCCGGGGCCCAGCCGGCGGACCGCCTGGAACCCGCGATCACCGCCGACGGCGGCGTGGTCCGGTTCGCCGACGCCCTGCTCGACGACCTGGTCGCGTTCGGCCGGGCCTGGCAACCGGACGTCCTGGTCTGGGAGCCGTTCAACCTGGCCGCGCCGGTGGCCGCCGCCGCGCTGGGCGTGCCAGGCGTGCTGAACCTGTGGGGGCCGGACTCCTCGGTGACGCTCCGGCTGGACCCGGAGTCGGTGCTCGGGCCGCTCGCCGCCCGGTTCGGGCTCGCCGCCGCCGACGTGTCGCCGCACGGCGACCTGACGCTCGACCCGGCGCCGCCGCCGCTCCAGGCGCCGACCGCCCGCCCGGGGCGGCCGGTGCGCTTCGTGCCGTACAACGGCACGGCCGTGCTGCCGCCCTGGCTGCACCGGCCGGCGGCCCGGCCGCGGGTCTGCGTCACGACCGGCACCATGATGGCCGGTGTCGGGCTGCACGACCGGCTGGACCTGACCCGGGTGATCCGGTCGGTGGCCGAGTTGGACGCCGAGGTCGTCGTGGTGGTCGAACCCCGGCAGCAGCGCGGCCTGGGCCCGCTGCCGGCGAACGTCCGGCTGGCCGACGCGCCGCTGGCGATCCGGCTGGTGCTGCCGACCTGCGCCGCGCTGGTCCAGCAGGGCGGGGCCGGCACCACCATGACCGCGCTCACGTACGGCGTGCCGCAGCTCATCCTGCCGCAGGTCAGCGACCAGCACTTCAATGGCGAACGGCTGGCCGCGACCGGCGCCGGCACCTGGTTGGCGCCCGAGCACGCCGGCGGCGCGACGCTGCGGGACGCCGTCGGCGAGCTGATCGGCGACGGTCCGGCGCGGACGGCCGCCGCGTCGATGCGGGACCGGATCCGCGCGCTGCCCAGCCCCGCCGAGGTGGTGCCGGTCCTGACCGACCTCGCCCGGCGTACCCGGACCTGACCAGCCGCCAGAGGAGTCGCAGATGACGCAGCCGCAGCCCGTTCCGTACCCGCTCGCCCCGGCTCCCACGATCTACCACCCGTCACCGGACTACACCCGGTTGCGGGAGACCTGCCCGGTGGCCCGCGTCGAGCTGCCCGACGGGGCGTCGGCGTACCTCGCCACCCGGCACGCCGACGTCCGCCGGGTGTTCACCGACCACCGGTTCAGCCGGGCCGCCGCGGCCGGGCCGAACCGGCCGACCCGCGAACTCGGCTCGCTCGCCGAGGACTCGCTCATCGGCATGGACCCGCCCCGGCACACCACGATGCGCCGGGCGGTGTCGCACGCGTTCACCGTGCGCCGGGTGGAGGAGCTGCGCCCGACGGTGGCGGCGCTGGTGGCCGACATGATCGACCGGATGGAGGCGGCGGGCCGCCCGGCCGACCTGATCACCCACCTCTCCGCGCCGCTGCCGATCTACGTGATCAGCAAGCTGTTCGGCATCCCGGAACGCGACCAGGAGCGGGTCCGGGAGTGGTCCGACGCGCTTGTCGGCGACTGGGACGCCGACCCGGCGGCCCCGCAGGCGGCGCTGGACGCGTTCCAGGAAATGATCACCGAGCGCCGGCGACGGCCCGGCGACGACCTGATGAGCGCGCTCATCGCCGCCTGGGACGCGCACGAGGACCTCACCGAACGGGAGCTGGTGTCGGTCACCGCCGGCATCTTCGTGGGCGGGCACGAGACCACCACCAACCAGCTCAACCTGTTCCTGCTGGTGCTGGCCCGCCACCCGGAGCAACTGGCCGGGCTGCGCGGCGACGACCCGGCCGCGGTCGCCCGCGCGGTCGAGGAGCTGTCCCGCTTCATCCAGCTCGGTGACAACGGCGTGCTGCTGCCCCGGGTGACCACCGAGGAGGTGGAGCTGGGCGGCGTACGCCTGCCGGCCGGCTCGGCGGTGATGCCGGCGATCGCGTCGGCCAACCGGGACGCCACGGTGTTCCCCGACGCGGACACGCTGGACCTGGCCCGCGCGCACAACCCGCACCTGGCGTTCGGCGCGGGCCCGCACCACTGTCTCGGCGCGGCGCTGGCCCGGATGGAACTCCAGGAGGCGCTCGGCGCGCTGCTGCGCCGGCTGCCCGGCCTGCGGCTCGCGGTCGACGAGTCGGAGCTGCGGTTCCGGCCGGGACTGGTGGTGCGCAGTCTGGAGTCGTTGCCGGTGACGTGGGACGACAGGTGACCGCCAGGCGACCGGTCAGCCGCCGACCGACCCGGGCGTGACCCGGGTCGGCGCCGCCGCGTCGAGCGCCGCCTCCACGGCGACCTCCTCCACGCCGCGCAGCAGGCGCTCCGCCTGCGCCTCGGTGAAACTCGCGAAGTCGAAGATCACCTGGAGGTGCACGGTCCCCGGCTGGTCCTCGACCGTTATGAACGCCTGCTCGGGAAGGTGGTCCAGCGGGCCGTCCCAGACCAGGAACGTCTCGGCGGCCCGGCGCCGGAACGTGTCCGCGGTCACCGGCTCGTCGCGGGCGTGGTCGTCGGCCGCCGCCCGGGTGGTCACCCGCCGGTCGTTGATCCGGCAGCTCACGCGCGCCGGGTAGCCGCGCTCCGCGTCCAGTCGGGCCTCGGTCTCGGCGAGCTGCGTCGGGTCGTAGTAGGCGTACATGCCGGCGGTCATCGAGGCCCGCCGGGCCCGGGACACCACCTCGTCCACAGTGGTGTCGGCGGTGTCGACGGTCAGCACGCCGTTCTGGCTGAGCGGGGCGATCGCCTCGGCGAAGCCCGGCCGGAACCGGTTGCCCACGATCAGCTTCGCGGTGAGCGGACTGACGCCGGTGGCCCGGCCGATCGCGACGGCGATGACCGCGAGCAGGACGCGCGAGGTGTCCGTCCGGGTCCGCCGGGCGACGGCACGCACCGCGAGGTACGCCGCGGGCGAGCTGAACCGGCCGTGCCAGTACCGGTGGCCCCGCCGACCGCCGCCGGGTCGGGGCGGGCCGAACGTCAGCGGCGGGACGGACCGCAGGTGCGACGCCCAGTGGCGGACGGCCCGGTCGCTGACCCGCCGCAGCGGCGGCGTCTCCTCCCGCCGCCCGAGGTCGAGGATCTGCACGGTGCGCGGGTCGTGGCCATGGCGGACGGCCGGCCCGACCAGCCCGAGGTCCGCCAGGAGCAGCGACGTGGCGGTCCCGTCCACCACCAGGTGGTCGAAGGTCAGCACCCGGTGCACCGGCGCGCCCCGGTGCCGGACCACCGCCATCCGCACCGACCAGTCCCGGTACAGGTCGTAGGGGGCCAGCAGGCGGGCGTGCCCGAGCTGGTAGGCGAACGTCGCCACGTCGGCCGGGTCGGCGTCGTCCGGCACGTCCACCACGTCGAGCACCGTCTCCCCGGCGGCGGACACGACCTGGCACGGCCCGCCCCGGTCGTCGGCGCCGAGCCGCATCCGCAACGCCGGGTGCCGGGCCAGCAGGTCGGCCAGCTCCGCCGCCATCTGCTCGACCGTGACGCCGGCCGGCACCGGATGGGCGCCGCTGACGTTGTGCGTCCACCCGGTCTCCCGCATGTCCTCAAGGATCGCCTTCTGACCCCAGGTCAGCGGCGCGGTCCCGGCCCCGGGGCCGGCGAACGGGACGGGGATCCGCACCTCGGCCGTCTGCGCGATCACCGGGCTATCAGAGCAACGCGCATCGGCACGTGTCAACGTCCGGACGGACCGTTACGCTGCCGTCCATGCCGGACCGCGTACGCGTCTGCGTCATCGCCGCCGACGGCTCGCCGGACGAGCTGGCCCGGTGCCGGGCGGTGCTCGACCGCGACGAGCGGGCCCGCGCCGCCGCGCTCGGCACACCCTGGCTTCGGGACCGGTTCACCGTCGCGCACGGCGCGCTGCGCGTCCTGGCCGGGCACGCGGTGGGCGTCCCGCCGTCCGCGCTCGTCTGGCGGCGGGGCCGGCACGGCAAGCCGACGTCGGACGGGCCGCACAGCAGCCTGTCGTACTCCGGCTCGCTGGTCGCGGTGGCGATCAGCCGGGACCGCCCGGTCGGGGTGGACATCGAGCACCTGCCGCCGGGCCGGGACCCGGTCGGACTGGCCGCGCGGTTCTTCCACCCGGCGGAGGCCCGGCACGTCGCCGCCGGGGCCGACGCCGGGGAGCGGGCGCGGCGGTTCACCCGGCTGTGGGTCCGCAAGGAGGCGGTGGTCAAGGCGGCCGGGGGCCGGCTCTGGCCCAACCTGGCGGTGGCGGTCCACCCCGACGACGTGGTCCAGTGCGTCGAGCCGGCCGGCGCGTACCGGGTCGCCGACCTGGTCACGCCGGCCGGGTACCGGGGGGCGGTCGCGTCGCCCGGCGACGCGCCGTACACGGTCGAGTTCCACCCGTTGACACTCGCCGATGTGCTTTGCTCTGATGGGTCCATGCTGGAGCGCATGATCGACCCGCCGGCACCCCGGTGCTAGAACACGACACGTCGACCACGTCGCCGCAGCGCGACCAGGTGGTCGAGAGCCTCACGGCGTTGCTGGGCCGCATGCTCAGGCCGGCCGCCCCGGTCACCGAGCGAACCCAGCTGATGGACGACCTCGGCCTCAGCTCGTCGCTCGCCCTGGAGCTGCTGCTGGAGCTGGAGGACGAGCTGGAGATCCAGATCGACGTGGAGGATCTGGACGAGGACCGGATGACCACCCTCGGCGACCTGGCGGACTACATCACCGCCAACTCCACGCCCCGTTGAGCACGGCGAACGGGCGGCAGCCGGCCCTGAGCGTGGTGGTGCCCGCGCACAACAACGGCTCCGCCCTCGACGCGACGCTGCACTCGCTCACCCGGCAGACCCTGCCGCGCGACGACTTCGAGGTGATCGTCGGCGACGACGGCTCCACAGTCGCGCTGGGCCCGGTCGTGGACCGCTACCGCGACCGGCTGGCCGTCGAGTACGTGCGCAGCGACACCAACCGGGGGCGCAGCGCCAACCGCAACGCGGCGGCGGCACGCGCCCGGGCCGACACGTTGATGTTCCTGGACGCCGACACGGTGGCGCACCCCGGGTTGCTGGCCCGGCACCGGGACTTCCACGCCGGCCGGGCCGGCCGGCCCGGGGTCCTGCTCGGCCAGCGCTACGACCTGGACTGGGCCGGCACGGACGCGCTGCGTCGGGGCGAGCCGATCGTCCCGGCGATGCTGGACGCCGAGCGCGGCGACCCGCGCCTGGAGGACATCGCCCACCCGCAGCGGATGCGCGACTTCCCGAGCGCGCCCTGGGTGCTCGGGCTGACCCACAACGCGTCGGTCGACCGCCCGTCGTTCCGGCGGGTCGGCGGGTTCGACGAGGCCATGGTGAAGTGGGGCTTCGAGGACCTCGACTTCTTCTACCGGGTCTTCCACCTGCACGGCGCGCCGCCCGAGCTGTTCCACCTCGACGTCGACGCGTGCTCGTACCACCTGCCCCACTTCCGGCGGACCACCAACGGGCTCGCCTCGATGGACAACATGAAGTACATGTTGCGCAAGCACCTGCGCTACGACATCGAGGTGCTGTACGCGATCAACACGTTCGGCCGGCACCTGGGCCGCATCCGCCTCTACCGGGACGCGATCGACGCGTACCGGCGGGCCGGGCTGGGCCGGCCGGCCGTGCTGCCCGCCACGCTCCGGGAGGAGCTGGCCACCAGCCGGGCGTTGCTGATCGGCCACGGCGTGTCCACGGTGGACGTCGGCGCCGGGTCGCACACGTTCGACCACTCGGCGCCGCCCGGCGACACGAACTCGCACCTGCTGGGCACCGTGCTCCAGCAGTTCCGGACCGGCGCGCTGGACGTGATCGTCAACGTCGACCTGTGGCGCTGTCTGCTCCCCGAGGACCTGCCGGCGTTCCTGACCCGGGGGCTGCTCAAGGCCGACCGGATCGAGTTGGTCGCCAGCCACGTCGACGTGGACCAGCGGGCGCTGCTCCCGGTGCCGCTCGTCGCGGACCTCGACTACCTGGTCGACATGCTGAACCCACACTTCGCCCTGACGGTGACGACGCACGACGCCGCCACCCAGATCACCGTCCGCTGACGCCGTCCACCCCTCCCCCTGCCCCGCGCGCACTTGCCCGGAAAGCGTGGCCATCACGAGCGGAACGGCCACGCTTTCCGTGCATCTGCGTGGGGTGGGGGTGGGGTCAAGGGGTGGTGGGGTGGGTCAGGACGAGGCTGACGTTGTGGCCGCCGAAGCCGAACGAGTTCGACAGCACCGCGTCCACCGCGACCGCGCGGGGCTGCTTGCGGATGTGGTCGACGTCGCCGGCCGGGTCCGGGTCGTCGAGGTTGTGCGTGGGCGGCAGCAGGCCGCGCCGGAGCGCCTCGACGCCGACGGCCGCCTCGATCACACCGGAGACGCCGAGCAGGTGCCCGGTCACGCCCTTGGTCGAACTCAGCGGCGGCGGGTGCGCGCCGTAGACGTCGCGGAGCGCGGCCAGTTCGGCGGCGTCGCCGGCCTTCGTGCTGGTGCCGTGCGCGTTGACGTACCCGATGTCGTCGAGGCCCAGGCCGGCGTCGCGGACGGCCATCCGCATGCAGTGCGCCGCGCCGGAGCCGTCGGGCCGGGGCGTGGTCGGATGGTACGCGTCGTTCGTGGCGCCCCAGCCGAGCACGTCGGCGTGGCGGCGGGCGCCCCGCGCGGCGGCGTGCGCGGCGCGTTCCAGCACCAGCACGCCGGCGCCCTCGCCGAGCACGAGGCCGTTGCGACGGCGGTCGAACGGCCGGCTCGCGGCGGTCGGGTCGGCCCAGCCCCGGGCCAACGCCCGGGCGTTGCCGAACGCGTCGGCGAACGTGGGGAACAGCGGCGCCTCGGCGCACCCGCACAGCACCACGTCCGCCTCGCCGGCGCGCAGGATGCGCAGCGCCTCCCCGACCGACTGGGCGCCGGCCGCGCACGCCGTGCCGACCGACGAGGTGTAGCCACGGATGCCGAACGTGATGGCGACCCGCGCCGCCGCCATGTTCGGCAGTGTGCCGGGCAGCATGTAGGGGCTGACGCCGAAGCGGCCCCGCTCGGCCCGCCGCAGCACCTGGTCGGCCAGTGTGGACAGCCCTCCGACGCCGGAGACGACGACCGCCACCCGGTACGGGTCGACGTCCCGACCGACCCGCAGGCCGGCGTCGGCCAACGCGTCCCCGGCGGCGCGCAGCGCCATGACGATCGACCGGTCCACGACGCGGGACTCCGGGCCGGGCAGCACGGAGGCCGGGTCGATCGGCGGGGCGATCGCCGCGACGTCGACCACGCCGTGCACCGGATGGCCCTCCGGCGGCCGGGACAGCCCGGACCGGCCGTCGCACACCGCGTCGAACACCTCGGCGGCGGTCGAGCCGACCGGGCTCACCAGCCCGATGCCGGTGATCGTCGCGCTCGGCCGCACGCTCAGTGCGCCGAGGCCGGCTGGATGCGCTGCGCCACCGTTCGGGAGAACTCGCCGAGCGTCATCATGGCGAGCATCTCGGCCTCGTCGTCGTCGAACGCCACGCCGAACCGGTCCTCCACGCGGACCGCCAGCTCGGCGAGGCCGAGCGAGTCCACGTCCAGACCGGCCGGCCCGAAGACGGTGTCGTCGTCGACGTCGTCCACGTCGTACTTCATCTCGGTCAGGGCGGCGAGCAGGAACGCGCGGATCTCATCGGTCATGGCCGGTGTGTCCTTTCCCCAGCGTGGCATCGACCTTACTCAATCGGGATGGTTTCGCAAGGTCCCGATCGGACGGTGGACCGCCGACCCCGGCGGCGTGAGACGCACCGGCAGGTGGTCGTACCCGCGCAGCATGAGCTGACGCCGCTCGCCGGGCTCGGCGGCGAGCGCCAGCGCCGGGAAGCGGTCCAGCAGGAGAGGCAGGACCAGCCGGCCCTCCGCCCGGGCGAGGGCCGCGCCGAAGCAGTGGTGCGGCCCGGCGCTGAACGCCAGGTGGCGGTTGTCCGCTCGGGCCGGATCGAACTCGTCCGGGTCGGGAAACCGGCGCGGGTCCCGGTTGGCGGCGCCGGTCAGCACCACCACGGTCCGACCGGCCGGCACCGGCAGCCCGGCGACCTCGGTGTCCGCCGCCGCGTACCGGAGCGCGAAGTGCACCGGCGGCTCGTACCGGAGGATCTCCTCGACGTACGCGGGGGCGAGCGACGGGTCGGCGCGCAGCGCGGCCCGCGCGTCCGGCCGCGCCACGAGCAGGACCAGGCCGTTGCCGAGCAGGTTCGCGGTGGTCCGGAACCCGGCGTTGTACATGATGATCAGGTTGGCCAGCAGCTCGTCGGCGGAGAGCTGGTCGGGGTCGCGGTCCCGGATCCGCACGAGCGCCGACACGAGGTCCCCGCGCGGCCGGTCCCGGCGCGCGGCCAGCAGTTCGGTGAAGTACGCGGTCAGCTCCGTCGCCGCGACGTTGGCGGCCCGCACCTCGCGCATCGATCGCCGGCCGATCTCCAGCACCGCGTCGAACGTGCGCACCCGGGACGGGAACCAGGCCCGGTCCCGCTCCGGCACGCCCAGCAGCTCGCCGACGACGTCGCTGGGCAGGGTGAGCGCGAACCCGCCCATGAAGTCGACCGGTCGGCCGTCCGCGCCGGCCGCGGCGAGCCGGTCGAGCAGGCGGTCGGCGATCCGCGTGATCGCCGGCTCCAGGGCGGCGACCCGGCGTGGGGTCAACGCCTGGCCGAACAGGCGCCGGACCCGGAGGTGGTCACCGGGCGCGGCGTTGAGCATCGACGTCTGGAGGATCCGGGTCACCGGGTGCTGGCGCCAGCGGGTGCCGGCCCGGTCCAGGAACTCCGCGCCGAGCACCCGGAAGACTGGGTCCCGCAGCACCCGGTGGACCGCCTGGTAGCCGTGGACGACCAGGGCGTGCGGTTCGCCGGGCCGGAAGGCGACCGCCTCCCCCATCCCGTGCAGCCTCGCGTAGAACGGGTAAGGGTCGCGTCTCACCTCCTCGCCGAGCAGGTCGTCGAGGGAGATGGAGACACCCATGGGCCGCTCCTCGGGACACCGGTGCGCCCGACCTTAGACGGGCCGCCACCGGGCTGTCCACGGTGTCCGGACACCCGGTGGCGCCGGCCGTCCGTCAGCGCGGGGGCCGGTCGACGGTCAGGGTGGCCACCAGCGCCGGATGGTCCGTCGTGCCGCGCATGTCCACCGCCCGGCGGCAGCAGATGGTGACGTCGGTCGTCGCCACGATCTGCTGCCGGGCGCCGTCGTCGACGCGGCGGTAGCCCGGCGGTACGCACGACCGCACGTCGGGCGCGCCGCCCGCGCGCAGGTTCAGGTCGCCGCCGAGCACGGTCGGGGCGTATCCGGCGTCGCGGCGGATCGCCGGCACCACGGTGGCGAGCAGCTGCGCGCACTGGGCCAGCGCGACGGCGCCGTCGGTGTTCGCCAGGTGCGTGGTGCAGGCGTGCAGCACGGCGGCGGCGTGGAGGCAGAGCCAGACCCGCTCCTCCGGGTCCGCGAGGTCCTGCGCCGGATAGGTGCCGCGGTGCGCGCCGACGCGGGCCCCCGGGCCGGCGAGGCGGGCCACCAGGCCGATCCCGTACGGCTGGCCGTTGACGCAGCGGGTCGCGGCGCGGCTGGGGCGGTCGCCGGCGGCCTGGAACGCGGGGACGACCCGGCCGCCCGGCCGGACCGCCGCGAGCGCGCGGGCCAGCGTGTCCACGTCGTCCCGGCAGATCTCGTTGAGGGTGACCACGTCGGGCCGTTCGGCGGCGATCACCTCGGCGGCCCGCCGCACGGAGCCGCCGGTGTAACAGCCGGCCCGGCCGCTGTTGCAGAGGTTCATCTGGAGCATCCGGACGGCGCCCGGCCCGCTGCCACCGGCGCTGGACGAGCCCGCGGGCAGCCCGGCCACGACGAGCAGGAACACGACGGCCAGCGCCCGGCGCAGCGGCCGGGCGACGCGGGGTGCGGACGACTCGGGCAGCGGAACTCCGGCGGGGTGGCGGTCTCGGCGGGGCGTGCGTGATCCTACGTGCGGCGTTCCGGCGCCACCCGGCCGCACCGCCGCCGGCCGGGTCGACGTGCGCGGGGTTTCCGGTGGTGCGGTGGGCGGGCATGAATGCCGGAACCGGTGGGAGGAGTGACGGCAATGCTCGTGGGTGGTTATCTGGGCGCGGTGCTCATCGGCGCCCTCATCGGGCTGCTCGGGCGGCTGGTGCTGCCGGGCCGGCAGCGGATCGGCGTCTTCGCCACGTTCGTCATCGGCGTCGGCGCGGCGGTGCTCGGCACCGTGGTCGCCCGCTGGGTCGGCATCGCCGACGACGCGCCGGTGCGGCTCTGGATCCTGCGGTGGGACTGGATCGTGCTCGCGCTACAGGTCGGCTTCGCGGTGGTCGGCGTCGCGGCGGCGAACGCGCTCACCTTCACCCGGCTCGCCGGCGGCGACGAGGAACACCGTCGGCGGAACGCCCGCGGCAAGGCCCGGAGCTGATGCCGGCGCCGGCCCGGATCCTGGTCTACGGCGTGTACGGCGCCGGCAAGTCCACAGTGGCGGCGCGGTTGGCCGAGCGGCTCGGGCTGCCCTGGTGCCCGGTCGACGACCTGCTGTGGCAGCCCGGCTGGGTCGAGGTGCCGGTCGCCGAGCAGCGCCGCCGGATCGAGGCGGTCTGCCGGGGCGACCGGTGGATCCTGGACGGCGCCTACCACGGGTGGCGGGACGTGGTGCTGGCCCGCGCCGACCTGGTGGTGGGCCTGGACTATCCGCGGGCGCTCTCCTTCTGGCGGTTGCTGCGGCGCACCGCCGGCCGCCTGGTCAGCGGCGAGGAGATCTGCAACGGCAACCGTGAGTCGCTGCGCAGCGTGCTGTCCCGGGACTCGATCCTGGTGTGGCACGTGGCCGCGTTCGGTCGGGCCCGGCGGCGGATGCGGGCCTGGCGGGCGGACCCGGCCGGCCCGCCGGTGCTGCTGTTCGGCAGTCCGGCGGCCCTGGACCGCTGGTTGGCCGAGCTGCCGTCGGCGTTGCCCCGCTGACCGGCCGGCACGACGGCAGCGTCGCCTCCGGTGTCGGTCAGAACGGGAGACGACCGCAGCGCCAGCGCCAGTGGCGCCCGGCGGCCAGGTGGTCGACGACCGCCCGCTGGAGCGCCGTGCGGCGCTCCAGCCGGTCCAGCGGCGTGCTCAGGGTGCGGAACACGAACCGCAGCACCTCGACGTCGGCGTCGATGCCGTCCGGCTCCTGGTAGGGCTCCAGCTCGAACCGGCGCTGGAACCGGACGATGTTGGAGTCCTCCGGCAGGTGTTCCCGTAGCTGGGGGTCGAGCAGCCAGGAGCCGCAGGAGAACTCCGTGTGGCGCTCGTCGGGGAAGTGGCGCGGAAAGAACGCCCGGGCCCGGTCGAGCGACGCGTCCACGGCCGCCGGGCTCAGCGGCCCCGCCTCGGGGATGTGCAGGCCGATGGTGTCGCCGCGCTGGTGCTGGAGTCGACCCAGCTCGTAGAGCCCGCCACGGGTGTGCAGCGTCAGCCAGCTCTGCATGACCGGCCAGCCCTCGCCGGCCATCCGCCTGTCGATCGCCAGGTTGCGGCCCAGGTCGGCGAGGGTCGCCCGGGTCACCGCGTCGTCGATGCCGTGGTCGCGGTGGTACGCGGTGACCACGTCGACCAGGGCCAGGTACGCGTACACGTAGAGGTGCCGCCAGGCCGGGCCCCGCTCGCGGGGCAGGGCCGGGCCGGGCGGCAGCCAGTCGTGGCCCCCGAGATCGGCGCGGACCAGGGCGATCGAGCGGTCGAGCAGCCAACGCAGCTCCGGGGTCCACAGTGGGGAGCCCGGGTCGGGCCAACCCGCCATGACCTCGGCGGCGTCGTCCGGGCGGACCCCGAGCCGGTCGAGGATCGACGGCGCGTCGGCCCGGTCCGGCAGCGGCGCCGACGGCCGGTCACCGGCGAGCCGGTGCACGCGCGCGAGGTCCTCGACCGGCACTCCGAGCCGGACGGCGGTGTCGTCCAGATCCACGCGGACGACCCTACCGACGGCGTGGTCGCCGCGACAGGCCGTGCCCGGGGCGCTCAGGCCGGCTCCGGCACGCCGCCGGGCTCCCCGTCGTCGGGCATCGGCTCGGTCGGCGCCTCCGGCAGGACGTCCGGCGTGTCCGGCAGCAACTCCCCCGGGTCGTCCGGCACGTCCTCGCGTGGATCGATCGGTGGGTACAGCGCGGGGTCGAGGTCGGGATTCCTCATCGGGCCAGTATCCGACGAGATCGCCCCGACCGCCCGGGACGGCGTCGGGTCCGGTCAGTGCACCGCCACGACCGCCGGCGCGGGCTCCAGGTCGGCGAGCCGGGCCGGTCGCACCACGACCAGCAGCACCGCCAGCGCCGCCACCATGCCGCCGGCCACCACCAGGGCCATCGCCAGCGCGCCGGTGCCCAGCACGCCCACCAGCGGCGCGGCCACCGCACCCACACCGAACTGCACGGCGCCCAGCAGCGCGGACGCGGTGCCGGCCGCCTCGCCGTGCCGGGACAGCGCCAGCGCTGGCGCGTTCGGCATCGCCAGGCCTGCCGCCGCCAGCACCAGCCACAACGACACCAGCAACGCGGGCAACCCGCCGACGTCGGTCGCGGCGAAGACCACCAGGGCCAGGCCGGCCAGCGTCCCCGCGGCCAGCGAGGCGACCAGGATCCGCTGCGGCGGGAAGCGGCGCAGCAGCCGGACGTTGTACTGGGTCGCCCCGATCAGGCCCACCGCGCCCGCGCCGAACGCCAGCCCGAACTGCTGCTCGTCGAGTCCGTACCCCTGTTGCAGCACGAACGACGAACCGGCCACGTACGCGAACAGCGCGGCCATGGCGAGGCCGGCCACCAGGACCAGGCCCACGAAGACGCGGTCGCGCAGCAGCGACCCGTACAGCGCCGCGGTCGCGACGACGCCGCCGCGGCGGCGCCGCGCGGGCGGCAGCGTCTCCGGCAGGCCGAGCGCGGCGACCACGACCAGCAGGACGCCGAAGGCGGCCAGCGCGACGAAGACGCCGGTCCAGTCCGTCCAGCGCAGCAGCCCGCCGCCGAGGGTCGGGGCGAGGATCGGCGCCGCCCCCATCACCAGCAGCAGCCGGGACAGCAGGGTGGCGAACGCCGCGCCGCTGAACAGGTCCCGGACCACGGCCATCGCGACCACCGCGGTGGCGGCGACCCCCAGGCCCTGCACCACCCGCAGCGCGCCGAGCACCGCGACGTTGGGCGCGACCACACAGAGCGACGACGCGACGACGTGCAGGACGAGCCCGGCGATCAGCGGGCGTCGCCGCCCGACGGCGTCCGAGAGCGGGCCGATCAGGAGCTGGCCGAGGGCCAGCCCGGCCAGGGTGCCGGTGAGCGTCAGCTGGACCGCCGCCGAGGTGGTCGCGAAGTCGTCGACGATCGCGGGCAGCGCCGGCAGGTACATGTCGATCGTCAGGGGTCCCACCGCGATCAGCGAACCGAGGACCAGCACGAGCCGGAGCCGCTGTCCGCGGCTCATCAGGTCACCGGGCGTCCGGGCACCGGGCGTCGACAGCTTGTCGGGACGGACATCGGTCATCGGGAAGCCTCCGCCCGGTCAGGGCGCGGCCGGGCGAGGTTCGGTGCGGTAGTCACACCTCGGTTCAAATGCGGTGGCGCCGACCTGATTCCCGGCTGGCCGAGAGGTAACGCGGGTCACTCCGCCGAGGTCGGTAGACACTGTCTACGGCGGCTGGTAGACAGTGTCCATGCCGCCGCCCGACAGCACGCTCCGGGCCCGCCTGGTGCGGGCCGGCGTCGACCTGCTCGCCCAGGAGGGCACCGCAGCCCTCACGCTGCGCGAGATCGCCCGGCGGGCCGGCGTCTCCCACGGTGCGCCGCGGCGCCACTTCCCGACCCACCTCGCCCTGCTCGCGGCCATCGCCAGGGAGGGTTACCAGCAGCTCGGCGCCGAGGTCACCGCCGCGATCGGCGGCACCGGAGCGGATCCGTACGACCAGGTGCTCGCACTGGGCCGGCTCTACCTGCGGTTCGCGCGCACCAACCACGGCATGTTCGAGCTCATGTTCCGGCACGACCTGCTACGGGGCAACGGCATCGGCCTGCGGGACGCCAGCGAGGAACTCTTCGGCGTCCTGGTCGACCTGGTCGCCCGGGCCCGACCCGAAGCGGCCGACGCCCCCGCGCCGCCGGTCGTCGCCGGCGCGCTCTGGGCCAACCTGCACGGCATCGCCGAGCTGCGGCAGTGGGGCAGCCTCCAGACCATGGTGCGCAGCGACGACGTCGAACCGCTGCTGCGCGCCGCGGTGGCGGCCCACCTCGGCCGGCCCGCGCCCGGCGTCCCACGGTGACCGGGACCCACCCTCGGAGGGAACACGTGCTGTTGCAGACCGGCACCCGGCTGGTGCTCGCCCCGCTCGGCAGGATGGCATTCCGGCCGGTCGTCGAGGGCCGGGACAATGTGCCGCGGCACGGGCCGGTGATCCTGGCCGCCAACCACCTGTCCTTCATCGACAGCGTGGTGATCCCGCTGGTGGCGCCGCGACCGGTCAGCTTCCTGGCCAAGGCCGAGTACTTCCGGCGGCCCGGCCCGCGGGGGTGGCTCACCCGCAACTGCCTCACCGGCATCGACGCCATCCCGGTGGAGCGGGGCGGCCACCGCTCGGCCCAGGACTCGCTGCGGGTGGCGCTCGACGTGCTCGCCGCCGGGCGGGCCTTCGGCATCCACCCCGAGGGCAGCCGCTCCCGCGACGGGCGGCTCTACCGTGGACGCACCGGCGTCGCGTGGCTCGCGCTGGCCTCCGGCGCCCCGGTGGTCCCCGTCGCCGTCCTCGGCACCGACCGCATCCAACCGGTCGGCGCCCGACTGCCCCGGCCCGGGCGGGTAGCCGTACGGTTCGGCACGCCCCTGCACTTCACCCCACCGGTCACCGGCAGCGGCGGGCGGGCCCGGCGGGCCGTCACCGACGAGATCATGGCGGCCGTCCAGGCGTTGTCCGGTCAGGAAGCCGCCGGCTGCTACCTCGACCTGCCGTCCGAGGGATAGCGAACATCCTGCCGGCGCGTCGACCGCGCTCACCCGGTCGGATTTGTCCCCGCCACCGGCTCCGGGCCCGAGGCGCGGCTGGCAGGTCGGCTGACCGCCCGCCTCAGCGGGCCGGCGCGGCGGTGCTCTCCCGGACCGTGAGGCTGGTCGCCAGCTCCAGACCGGTCCGCTGCGTCGGTTCGCCGCGCCCGAGCGCGAGCGCCAGCTCGGTCGCGGCGACGGCCATCTCGGCCAGCGGCTGACGCACGGTGGTCAGCGGGGGATCCAGCAGTTCGGCGATCGGCAGGTCGTCGAAGCCGACCACGCTCAGGTCGGCCGGGATCCGCAGCCCGCGTTCCCGCGCGGCCCGGTAGACGCCGACCGCCTGGAGGTCGTTGCCGGCGAAGATCGCGGTCGGGGGGTCCGGCCGGCCGAGCAGCCGCAGCGCGGCGGCCCGCCCGCCGTCCACGGTCAGGTCGGCGCGGGCCACCAGGTCCGCGTCGACCGGCAGGTGGGCGGCTTCCATCATCGCGCGGTAGCCGTCGAGCCGCGCCCGGCAGCAGAGAATGCGGTCCCGACCGCCGATCATCGCGATCCGGCGATGCCCCAACCGGAGCAGGTGCCCGGTGGCGGAGCGACCGCCCGCCCAGTTGGTCGCCCCGACGAACGGCACACCGTCGGGCAGCTCGCTCGTGGGATCGAAGACCACGAACGGGATGCCGCGCGCCCGCAACTGGTCGCGTTGCTCGCCGGACAGCTGCGCGACGGAGACGATGCAGTCCGGACGACGGGCGAGCGTGTCGTCGATCCAGTAGCGGACGCCACCGCGCTCCGGCCCGAACTCGGTCAGCACCACGCCCACCCGGTGCGCCCGGGCCACCTGCTCGACGCCGCGGACGACCTCGACGCCCCACATGTGTTCCAGCTGGTCGAAGACCAGTTCCACCAGGTTGCTGCGGGTGGACGAGGTGGGCCTGCGGTAGCCGTACCGGCTGATCAGCGCCTCGACCCGGGCCCGGGTGTCCGAGGCCACGCCGGTCCGGCCGTTGATGACCTTCGACACGGTCGGGACCGACACCCCGGCGTTCGCCGCGATGTAGGAGATCGTGACCGGCCGGCCCGGAGCCGCTGCGGCGTCGTCCGGCCCGATGGCCGACGCGTCCGGCTGCGTCTGCGACAAGCTGGCTCCTCCCCGGCCGGCCCGCCCCTCCGGGTGGCCACCGCTGCCCCGGCCCCAGGATAGCCGTCCGTCCATGCCCGTCGGTGCCGCCGGGCGCCGCCGGTGCGTGCCGGGCGGCTCGAAACTTTCCGGTCGATCTCGCGCGTTTTCCGCGCCGGATCGCGCCGTTTCGCGCCGTTGACGTCGCACGACGCCGAAGACCGTCGCCGAGCCCGCCTCTTCATTGACCGTCATCTAAGAAACGCGTAGCGTTCGACCCGAAACTTTCCAGGGAGCCGGGAAGTTGCTGCCGCAGCGCGGCGATCGGCGGAGGCATCGGGCGGCGTCCGCGAGAAGCACTCCAGCGCGCGACCGTCGCGGTGGCCGCACGGCCACCGCGACGACGCCGTCGCGCCCCCCACCCGTCCGGAACCGTTGGCCACCGGCCGCGTACGGGCGGACAACGGCAAGGGAGAACACGATGATCCTGCGCACCCGAAGAATCCGCCTCCGGGGCGGTCCGCTCGCCGGTGCCGTGGCGGCTCTGCTGGTGGCGTCGACAATGACGGCCGTGGGCGCCCAGGCGGCCGGCGGCTGCCGCGTGGCGTACGCGGTGCCGTCGCAGTGGTCGGGCGGGTTCACCGCCGCGGTCGACGTGACCAACCTCGGCGCACCGGTCAACGGCTGGCGGCTGGCCTGGACATTCCCGTCCGGGCAGCGGGTCACCCAGGCGTGGAACGCCACGGTCACCGCGACGGGCGGCCAGGTGACCGCGACGAACGCCGCCTGGAACGCGAGCGTGCCGACCAACGGCACCGTGTCGTTCGGCTTCAACGGTTCGTGGTCGGGCGTCAACACCGCGCCGACCGGCTTCACGCTCAACGGCGTCACCTGCGCCGGGGACGCCGGCGGCACGCCGTCCCCGACCGGCGGCCCGTCGACCACTCCGTCGACGAGCCCGTCGCCGACCGCCACGGCGTCACCGTCGACGCCACCGACCACCCCTCCCCCGGCCGGAAACCCGATGGCCACGGTGGCCGCGATGCAACCCGGCTGGAACCTCGGCAACACGCTCGACGCCATCCCCGACGAGACCGCCTGGGGTAACCCGCTCACCACCCAGGCGCTCCTGCGTCACGTGCGCTCGCAGGGCTACCGCAGCATCCGACTCCCGGTCACGTGGAGCAACCACCACGGCCCGGCGCCCGACTACACCATCGACGCGGCCTGGCTGAGCCGGGTACGCCAGATCGTCGACTGGGCGCTCGCCGAGGACCTCTACGTGATGATCAACCTCCATCACGACTCCTGGCAGTGGCTCAACACCTACCCCACCGACCGGGCCGGCGTGACCAGCCGGTACCGGGCACTGTGGACGCAGCTCGCCACCACGTTCCGCGACCACTCACCGAGGCTGGTCTTCGAGAGCATCAACGAGCCCCAGTTCGCCGACACCACCGACGCGCAGGGTGACACCGCGACCCGGGAACTCAACGCCGAGTTCGTCCGCCTGGTACGCGCGACCGGCGGGGCCAACGCCACCCGACTGCTGGTCCTGCCCACGCTGCACACCAGTGGCGAGCAGGCGCGGCTGGACGCGTTGTCCGCCGGCATCGCCGAACTGCACGACCCCAACCTCGCCGCCACCGTGCACTTCTACGGGTGGTGGCCGTTCAGCGTGAACATCGCCGGCGGCACCCGGTACGACACGAACGTGGAGCAGGACCTGGTCGGCACGTTCGACCGGCTGCGGGACACGTTCGTCGCCCGTGGCATCCCGGTCGTCATCGGCGAGTGGGCGCTGCTCTCCTGGGACCACACCCGGCCCGGCATCATCGAACGGGGCGAGTTCCTGAAGTACCTCGAAGCGGTCGGCTACCACGCCCGCACCCGCAACCTCACCACGATGCTGTGGGACGCCGGTCAGTTCCTCGACCGCACCACGTTGCGCTGGCGCGACCAGCGCGTCGCCGACATGATCAGGGCGAGCTGGACCAGCCGCTCCGGCACCGCGTCCAGCGACCAGGTGTACGTACCGCACACCGGCGCGATCTCCGGCCGGGCGCTCACCCTCAACCTCAACGGCCTGTCGTTCCGCGGTCTCTGGCAGGGCGACACCCCGCTGGCCGCCGGCGCCGACTACACCGTCACCGGCACCACCGTCACGCTCACCCCGGCGGCGCTGACCCGCCTGGTCGGCAACCGGGCCTACGGCGTCAACGCCACCGTCGAGGCCCGTTTCTCCCAGGGTGTGCCCTGGAAGATCGACATCATCAGCTCCGACCCGCCCACCCAGGCAGCCGCCACCGGCACGACCAGCTCGTTCACCATTCCCACCCGGTTCCGCGGTGACCAGCTCGCCACCATGGAGGCCACCTACGCCGACGGCAGCCCCGCCGGCCCGGCCAACTGGACGCCGTTCAAGGAGTTCTGGGGACACTTCCAACCCGACTACACCGCCGACACCATCATCCTGAAACCGGAGTTCTTCGCCGAGGTGAACGACGGCACCGTCACGCTCACCTTCCACTTCTGGAGCGGCGCGAAAATCACGTACCGGATCACCAGGGCCGGCACCGCGGTCACCGGCGCCCCCTGACCGGCCCCGGTGCCGCGGTGGACGCCGCGGCACCGGCGGCGGGGCGGTCAGCCGAGGCCGGGCCAGGCGGCGAGGTAGCCGGTGCCGAGGGACGGCCCCGGACCACGCCAGAACCCGGCCCTGTCGACCTGCGCCACCGCCGCCGCGACGCCGCCGGCCGGCGTAGATCCGGCCGGACTCGTCGGCGCCGATCGCGAGCGGCGTGGTGCGGCGTGCCCCGACGCCCCGGCCCGGCCCGCCCGAGGGGCGCGACCATCTGCGCTAACGTGGCCGGATGACCTCTCCAGCGACGCAGGCGCGGGGCCTGGAGACCCGGCGGCGGGTGCTCGACGCGGCGATGGCGGAGTTCGCCCGGCACGGCGTCGACGGCGCGCGGATCAACCGGATCGCGGAGCGGGCGCGGGCCAGCAAGGAACGGATCTACGCCTGGTTCGGCGACAAGGACGCCCTGTTCGACACCGTGATGGAGGTCGGGCTCGAGGAGTTGTCCCGGGTGGTGCCGATCACGCCCGACCTGGTGGACTACACGGTCCGGCTGCACGACACGTTCGCCGCCCGGCCCGACCTGCAACGCATCGCGGCGTGGGCATGGCTGCACGAACGCGGGCGGGCCGAGCAGGTGTCGGAGAAGCGCGTGACGGGCTACCGGCACAAGATCGCGGTGATCCGGGACGCACAGCGGGCGGGACTGGTCGATCCGGAATGGCCGCCGCACCACCTGCTGGCCGCGTTGATCGCGGTGGCCACGTCCTGGCTCACCGCCCCGGTCGAGCTGCACCGGGCGCTCGGGCCGCAGCCCGACTCGGACGACGACGCCCGGGCCCAGGTCCGCCGCGCCGCGCAGCGGTTGGTCCGTCCGCCGGGCTGACGTCGTCCACGCGGGGAGAACCGCGCGACACGAACCGAACCAGACGGTTTGATTTTCCCGCGACCGGTGCTATACCTGAACCGAACCACCTGGTTTGAATTTGGGGAGGCGGAGCGATGCGCGCGGTGCTGATGGTCCTGTCCGCGGCCGACCACTGGACGCTGCGGGACGGCACGCGGCACCCCACCGGCGTCTGGGCCGAGGAGGTCGTCGAGCCGCACCGGCTCTTCTCCGCCGCCGGCTGGCGGGTCACCGTGGCGACCCCCGACGGCGTGCCCCCGACGGTCGACCCGCTCAGCCTGCGGCTGCCCGCGACCGGTCCCCGGCGCGCGCGCCGGCACCGCCGCCATCTCGCCGCCCACGCGCGGGAGTTCGCCCACCCGCGGAAGCTGTCCGAGGTGGACCCGACCGACTACGACGCGGTCTTCTACCCGGGCGGGCACGGCCCGATGGAGGACCTCGCCGTCGACCCGGTCTCCGGCGCGCTGCTGGCCCGGGCCCTGCGCGCCGGCACGCCGTTGGCCCTGCTCTGCCACGCCCCCGCCGCCACGCTGGCGGCGACCGGCGAGGACGGGACGTGGCCGTTCGCCGGCTACACGATGACCGGCCTGTCGAACCGGGAGGAGCTGCTCAACCGGTTCGCCCGCAAGGCCCGCTGGCTGCTGGAGGACGAGCTGGTGGCCCGTGGCGCCCGCTACGTCCGTGGTCGCGTGCCGCTGCGGCCGTTCGTCACCGTGGACCGCAACCTCTACACCGGGCAGAACCCCGCGTCGTCCGCGCGGCTCGCCCGCCGCGTGATCGCCGACCTCGAGGCGCGGCCCGCGCTCTCGGTCCGCGTCAGCCGCACCGTCGCGGCCGCCCCGGACCGGGTCTACGCGTTGGTCAGCGACATCACCCGGATGGGCGAGTGGAGCCCGGAGACGTACGCCGCCCGGTGGCGCGAACCGGGCCGGCGGTTCACCGGCAGCAACCGGATCGGTCCGTTCTACCGTTGGCGCATGACGGCGACCGTGACGGAGGCGGTGCCCGGCCGCGTGTTCGGGTTCACCACCGCCTGGCCGTCGTCGTCCACCTGGCGTTACGAGCTGGAGCCGGTCGACGGCGGCACCCGGGTCACCGAGTCGATGACCCGGGCGACGCCCCAGATGGCGGCGGTCCGCGCCGTCCAGCGCCTGGTCGGCGTCGCGGACCGCGCCGCCCACCTGCGCGCCGGCATGGCGACCACACTGGAACGGCTGGACGCGGCGCTGCGCCGGGAGGACGACGGGGCGGACGGCGCGGCCCGGCCGACGACGGAGGGGAGCACCCGGTGAGCGAGGGCGCCTGGCAGCCGTTCCGGACGCCGCTGCACTACCTCGGGCTGCCGCGCAGCGTGACGCCGCCGATCTGGCGGGAACGGCGGGCCGGCGCCGAGCTGGCCGCCCTGCGGGCCGCGCGTCCCGCGCCGCCGACGCCGCCCGAGCCGGGGGCGCCGGTGCTGGTCGTGCCCGGCTTCGCCGCCGGCGACGACCGGGTGGCGTTGCTGCGGGACTGGCTGCGCGAGGGCGGCTGGGACGCCCGGCCGACCGGGCTCACCGACGGCCGCCGCTGCTCCAGCCGGGACCTGGCCGTCGTCGAGGCGGCCCTGGTCCGCCTGCACACCGAGACCGGGCGGCCGGTCACCCTCGTCGGCCACAGCCGGGGCGGCATGTTCGCGAAGGCCCTCGCCGTCCGCCACCCCCGGCGGGTACGCGCCCTGGTCACGCTCGGCTCGCCGCTGACCGACCCGTTCGGGATCCACCTGGCGGTACGACTGCTGACCATGTGGATGGCCACCATGACCCGGCTCGGCCGCCGGGACTGGGTGCGCAACTGCCCGTTCGGCGACTGCTGCCGCGAGGTCCACGACGACGTGCTGGCGCCCGCGCCGCCGGGCCTGCCGTTCACCTCGATCGCCAGCCGCAGCGACGGCATCGTGTCCTGGCACGCCTCCCAGGACCCGGCGGCCCGCTGCGTGACGGTGGACAGCTCGCACGGCGGGATGGTCGCCCACCCGGGCGTGTGGGCGGCGATCGCCGACGCGCTGACCACCAGCGACGCCCCGGGCCGGTCGCGGGCCGGGTAGCCCGGTCAGTCCGCCGGCCCGCCACGGGCCCGGCTTGCGGCGGCCCGGAGCGCGTGGTCGATCTCGGGGTGCGCGTCCACCCGCCAGGCCAGCGCCAGCGTCGCGGGCGGCACCCCGCGCACCGGGACGTACGCCACGCCCGGCGTGGCCGCGGTGCGGGCCAGCAGGGACGGCACCGGGCAGCAGCCGACGCCGCCGGCCACCGCGCGCAGCAGCCCGGCGACGTCGGTCACGGGTTCCCCGGCGCCGACCGGCGCGGCCGGGGTGAGCCGCCACCCGGCGACGAAGGCGGCGTCGACGTCGTCCGGCAGCGGCACCTGCGGCTCCCCGGCGAGGTCGGCCACGGTCAGCTCCGGCCGTCCGGCCAGGTGGTGCCGCGCCGGCACGGCCAGCAGCCGCCGGAACGCGCCGACCGGCTCCAGGTGGAGGTCGCGAACGGCGTCCGGCGTGTACGGCGGCCACAGGTAGCCGGCCTCGGCGGTGCCGGCCCGCAGCCGCCAGACATGCTCCCGGAACGGCACGCCGGTGAGCGTGACCTGCCAGCCCGGCAGGTCACGCCGCAGCCCGAGGACGGTTTCCGCCTTCAACTCGTCGACGCTGGCGGCCAGCGTGGTGATGAGCAGCCGGCGACCCGGCGCCGCGTCCGCGGCCCGGCGGGCGTCGCGGCGCGCCTCGGCGGCGAGGTCGAGCAGGGCGCGCGCGTGCGGCAGGAACGCCCGGCCCGCCGCGGTGAGCTCGACCTGCCGTCTGCGTCGGGAGAACAGCTCGACGCCGAGGTCGGTCTCCAGCGCCCGGATCCGCGCCGACAGCGACGGCTGCGCCAGGCCCAGCTCCTCGGCGGCGGCGGTGAAGTTCATCCACTCCGTGGCGGCGACGAAGGCCCGTACCCGCTCCAGGTCCACCGGCCCCACCCTAGCCAGGTCGGATAGGAGAAACCTCTCGACACCGCGCCAGCGTCTCTTGGACACCGGCGGTCCCGGCGGGTCATGGTCGTGGCGTGTCTTCCCTCATCATCTACGGGGCCACCGGTTACGTCGGCCGGCTCGTCGCCCGGCTCGCCGTCGACCGCGGGCTCCGCCCGGTGCTGGCCGGCCGGGACGCGAACCGGCTCGCGGCGCTGGGTCTCGACGCCTCGGTCCGTACCGCCGCGTTGGAGCAGCCGCACGCGCTGGACCGGCTGCTCGCCGACGCCTCGGTGCTGCTGAACGCGGCCGGTCCGTTCGCCGTAACCCAGCAGCCGTTGCTCGACGCCTGTGTCCGGACCGGAACGCCCTACCTCGACCTGTCCGGGGAGGCGGCGGAGTTCCTGACCGTGTGGCGGCGGGACGCCGAGCTGACCGCCGCCGGGGTGATGGCGATGCCCGGCGTCGGCTTCGGTGTGGTGCCGACGGACGCGGTGGCCGTGCACCTCGCCCGGCGGCTGCCGACCGCCCGCCGGCTGGAGCTGTCGTTCGCCACCGTCGGCCGGGTGTCGCGCGGCACGCTCGACACGCTGACCGGGGGCATGGCGGACGCCGGGGTGCAGCGACGCGACGGGCGGCTGGTGCCGGCGCGCGCCGCCGCCGAGCACCGGTGGATCGGCGACGGCGCGACGCGTACCCGGGTGGTCACCAACCCCTGGCGCGCGGACGTGGTCTCCGCCGCGCGGTCCACCGGGGTCGCGGACGTCGCGACGTTCTTCGCCGCGCCCGCGCCGATCCGCCTGGCGCTGCGCGCCGCCCCGGCCGCGCCGTGGCTGGTCACGTCCCCGGCCGCGCGGCGCGTCCGGGCCGCGTTGCTGGCCCGGCTGCCGGACGGGCCCACGCCGGCGCAGCTCGACGCCGGTCGCACGCTGGTGCACGGGCTGGTCCGGGACGACGCGGGCACGGTGGCCGAGGCGGTGCTGACCGGTCCGGACGCCTACCGGTACAGCGCCCACACCGCGGTCGAGCTGCTGGCCCGGACCGCGGCGGGGGACGCGCCGCCGGGCTACCGCACCCCGGCCGAGGTGCACGGCCCGCAGATCGCGCTGACCACGCCCGGTACGACGCTGCGGGACCTGCGGTGACCGCCCCCGGATGGCCGCCCGGCCGGGAACCGGCGCGCTGCCCCGTGCACACCCGCAACGAGGCGTTCGTGCCGCTGCCCCCGCCGGCGGTGTGGGAGCGGCTCGTCGACGCCACCGCCTGGCCGTCGTGGTACCCGAACGCGCGGCGCGTCGTGCTGACCGGCGCGGCGGAAGATCTCACCAGCGGTCGACGTGCAGCACCTCGTCGAGTGGCTGGCGCTTCGCCGGCCGGAACGTGTCGCCGGTGTAGTAGGCGGTGGGGATCAGGGCCGCCTGCCGGACATCGGCCGGGAGGCCCAGCAACTCGGCCACCTCCGCCTCGTACGCCAGGTGGAGCGTGGTCCAGGCGGTGCCGAGTCCGCGGGCGCGCGCCGCCAGCATGAAGCTCCACGCGGCCGGCAGCAGCGACCCCCACAGCCCGGCCTGGTTGCCGGGCGGCAACTCGCCGCCGCCGGAGAGCCGCAGGCACGGGATGAGCAGCACCGGCACCTGGCCCATCCGGTCGCCGAGCCACGCCACGCTCTCCCCGACCCGCCGCTGCACCGCGGCGCGCTCGGGCTCGTCGACGAACAACCGTGCCGCCGACCCTTCCGACGCCAGGTAGCTCTCGACCGCGCGGCGGTAGAACCCGCCGATCGCGGACCGGACGCCCGGGTCGGTGACGACCAGCCAGTGCCAGCCCTGCCGGTTGGAGCCGGAGGGCGCCTGCAGGGCGATCTCCAGGCACTCCCGGACGAGGTCCATCGGCACCGGACGGGTCAGGTCCAGCCGCTTACGCACGGTTCGGGTGGTGGTGAGCAGGTCGTCGGGGGTCAGTGGCAACGTCGGCATCCCGCCAGCGTGGCACGCCGGCGGGCCGGTCGTCCCGACGGGTGGTCAGCCGCCGGTGGCCACCGGTCGGATCACGGTGAGCACCGCACCCGCCGGGTCGGCGAGGGCGCACACCCGGCCGGTCATGACGTCGCTCGCCGGCACCAGCACCCGGCCACCCGACCGGGCGGCCCGCGCGGCGGTGTCGTCCGGATCGGTCACCGCCACGTAGACCATCCAGCCGGTCGGAAGCAGGTCTCGCAGCGGCGGCGGCATCCGCAGCCGGCCGGCGACCGGGCCGGCCGGGCCGGCGAGCAGGGCGTAGGAGTCGTCCGGGGCGCCCGGCGGCACCGAGGCCCGCAGGCCCAGCGCGTCGGCGAGGAACCGGTCGGCCGGCTCCGTGTCCCCGGTCATGTACTCGTACCAACAGGGCTGGCCCACCCCGGAGGCCGCCGCCGGCGCGCCGGCCCGCAGGCGGAAGGCCGCGCCGAGCGGATCGCGCACCTCGTCGCCGGTGACCCGGGCTCCGGCCCGCTCGGCGGTCGCCCGGACGCCGGCCGGATCGGCCGCGCCGAAGACCGTCCACCACCGGGCCACGCCGTCGCCGCGGCGCAGCTCGGCGGCGACCACCCCACCGGCGTACGCGGTGCCGCCGTGCGCGGTGGTGGTGAACGTCCAACCGAACAGGTCACCGTAGAAGTCACGCGCCGCATCGAGGTCGTCGGTGACGAGTTCGGCGCCGATGGGCGACGCCGGGGCGAGGGGTGGGGTCACGGGGTCCTCCGAGGGGCGGTCGGTCAGGGCTCGGGCGGCCGGACGACGGTCGGCACGACGACGGTGTCCTGCCAGGCGTGGGCGGTCCGACGCAACAGGTCGTCCAGGGGCGCGGGACGGCCCAGATGGTAGCCCTGCCCGGCGTCGACGCCGAGCGAACGCAGCGCCGGAACCAGGGGCGCCTGCTCGACCGACTCGGCGACGGTCCGCATGCCCAGGCCGTGCGCGGCGCGGACGACGGCGTCGATGAGGACCGGGTCCGCGCCGCCGCGGTCCGCCTGCCGGACGAAGTCCCCGGCGATCTTCACGGTGTCGAAGGGCAGGTGCTTGAGATAGGCGAACGACCCGAAGCCGGCGCCGAAGTCGTCGAGGCTCAGCCGGCAGCCCGCGGCGCGCAGCGCGTCGGCGAGGTGTCGGACGGCGGCCACGTTGGTGATCGCCGCGGTCTCGGTGACCTCCAGTCCCAGCCGGTCGGCCTCGATGCCGGCGGCACGCAGGGTCCGCACCACCCAGTCGCCGAACCCCGGTGACTCCAGCGAGCGGGCGGAGATGTTGATGTCCAGCCGTAGGCGGGCCCGGGTGGGACCCGGCGCGGCCAGGGCCGCCGTCGCCGTGGCCACCACCCAGCGGTCCAGGTCACCGATGAGGTCGTCGCGTTCCACGGTGGGCAGGAACTGCGCGGGCGACAGGGCCGGCTGCACCCCGTCGCGCAGTCGGATGAGCAGCTCGTGGCTGATCACCCGGCCGGTCGACAGGTCGACGATCGGCTGCGCGTCCAGACTCATCCGGTTCTCGTCGAGCGCCCGGCGCACCCGGGTCGTCACGCTGACCCGGCGCACGGCGTGGCGGTACTGCTCGGGCAGGTAGAGCCGGGCCCGGTTGCGGCCGGCGTCCTTCGCCTCGTAGAGGGCCAGGTCGGCGTGCGCCAGGAGGGTGTCGCGGGTGTCGCCGGGCTGCCGGGCGGCGGCGCCGATGCTGAGGGTCACCCGCAGCCCGGCGCCGGCGGTCGGCACCGGGGCGCGCACCACGGCGTCACACATCGCCTCGGCGAACACCACGGCGCCCGCCGCGTCCGCCCCGGGCAGGACGACGGCGAACTCGTCCCCGCCGAGCCGGCCCAGCACGGTGCCGGGCGGCAGCTCGTGCGCCAGCAGCCGGGCCAGCGCGCGCAGGACCTCGTCGCCCACCGCGTGCCCGTGCACGTCGTTGATGTCCTTGAAGTTGTCGATGTCGACGAGCAGCAACGCGCCGGTGCCCTGGTCGTCGGCGAGCAGCTCGTCGATGCGGGCCAGCAGGGCGCGCCGGTTCGGCAGGTCGGTCAACGGGTCGCGCTCGGCGAGGCGAGTCAGCTCGTCCTGGACCCGGCGCATGTCGGTGATGTCGTGGGCGGTGCCGAGCACCCGCGTCGGCGCGCCGACGTCGTCGGTGAAGACCTCGCCGTAGCACTCGAACACACGCATCGTCACGCCGTCGGCGAGGAACATCCGGTGCGTGTACGAGAAGGGTTCGCCGGTGCGCAGCGCCGTGTCGAGCGTGCTCTCGATCATCGCCACGTCGTCGGGGTGCAGCATCCGGCGGTACGACCCGTAGTCGAGGGTCGTGCCGGGCGGCAGGCCGAACATCTGCAGCAGCACGTCGCTCCAGACGACCGCGTTGCCCCGCACGTCCCACTCCCAGGTGCCGACCTTGGCGAGCTGTTCGATGTGCGCCAGCCGCCACCGGTAGTTGCGTCCCCGCTCGCGCTCCTCGCGTTCGGCGCTGACGTCACGCACCTCGACCAGCCGCAGCCGCTGGCCCGCGTGCTCCATGCCGTGGCACCGCATCTGAAACCACCGCAGGGTGCCGTCCGCGGCGGGGACGGGGAGGTCGGTCATGCTCTCGCCGGGTGCCAGGCCGGCCAGCGGCAGCTCGTCCAGGCCCGGTCCCAGCCGGTGACCGGCCAGGTTGCGCCACAGTGGCCGCCCGTCGGAGGCGAGGACCACCAGGGCCGTGGTGATGGTGTCGGCTGCGATCACCGACAGAGCGCTCACTCGGGATCACCCACTTTCTGCACCGACCGGGAGCCCGGCACGCGACGAACGACGGAAGGTCATCTTGCCGCGACGCGGAGTCTATCGACGCACCCGACCGGTCCGCCGTCGAGCACCCCCCTGCGGTGGCCGCGCCGACGGTGTTCGCGGTGAGCGGAACGCGTTGTCGCGAAACTCTGTAATCATGTAATCATGTAATCACGAGCAAAGGAGTCGTCATGTCCCCTCGCCACACCCCGCCCCACGCCCGACCCGAATCCACCGCCGACGCCACCGGCTGGATCACCGGCGTGACCCCGGACGGATGGTTCTCCGAGCCACCGCAGGTCGTGATCGACCGCGACGAGATCACCATCTGGGGCCGCCTGCCCGAACCCCAACTCGCCGCCGACGTCACCGACGCCGACCGCACCGCCGCCCAGGCCGGGCGGATACTCCGGTTCCGGGAGGACACCCGCGACGACCGCATCCGCGTCGCCCGCCAGGTCGAGCACCGCTACCAGCGCAAGGTGAGCTGGGGGGTGCGCTGCGGGGCGACCGAGCAGTTGTTCTCCCACCTCGCCGCGCCGGTGATGACCCGGCTCCGCCAGCCGGAGCGGCAGATCCTCGACACCCTGGTGGACGCCGGCGTCGCCCGTTCCCGCTCGGAGGCGCTGGCCTGGTGCGTCCGGCTCGTCGGCCGGCACACCGACGACTGGCTGACCCAGCTACGACAGGCCATGACCACTGTCGACGACCTGCGCCGACAGGGCCCCGACGGCGTCTGACCGGCGCGGCCGGGCCGGCACGCGCCAGGCGCCACCTACCGCGACGGCAACTGACAGTGCGGCGGCGGGTACGGCGTGATCCTGGCCGACGACCAGATCACCGCCGACTGCGTCTGATCCACCGGGTGCCGCGGGGGGGCCGGTCCGCGGCTGCGGGCCGGCCCCGCGCCACCGTCCGGCCTCTACACTGTCCGACACGGAGGACGGTCTCCAGGAGTTCCGGGTTGCGGTCGGGGTTCATCTCGGCGTCGCGCCGGAACGCCATCTTCCTGCCGGTCCGCATGTCAAGGGACGGGACCGGCCCCGGCGACGCCTAGACTTGACGTCGAGGTGCATCGATGGACAGGGGCCCTGGGCGGCTGGCGTGGGACCGGCCCGACCCGAATCCGACGACCGGGCGCGACGAGCCCGGGAGCCGTCCCCCGCTGTGGTGCGGGGTCCTGGGCCCGCTGCACGTACGGGTCGACGGGACCGACGTGCTCGGGCCGGGCCCGCGACAGCGGGCGCTCGTGGCCGCGCTGGCGCTGCGGTACGCGGCCGGCGTGCCCCTGTCCGCGCTCTCGGCCCGGGTGTGGTCCGAGCGCCACGACGTGGACCGCGGCGCGATCCGCGTCCTCGTGCACCGGCTCCGGCAGCGGCTTCGGACCGCCGGTCCCGACGCCGACGCCGGCCTGCGCCGCACCGCCGACGGCTACCGGTGGGACCTCGGCCCGGGGAGCAGCGATCTCGCCGACCTGCGTCAGCTTCGGGACCAGGCCCGTCGCGCCGAGGCGAGCGGGGACCTGGCCCTGGCCGTGGACCTGCTCGACCGCGCGTCGGCGCTGGTGCGCGGTGCGCCGTGCCAGGGCGTCTGGTCGGATCCGGACCGGTGGCCCGAACTCGTGGCGGTCGGCGAGGAGGTGCGGGAACTGCGGCGGATGTCGTTCGACGCGCGCCTGCGGCTCGGCGACCACCGGACGGTCCTGCCCGACCTGGCCGCCCTCGCCGCGCAGGAACCCACCGCCGAGTGGGTGCACGACCTGCACCTGCGCGCGCTGTCGCTCGCCGGCCGGTACGACGAGGCCGTCACCGCCCATCGGGCCTTCCGCCGGCGGCTGCGCGACGACCTCGGGGTGGAGCCGAGCACCGCGCTGGTGCGGACGTACCGCCGGATCCTCGACCACGACGAGCCGCTGCCGGGAAGCTCGCCGTCGGCGCGCGAGGTGATCCGGGCCGGCGCGGACGACCGGTCGCCGACGCCGGGGAGCCGAGCCGCGCTGCGGGCGTTGACCGAGGCCGGCGCCTACATCGCCGACCGGGGCGACTACCGGCGGGCGGCGCACTGCCTCACCGCCACCCTGCGGCTCGGTGGCGACCCGGCCGCCCGCGCCGAGGCGTTGCTGCGGCTCGGCGAGGTCCGCTACCACCAGGCCGGCGCGGGGCTCGACGAGCTGGCCCGCGCGGCGACGCTGTTCCGCCGGGAGAACCGGCGGCACCAGGCCGCCGAGGCGCTGTCCTGGCAGGCCCGGGTGCTCTGGCTCCGCCCCGGGGACGACGACTCCGCCCTCCGGCGGGTGGCGGAGGCCGTCGACCTGATCGACGACCGCGCGCCCGACCCGGCCGGCGCGGCGGCCCTGGTCAACATCTGCGGGATCCTGGCGGTCAGCGACCGGGGCCGGGCGGCGCGGCGAGCGGGGCTGCTCGGGCTGGCCTGGGCCCGGCAGATGTCCCTGACGCCGCTGGACCTGCGGGCCCGTGCCAACCTGGCGCTCGTCGACCTGACCGCCGGGGACGCGGACGTGGTCGCCGAACTCGCACACCTCACACAGGCGTACCGGGACCGTCTCGGCTGGGTGCCTCCGACGCTCTGGGTCGCGCTGGCCGACGCCGAGGACCGGCGGGCGCGGCTCGGCCCGGCGGCCACCTACCGGGAACTGGCCGTGGGGAGCATCCGCGGGCAGGAGGCGACCGCCGACGTGCCGTGGTTGGTCGCCGAACGGGTGCGGGAGGCGTTCCAGCGCGGCCGGTGGACCGCGGCGCGCGGCGCGGGCGTCCGCTACCTGCGCGGCGAGCACCGCCACCACCGGATGGCCTCCGAGGTGCACGTCGTCCTGTCGCGCCTGGCCCTGCACCAGGGCGACCTGCCGGCCGCCGACCGGCACTCCGGCGCGGCGGAACGCCTGGCGCGGCGCGACGGCGGGGCGACGCTGCTCGGCCCCGCGCTGGTGCAGCGGCTACGGGTGCGGATCGCCCTGGGCCGGCCGCGCGCCCGCATCACCGCGACGGCGGAGGAGTTGCTGGACCGGGTGCACGGCGCGGCGCTCACCAGCAGCTTCGGCGTCGACCTGCCGTTGGCGTTGCGCGAGGCGGGCCTCGACGTGCGCGCCCTCGCCCGGCACGCGCCCGTCGAATCTCCGTGGCGGCAGGCGGCGGAGGCGGTGCTGGCGGGCGACATGGCACGCGCCCGGCGGACCTACCTCGCGGTGGGCAGCCGGGGCGACGCCCGACAGGTGACGGCGGCGGGCGGGTGACCGCCCGCCGCCGTCGGGCGGTCACCGGTCAGTTCAGGCCGGCGAAGTCGAACGGGATCGAGCTGCCCCGGCTCACGCTCTGGCCACAGGTGCCGGCCGAGTTCCAGACCTGCGGTGAGTCGTAGCGCAGCATCTCGAAGTGCAGGTGCGTGCCGCCGATGCCGGGCGGCGAGACCCCGCCGGTGTAACCCATGTAGCCGATGCCGTCACCACGGTTGAAGTACTCCCCCACCCGCATCCGGGAGACGAACCCGTCGAGGTGACCGTAGAGGGTGCTCCAGCCGTTGGTGTGCGTGATGATGACGAAGTTCCCGTAGCCGCCGGCGTCCCAGCCGATGTAGCTCACCGACCCGGCGTAGGCGGCCGAGATCACCGACCGGTAGTTGCCGGCGATGTCGTAGCCGTCGTGGTTGTCGTAGCCGGGGCACCGGTCGTCCACCTTGCTGGTGATCACCCCGGTCGCCGGCCACTTGACCGCACCGTAGGCCGCCAGGGCCGGTGCCGGCGCGGCGCCCGCACCGAGGCCGAGGCCGCCGGCCACCAGGGCGGCGATCATGAGTACGCGGAGAAATGTCCGTCGCATGGCGGAAGTCCTGTCGTAGACGGTGGGTTTCCGAAGCGCGCGCCGCTGGACCAGGACAGTAACGACAGGACCGTTTCATCACCGTTACACCGGCCGCGACCCGCGCCGACGCCGGACCCGGGCGTCGGGGGACCCGACAACGACGGCGGTCAGTAGAAACATCCGGTGGCGGGCAGCGCCGAGGGCGCCGGGACGGCGACACCGTCGTAGACGGCCAGCAGGAGCTGCTGCGGGCAGCGGTTGGCGCCGTTCACCCGGATCTCCAGGTGCAGGTGCGGCCCGGTCACGTTGCCGGTGGCCCCGGTGTAGCCGACGACCTGCCCGGGGCTGACCCGCGCCCCGGCCGCGACCACGCGGGACGACAGGTGGCAGTAGAGGTAGTACGCGCCGTCGTCGGCGGTGAGGCCGATGCCGTTGCCGCAGCTGCCGCCCGCGTAGCCGACCGTGCCGGCGGTGATCGCGTACGTGGTCACGCCGGTCACCGTGGGCAGGTCGATCGCCGGGTAGTCGTGGTGCGGGTCGTCGTACTCCGACCGGGGCAGGACCGAGCGGTCGATGATCGGCGCGTAGAGGCCACCGCCACCGCCCCCGCCGAGCAGCCACTGCCAGGTCGTCGCGCCGACGGTGGTGCCGCCGGTGAGCCCGCGCCCGGTCTTGAAGGCGGTCACCGCGTCGGTGGTGCCGGCGCCCCAGGCCCCGTCGACAGTCAACCCGTACCCGTACTTGTTCAACGCGGTCTGCAACGCGCGTACCGCGTTGTTGTTCGCGCCGGGGTCCAGCGTCACGACGAGCCGCGACCAGGTCAGTGCGCCGACGACGCCGTCGGCGGTGAGGCCGTTCGCGGACTGGAACGCCTGCGTGGCCGCGGTCGTGCCGGCGCTGAAGGCGCCGTCCACGGTCAGGGTTTGGCCGTGGTGCCGGAGCAGGAACTGGGCCGAGGCGACGTTGGCGCCGGACATGCCGGCGCCGATGGTCGGCCAGGCCGGTGTGGCGGCCTGCGCGGCGGCCGGGCCGACCAGGACGGCGGTCAGGGCGAGCACCACCACGGCCAGTCGGCCGGTGAGGCGTCGGAGGGAAGTCGGCATCGGGCGCTCCTCATCCAGGAGGTGACCGGCCGGTTCGCTGGCCCGGCCCGTCCGGTCCGGGACGGCTGCCGGACCCGGCACCAGTATCACGACGGCGATAAATATTTACAAGAGTTGAGAAAGTGTAAAAGGTTTTCGCCGGCGGATCTGCGGTGGACAGGACAGTTCCTGGCCGCCGCCGAGGCGGTGCTGCTGGGCAGTGGTTCCGCGCGGCCGGGCTGGTGCCGCAGCCGGAGTGAGCCGGCCACGCGGGCGTGGCGGCCGTCGCCGTCCCCGCGTCGCCGGTCGGCTCAGTGCAGCCGGCTCTGCCAGTCGCCCGGCACCCGACCCTCGGGCCCCGGGGCCGGCTGGTCGAGCGGATGCGCGTGCGGTTCGGCCAGCTCCGGCCCGCCCGCATGGAACCGGTCGCGGGAGTAGTCCCAGAACCACGACTCGCCGGGCTCGAAGCTCTGCACGACCGGGTGGCCGGTGGTGGCCGCGTGCGCGGTCGCGTGCTGGCCGGGCGACGAGTCGCAGCAGCCGACATGCCCGCAGGCCGCGCAGCGGCGCAGGTGGAACCACCACCCGTCGGTGGACCCGCACTCGACGCAGCCCGGTCCGCTGGGCGGCACGGCCGGGTCGATCGCCACGGTCTCGGCCGGCGACGCCGACTCGGGCAGGTCGTTCACGATTGTTCCCCTCCGGTTGGTGACCGCGTGCGCGCTCCGGCCTGCATCATGTCGTCTTCCGGCCGGCGGTGCATCCGCGTGTCGCCCGATCCCGCCGTGGACGTCCCCGTCAGGTGACCCGGATCGCCCCGGCCGGGCAGAGGTCGGCGGCGCGGCGCACCCGCTCGGCGCACTCCGCCGGCGGCGCGGCGGCCAGCAGCAGCACCAGCCCGTCCGCGTCGTCCTGAATGAACACCTCCGGCGCGGCGAGCACGCAGTTCCCCGAGCCGCAACAGGCGTCCCGGTCCACCTCCACCCGCACCGTCCGCTCCTCGCCGACGGGGCCGCCGGCGGCGGTCACCAGGTCACCGGCAGCGCGTCGAGACCGAAGACGATCGAGTTGTCCCGGGTGCTCAACTCCTCCGGGGCGGCCGTCACGCGCAGGTCGGGAAAGCGGCGGGCCAGCCCCGACAGCGCGATGCGCAACTCGGCGCGGGCCAGCGGCTGCCCGATGCACTGGTGCACCCCGAACCCGAAGGCCACCTGCTGGTGCGCCTGCCGGTACGGGTCGAACCGGTCCGGGTCGTCGAAGACCTCGTCGTCCCGGTTGGCCAGGGCGATCAGGGCGATCACGCCCTCGCCGGCCCGGATCGCCCGGCCGCCGATCTCGACGTCCTCGGTGGCCACCCGGAGCACCCCGGTCCGCACGACGCTCAGGTAACGCAGCAGCTCCTCCACCAGATCCGCCGTCCGGTCGGGCTCGTCGCGCAGGAGCGCGTACCGCCCGGGTTCCCGGGTCAGCAGCAGGACACTCAGCCCGATCATGTTGGCGGTGGTCTCGTGACCGGCGACGAGCAGCAGCATCGCCATCCCGGCCAGCTCGTCCACGTCGAGTTCCCCCGGCTCGACCCGCTCCCGGATCAGCCGGCCGAGCAGATCGTCCGTCCCCTGGGGCCGGGCCCGCTTGGCGTCGATCAGCGCCCGGAGGTAGTCACGCAGCTCCCCGAACGCGTGCCGGAGCCGTTCCGGCGGCATCCCGTGATCGAGCAGAGAGCGGCTGCGGGTCTGGAAGAAGTCGTGGTCGGCGTAGGGGACGCCGAGCAGGTGGCAGATCACCATGGACGGCAGGGACAGGGCGAAGGTCGACACCAGATCGGCCGGGGGCCCGGCGGCGGCCAGGGCGTCGAGCGACTCCTCGACGCTACGCCGGATCAGCGGCTCGATCCGACGGACATTCTTGATCATGAACTCGGCGGTCAGCATCCGGCGCAGCCGGGCGTGCTCGGTGCCGTCCATCTGGAAGAACATGCCCTTGCCCTCCTCGGGCGCCTGGGGCGGCAACGGGCGCAGCAACGGAAAGCCGGGGCGGTTGAAGTCGGCGCTGAAGGCGGGGTGCCGCAGCATTCGACGGACGTCGGCATGCCGGGTGACCAGCCAGGCCGCGGCCCCGGTGGGCAGGCGCACCCGTCTCACCGGGCCGGCGTAACGCTGGCGCTCCGCCTCGTCCAGCGGGGCGAACGGACCTCGGGTGGGATTGACCGGCGGCCAGAGCGGCAGTTCCGCCTCCACGGCACCCATCACATGGACCACCTCCGATTGAAGCGTTGAGTAGTCACATCGGTGCGCCACGTTACTCATCGATGAAGGTCGACACAATCCCCACGGTCGAGGCCCGGCGCGCGGTCAGCGTGCGCTCCGTACCGGGGCGCACCGAGACCGAGATGATCGACGCCTGGCAGGCGGCGTCCCCGGGCGTCCGGGAGAGGATCGACGCCAGCAGTCCACTCGGGCGGATGGCCGAGCCGCGGGAGGTCGCCGAAGCCGCCGCCTGGCTGCTCAGCGACCGCGCCTGCATGGTGACCGGCGCGATCCTGCCGGTGGACGGCGGCGCCGGCGCCTGACCCGGCCCGGGGCAGCCCGCGTGTCGCGGAAGCTCGGACTACTCGGACGGTCGGCCGCGGGCCGGGCCGGCGGCCGGGTAGGCGATCAGCCCGCCGAGGGCGAGCGCCACCGCCGTCAGCGCGGCGGCCCGGCTGTCGGCCGGCTGGGCCTGCCACGTCGCGACCGCTCCCCCGGCGCCCCCCTGCGGATACAGGGTCGCGACGGCGGTCCAGGCCAGCGGCACGAACCACGACCGGGCGGCACCGAGCACCGTCGCGCACAGCGCGGTCAGCCCGAGCAGCCCGGCGGCGTCGCGGACCACCATCCCGGCGGGCCCGAACCGGGCGCCGGTGTGCCGGGTGGCGAGCAGCACCAGCAGGACGACCACGAGGCCGGCCAGCAGGTGCACCGCGCGCCGCCGGGGCCACCGCATCGAGGCCGTCCGGTCCAGGCTCTCGTCGGGGCCGGCGAGCGTGGGCGCGAGCACCACGACCATCAGCGTCACCGTCATCACGACCACCATGGGGGTGGCGTCGCGTTCCGTGGCGAAGGCGAGGCACAGCGCCCAGACCGCCGCCGCGCCGCCGAGGGCCGCGGCCAGGGCCAGCGGTACGCGTCGCGAGCGCAGGTACAGCAGCGTCCAGGTCACCTGGCGCTCCCGGACAGCATCCCGGTGGTGTCCCGGCAGGCCCGGAGCGCGTCGCGGACGGCGGTGACCCGGGCCAGCGCCTCCCCGTCGGGCAGTGCCCGCAGCCCCTGCCACAGGGTGACCGCCTCGGCGTTGATCCCGGGATCCTCCTCGATCATTCCGGGGACCAGACCGACGTCGGACCGCGGCTCGCGGCCCAGGAGCCAGTAGGCCGCCGCGCGCTCGACCACCTCGTTGCGCTGCTCGCACCGCCCGTCGTACGCCACGCCCAGTCCCCTGACGACCTGGTTGACCACGGCGGCCGGGTGGGCGAGTCCGCCGTCTGCGTCGATCCGGACCTCGATCGTGACGACACCGTGCCGGGCGACCGGCCACCCGTCGTCCCCGATCGTGCGGGTGTCCTCGTGCACGGCGCTCGGCGCGTCCGGCAGCTTCGCCAGCGCGGCCAGCCCCTGCCGGGCCGGCGGGGTCAACGTGCCGAGCACGTTCGCGTGGACCCGGCTGACGCAGACCGTGGGCGTGTCACCGGTGCACACCAACTCCCGGGCGACCGGGTCCACCGGCCAGTTCAGCGCGTCCCGGTCGCGGGGGACGACAGCGGTCGCCGCGACGAGCCCGAGCACCACCGGCAGCACCGCCGCCGTCCGGGTCCGCCAGCCGCCGGCCACGAACAGCAGCAGACCGGTGACGGCGAGCGCGGCCAACCAGATCGCGAGCGCGCCGCTGACCCGGCTGTCGATCGTCTGGTAGTCGTGGAACCGACCCGAGCCGTGGACCGGCGAGAGGGCCGCCGCCTGCCGGTCCGCGGGTCCGACGGCGCTGAAGAAGACGACGAGCACGCCGCCCACCGCGAGCGCCGGGGCGGTCACCAGGGCGGGGAGCATCCGCCCGATCCCCAGGCCGAGCCACACCGCGGCGACCAGGGAGAGCGCGCCGACGCCGGTGACCACCGCGAAGGTCGGCACCGGCCGGTACGGGGCGGTGGGGGCGATCCGGGCGAGGCCGGCGGCGGTCACCACCAGGTAGCCGAGCGCGAAGGTGAGCGCCGTCGCGCCGAGCACCGGCAGCATCCGCGCGGCGCGGGGCCGGGCGGTGGTGGCGAACAACTCGGTCACCTTCGCCCGGTGCTCCCGGCGCCCCTGCCAGGCCCCGGCGGCGAGGGCCAGCGGCCACAGCAGGAGCAGGTACTCCCGGACGGTCATGGCCAACGCCATCCAGCCACTCGACCACCGACCGGTCGCGCCGTAGAGTGCGCCGACGCCGACCACCACCGCGACCAGCGCGCCGCCGACCGCGGCGGAACGACGCAGTTCGATCCCCAGGATGCTCATCGGGCGGCCTCCGCGCGGTGCCGGCGGAGAAGCGCGGAGTAGCCGCGCTCGGCCGCGCTGTCGCCGGCGTGGCCCTGGTCGCCCTGCGCGCTCAACGCCTCGGGCGTGCCCTGCCACACCAGCCGACCCTCGTTGACCAGGACGACGTCGGTGCAGGCCGCCGCCACGTCCTCGACCAGGTGGGTGGAGACCAGCACGCAACTGTCGGTGCCGAGGTCACGCAGCAGCTCACGGAAGTCGAGGCGCTGTTCCGGGTCGAGACCGACGGTCGGCTCGTCGAGCAGCAGGAGGCGGGGATCGTTGACGATGGCCTGGGCGATGCCGGCGCGACGCAGCATGCCACCGGAGAGCGTCTTCAACCGGGCGTCGGCCTTGGCGGTCAGCCCGACCCGGTCGACGGCCCGCTGCACCGCCGCCGGGATGCCGGCCTTCGGCATCTCCTTGAGCCAGGCCATGTACGCGACGAACTCACGGACCGTGAACCGTGGGTAGTAGCCGAACTGCTGCGGCAGGTAGCCCAGCGTGCGGCGGACCGGTCGCAGGTCGGCGCGCCCGTCGACCGGATGCCCGAGCAGCGTCAGCCGCCCCCCGGCCGGGGTCAGCACGGTCGCCAGGGCGCGCATCAGGGTGGTCTTCCCGGCGCCGTTGGGGCCGAGCAGTCCGTGCACGCCGGTGGTCAGCGTCAGGTCGAGGCCGTCGACGGCCAGGTGTCGCCCGGCCCGGACCCGCAGCCCCGTCGCGTGGATCGCCCAGGGGTGGGTGGTGGCGGTCGTCTCGACCGCGCGCACAGCACGCATCATCATCTCCATCGGTGGTCGCGGTGACTAGTCGCGGAGGGAAAGTCGCCGGAAGCCGTCGAGCCGGAGCAGGGCGAGGACGGTCAGCAGGGCCGTGGCCAACGCCCAACCGCTTGTGCTCCCCGCGGCCAGCAGCACCGGCATCCGGGCGGTGGCGAAGCTGGGTGCGATCACCACGAGCGTCCAGGCGGCGATCAGGCCGATCGCGGCCCGGCGCACCCCGACGAGCGTGCCCAGCAGCAGCGCGGCGGCGGCGAACGCCAGGCAGGGCAGCAGCATCAGGGCCATCGACACCCCGATGCCGGCGCCGACCAGGGCGAGCGCGGGAACGACGCACGCCAGCACCGCAGCCGTCCGCCGCAGCAGCATGGTCAGCCCGGCGGCGGGTGTGGCGGCGATCAGCTCCCAGGCCGGGTCGGCCCGTCGGTGCCAGGCGACCGCCACCCCCGGCAACGGCGCCAGCGGTGCGACCAGCAGCACCAGCGAGGGCTGGCCGGTCCACAGCACGCCGAGCAGCGCGGCGCAGGCCAACACCACGACGGTCATGGCCAGCCACGGCAGCAGCGTGCCGACGAACCAGCGGTGGCGCAGCACCGACCAGGACCGGCGGGCGGCGACCGGAGCCGGTGCCGCCGAGATCTCCCGGTCCAGGGCCGTCGCCACCCGTTCGAGCACGGCCCGGGTGGCCGCGGTGGTGCTGCCGGCCAGCCGGGCCCGGCAGTCGGCGCAGTCCTCGAGGTGCACCTCGATCGCCCAGACGCCGGGCTCGTCGAGGTCGGGTGCTCCGGCGGCGTAGCGCTGGAGCTGGGTCAGGCTGGGGTGGTTGCTCATGACAGCGCCTCCCGTAGGGCGATCCGGGCTCGGCGTACGCGGGACTTGACGGTGTTCTCCGGCACGCCCAGCAGCACCGACGCCTCGCGCGGGGAGAGCCCGTCGAGGACCGTGGCCCGCAGCGCGGCCCGGACCTCGGGCGGCAGGACGAGCAGCGCCTGCTCGAGTTCCTGGCCGACCCGGGCCGCCATCACCTCGTCCTCGGCGGCGGGCGCGGTGCTCGGGGTGAGCGGCACCGGCGGCACCTGCGCCGTGCGGGCCCGACGACGGAACGCGTCGACCAGGCGGTGGGCGGCGATGGTCCACAGCCAGCCCACCGCGCTCCCCCGCGCCCCGCCACCGCTGCCACCCCGGGCACCGGCGAAGCTGTCCGCCGCCCGCCAGACCGCCAGGTAGGTGTCCTGCAACACCTCGGCGACCACGTCCGGGTCCGCGCACCGGCGGCGCAGCCGCACCTCCAGCCAGGGCGCGGTACGTCGGTACAGCTCGTCGAACGCCCGCCGGTCGCCACGGGCCACACGTCGGACGAGTTCGCCCTCGTCTGCCGCGTCCATGCCTCTGCTCACGTCCGGTAAGACGACCACCCGGGCCGTCCCGGGTCCCGATCCGCTGTGACCTGTGCCACTCGCCGCGGGCGCCGGTCACCGGCGCGACCGGTCCGGGCAGGTCAGGGCGTCCAGCGTACGCCCGGGTTCACCCGCCCGGACCAGTCGAAGACGGCCATGTTGTCCCACTGGTTGCCGGTGCCGTTGATGTCGGCCGGGTCCCAGCCGTTGCCGCGCACGGCGTACCAGGTCGGTTCCCAGTAGAAGACCCCGATGGCGCCGGCGTTGCGCGCGGTGTTCTGCACCCAGTCGAACTCCTGGGCCTGCCCGGCCCAGGTCGCGGCGATGCCGTCACAGGTCGCGTCGCCGATGGCGTTCGGCTCACTGTCGGCGTTGTCGCGGGTGAAGGGGTACGCGGTCTCCACGATCACCACCGGCTTGCCGTAGCGACCGCGCAGGTCGACGATGTTCCGGTAGAGGTTCGCCAGCGTGCCGTGCCACATGCAGTAGTACGACAGGGCGGTGATGTCCCACTGCACGCCCTGGGCGCGGATGCCGTCGTAGAACCAGCGGGCGTTGGCGTTGCTGTCGGCGTCCGCGGTGTGGATCATCACCGGGATGTCGCCGCCGCACGCCTTGGTCGCCTGGTAGCCCTGCTTCAGCAGGCCGGCCAGCGGCGCGAAGTCGTTGTTGACGACCTTCCCCTCGTTCCACAGCATCCCGACGTTGATCTCGTTGCCGATCTGCACGCTGTCCGGCGGGGTGCCCTGCGCCCGGAGGCTGGCGCAGACGTCGTAGGTGAAGGCGTACACGTCGGTCCGTAGCTGGCTCAGGCTGTGGCCGGCCCAGGCGGCCGGCTTGTACTGCTTGCCGGGGTCGGCCCAGGTGTCGGAGTAGTGGAAGTCGATGAGCACCTTCAGGCCCTTCGCCCGGGCGGCGCTCGCCTGGGTCAGCACCCGGCTCTTGTTGTTGTAGCCGCTGGCCGGGTTGTTCCAGACGCGCAGCCGGACGTAGTTGACGCCGACGGACTTCAGGATGTCCAGGGGGTCGCGGGCGACACCGCCGGCGTCGTAGTACCTCGCGCCCAGGTCCAGGCTGCGCTGCAAGGAGGAGACGTCGGCGCCCCGCATGCTGAGCGTGTTCGCGGCGGTGGCCGGCGCGGGCGGGCCGCCGAGCGTGGCGGTGACGGCGAGGACGCCGGCCGCGACGGCCGCGGCCAGGGCCCGGGGGCGGCGGTGGGGTACGGCGGCACGGATGCTCACTGCCCTGCCCCTCACGCACCGACGGCGCACGGGGCGCCGTTCAGCGAGAAGCCGGTCGGCGCCGTGTCGCTGGCGTTCCACCGGCCCTGGAGGCCGAAGGTCGCGGAGCCGTTCGGCGCGAGCGTCCGGTTCCAGTCGACGTTGCGGGCGGTCACGGTGGCGCCGGTCTGCCCGACCGTGGCGTTCCATCCCGAGGTGACCTGCTGGTCTCCGGGGAAGGTGAAGGTGACGGTCCAGCCGTCGATCGACGCTGCCCCGGTGTTCCGGACCGTCACGGTGGCCACGAATCCGCCCGGCCACTCGGACTCGTTGCGATAGCTCACCCGACAGGTGGACGGCGGAGGGGTGGGCGGGGTGTCCGCCGTGGGCAGGGTGACCGTGTTGGACGCGATCGACACGTTGCCCACCGCGTCCCGGGCCCGCACGTAGTACAGGTTGCGCAGCGGCGTCGACGGGGGCAGCGCCGCCGTGTAGGTCGTGCCCGCCACGGTGGCGACGCGCGTCGAGGTGAACCAGCCGTCGAACCGGTAGACGTCGTATCCGAGCACGCCGACGTCGTCGGTCGACGGCGACCAGGACAGCGCGGCGGTCGTGCCGGTCACCTCGCCGACGGTCAGGTTCCGGGGGGCACTCGGCGGCGTGGTGTCCGGGCCGGTGTCCGTCACCGGGGTGACCACGGTCACCGTGTCCGACGAGCCGGAGCGGTGTCCGAGGCTGTCCCGGGCGGCCACCCGGAACGAGTACTGGCGACCGGGCTGGACGTAGCCGGTGATGGTGGTGGTGGTGACGTCCCCGACGCTGGCGCTGTAGAGGACGTCGTCGAACGGCTTGTAGTACGTGATGTCGTAGCCGGCGACGGGGCAGCAGCCGGGGGTGGCGGCGGTCCAGGTGAGGGTGACCGACACGCTGCGTACCTCGCTGGCGGCCAGGTTCGTGGGCGGGCTAGGCGGGAAGGGCGTGGTGCTCGGCGTGCTCGGCGCCGTGGTCGGCGCCGAGGACCCGACCGCCGGTGTGGTGCTCAGCGTGGTGCCGAGCACCGCGGTCACCAGCACGAGGGCGGCCAGCAGACCCGACCGTGGACGGCGGAACAGCGAGGACGAGCAGACGCCTGTCATACCTCGACGATGCCCGCAGATATCGATGATCGCCAACATGTCCCACACCTCGGTCGATCTTGACCACCCGACCGCTCGAGGATAAGTTGAACACGTTCAAACAAGGTCGGGCGAGGAGGGACCATGAAGGTCGTCATTCCTGGCGGCACCGGGCAGATCGGCACCGTCCTGGATCGGGCGTTGACCGCCGACGGCCACGACGTGGTGCTGCTGACCCGCTCGCCGGCGGGTCCGCGTCAGGTCCGGTGGGACGGCGCCACGCTCGGCGACTGGGCCGAGCGGATCGACGGCAGCGACGTGGTCGTCAACCTGGCGGGACGCAGTGTGAGCTGCCGGTACACCGCCGCGAACCTCGACGCCATGATGAGGTCCCGGGTGGAGTCCACCCGGGTGGTCGGCGAGGCCATCGGCCGGGCGGCCCGACCGCCCCGGGTGTGGTTGCAGATGAGCACCGCGACGATCTACGCGCACCGCTTCGACGCCGCCAACGACGAGCACGCCGGCGTGATCGGCGGCGACGAGCACGGCGTGCCCGGATACTGGGCGTACAGCGTCCAGATCGCCCGGAACTGGGAGGCCGCGCAGGAACAGGCGGCGACTCCCCACACGCGCAAGGTCGCACTGCGGTCGGCCATGGTGATGAGCCCCGACCGTGGTGGCGTGTTCGACGTGCTGAGCTGGCTGGCGCGGCTCGGCCTCGGCGGACCGGTCGCCGGCGGCCGGCAGTACGTCTCCTGGATCCACGACCGGGACTTCGTCCGCGCCGTCCGCTTCCTGATCGCCCGCGAGGACCTCGCCGGGACGGTGAACCTGGCCGCGCCGCACCCGTTGCCGCAGCGGGAGTTCATGCGCGCGCTCCGGTCGGCCTGGCGGATGCCCGTCGGCCTGCCCGCCACCGGATGGATGGCGGAGCTCGGCGCGTTCGCGCTCCGGTCGGACACCGAACTGCTGCTGAAGAGTCGGCGGGTCACCCCGGGACGACTCACCGACGCCGGGTTCACGTTCACCCACCCCCACTGGCCGGCCGCCGCCGGGGAGCTGGCACGACGGCGTCGCCGGGGACAGGGCCGGGCCACGGCCGACGGCACCGGCCGTTCCCCGGCAGGTTGACTCCTGCCGGACGTCCTGCCTGTCCCCCCACATCGGGCGTTGCTTGACTCGGCGTCATGACACACATTCGGAAAGCGATCGCCCGTACGGTGGTCGCCGGAGCGGTGATCGGCGCGACGACGCTCACCGGGCCCCTCGCCGGACACGCGGCGTCCGACCGGCCGGAGGCCACCCGCGCCCCCGGCACCATCCTCGACGTCATCCCGGCCCGGACCGTGGACCGGATGGTCGCCCAGGCCCCGCTCGTCGACGCCGCCAACGTCATCCGCACCGCGGTGGAACGCGCACCGGCCCGCGGCTACGCCGGCATCGGCCTGGTCGACGACCACGTCACCCTGTGGTGGAAGGGCGCGCCACCCGCCGACGTCACGGCAGCCGTCACCGCCGCCCGCCGCACCGCGCCGGTCCAGGTGGCCGACGCCACCTGGTCCCGCGCCGACCTGCGCAAGGCCGCCGCCCGACTCACCCCGGTGGTGGAGGCCGGCCCGGCGGGCGCCGGCCGCTCGGTGCGACTGCGCACCGACGGCAGCGGCATCGAGATCGCCGTCGACCGCACCCCGGGCGCCGCGCTGCCGAAGCTGCCGGCCACCGGCGTCCGGACCAGCGTGGTCACCCGCGACCGGATGGTGCCCCGGTCGCGGGCCAACGACGCCGCGCCGTTCGACGGCGGCGCGGGCATCGGGTTCACCACCCCCGGGTGCACCGCCGGCTTCGGCGTCCGCAACGCGGACACCAACGCCGGCTACGTCCTCACCGCCGAGCACTGCGGCGCCGTCGGCTCGCCCTGGCACGTCGGCTGGAACACGTCCACCGGCACCGGCACGCTCGTCGGCTACGCGGTCGACAGCAACGACGACCACGACACGATGATCATTTCGACGTCCGCCCCCGGGGACCACATCTACGTCGGCGGCCAGCACGACGAGGTCCGGGCCCGGGTGGCCGGCTGGACCGAGGTCTTCCCCGGCCAACTGCTGTGCCAGTCCGGGTACACCTCCGCCGGCGAACTCGGCGGCCCGGTCTGCAACCTGCGGGTCGAATTCCACTACGACGACATCGAGGACCTCGTCGAGGCCACCCAGCTCGACGGCGACGAGGCCGCCCGGGGCGGCGACAGCGGCGGTCCGGTCTACGCCGTCAACGCCGACGGCACCGTGCTCGCCGCCGGCACCACCACCCGGTCGGCGGGCCCGGGCTTCGGCTTCCAGGACTTCGCCACCGCCCGCGACGACTACGGCAACCTCGTGCCGGCGACGGCGAGCGCCAGCACCTGCCGGGTCTCCTTCGTCGTCACCAACTCGTGGAGCACCGGATACGCCGCCAGCGTCACCGTCTACAACGACGGCCCGGCCGTCAACGGCTGGTCGCTGGGCTGGACCTTCCCCGGCGGCCAGGTCGTACAGGGCCACTGGAACGGCGTCTTCCAGCAGACCGGCCCGGCGGTGACCGTCACCAACGAGGGGCACAACGCCGCCATCCCGACCGGGGGCGCCGTGAACGTCGGCTTCACCGCCGACGGCTCCCCCGCCGTGCCGGCGCCGTTCACGCTCAACGGCACCACCTGCAACTGACCTCGTCCACCGACCCGGGCCCCGCCGCACCGTCGGCGGGGCCCGGCCGTCGTGCCGGACCGGCCCGGGCCGGTCCGCTCAGGCCGGCCGGTTCCGCCGCACCAGACCCTGGACCAGTTCCCGGCGCAGCGTGGCGCGCAGCGTCCGCACCTCGGGGGCGTCCAGTTCGCCGCACCTGTCGAGCGCCCGCCGACTCAGCCGGCCGGCGTCGTCGCCCAGGTCCGGGTTCGCGTCGGCCAGGACCGCGAGCGCGTGCAGCGTCTGCGCCTCCCACCACGGGCAGGACAGCGCCGCGTACAGGGCCAACGCCGCCCGCAGCGCGTCGGCCGCCGCCTTCGCCCCGCCCAACGCCTGAAGCGCGAGCCCGTACCGGTGCACGGCGTTGGCCTCGCTGAACGTCGCGCCGCACCGCTGGAACACCCGGCGGGCACGGTCGTACTGGTCGGCGGCGTCCCACCACCGACCCATCCCGGCCAGGTCCGCCCCCAGGCTCATCATCGCGCCGGCCCGGGCCACCGCCGCGCCGGTACGGCTGAGGCCGTTGCCCCGGCCGTAGAACGCCAGCACCTCGCGGTGCACCCCGGCCGCCTCGGCGAACCGGCCGAGCGCGGCCAGCGCGGCGCCCTGCACGCTCGCCGCGCTGTACTCGCCGAGCGCGTACCCGATCTCGCGGAACAGGCCCACCGCCCGGTGGCTGTGGTCGATGGCCGACCCGCCGTCCCCGGTCCGGACCTGGATCGCGGCGAGGTAGGTGAGCGCCCACGCCTCCTCGCGGCGGTCCCCGATCCGCCGGGCCAGGTCCAGCGCCCGGCCGAAGGCGGCCAGCCCGTCGGTGTTGCGGTCCCGGCAGAAGTAGCGGGCCCACCCCAGGAAGTTCAGGAGCACGGCCTCGTCGTGCGGACTGCCGGCGGCCTGGGCCGCGGCCAGGCCCAGCGAGAAGATCTCGTCCCAGGAGTGCCGGTGGCTGTTGGCGTCGGAATACCAGTGCAGCGCCCGGGCGACCGCGACCACGTCGGCGTGCCGACCGCGCCGGGACGCGTCGCGCAGCGCCGCCAGCCAGTTGCCGGACTCCCGGTCCAGCCAGTACGCCGCCGCCCGGTCGTCGTCGAACTCGGAGTCGGCCCGGCAGGCGACCGGTTCGAACATCGCACCGGCCTGCCGGGTACGCCACAGCAGCCAGTCGACCATCCGGTCGTGCGCCCTGGTCCGGGAGCCCCGGTGCTCCTCGGCGTCGAGGCGCTCGGAGGCGTAGAGCCGAACCAGGTCGTGGAACTGGTAACGGTCCCCCACGGTCAGGAGCACCCCGGCCTCGACCAGCTCCTCCAACGCCGCCGACGCGGTTTCCTCGTCGGTGCCGGCCACGGCGGCGACCAGCGCGGCGGCGAAGTCGGCGCCGGGAATCAGCGAGGCACGTCGGAACACCCGTGCGGTCATCGGGTCCAGTTGCCGGTAGGAGACCTCGAACGCGGACCGGACGTCCAGGTCACCGGCGGTCAGCACGGTCAGCCGCCGGCGCTGGTCGTGGAGCAGGTCGACGAGCCGGCCGACCGTCCACTCCGGTCGGCTGGCGAGGCGGTTGCCGGCGATCCGGAGGGCCAGCGGCAGCCGGCCGCAGAGCTTGACGAGTTGATCGGCGGCGGCCGGCTCGGCGGCTATCCGGTCGGCGCCGACGATCGCCGTGAGCAGCAGTCGACCGGCCGCCGGCGAGAGCAGGTCGAGCGGCTGCCGGACCGCGCCGGCCAGACCGGTCAGCGGACGCCGGCAGGTGACCAGCACGAGACACCGGTGCCCGGCCGGCAGCAGCGGACGCACCTGGGCCTCGTCCGCGGCGTCGTCCAGGACCAGCAGCAGCGGCCGGTCCCGCGAGAGCGTGCGGAACAGCCCACCCCGTTCGGCCGGGGACACCGGTACCCGGCTGTCCGGCACCCCGAGCGACCGCAGCAACCCGGCCAGCGCCTCGGCCGGGTCGACCGGTCCGGCCGGTGGGCCACCCCGCAGGTCGACGAAGAGCTGCCCGCCGGCGAAGGCCGGACCGAGTCGTTGACCGGCCGCGACGGCGAGGCTGGTCTTGCCGATCCCCGGCGGGCCGTGCACCACCACCACCGAGGCGGTGTCCGGTCGCCCGGCGGCGACGTCGGCGGCCAGCGTCGCGAGCCGGTCCAGGATCTCCGCGCGGCCGGCCAGGTCCGGCAGGGGCGCCGGGAGTTCCCCGGGCACGGCCACCGCCGGGTGGTCGTCCGGCCCGACCGGACGGTCGGACGACTGCCGCTCGGCCCGGGCCAGGGCGACGAAGCGGTCGCGGTCCGCCCCGGCCAGCCGCAGCGCGTCGGCGAGCAGCACCACCGTGCGCCGTTGCGGGTTGCGGACCCGACCGCGTTCCATCTCGCGGATGCCGCGGACGCTGGAGCCGGCCGCCTCGGCCAGCTCCTCCTGGGTCAGCCCTCGCTCCAGACGGAACGCCCTGAGCACCGCCCCGAACCGGTCACGCTGCACCTGACTTGTCGGCATGTTCCCCCCACCACCCGACGCCCCACAGTGACGTAACGCGGATCGATGATCCCACGACGGTGACCCTCCGCAGGGCACTGTGGACGGACTGTGATCATTGCCATGTCGGACGGCGCACCATCCGTAGTGCGTCCTAGGAAACTGGTTCACCTGCCGGCCGATCGGCCGCAGCGCATCAGGCGGCGGGTCGTCGTAGGCTCGGCAGATCGCCACCGCTGCGGGGCGTGATCGCCGTCCGTGCCCTTCGGACCAGGGAGATCCGGATGCACCTGCCCCTCGACACCCCACCGTCGAGCGCGCCGAAGACCGCCGTCCTCTGGGGTGTCTCCTTCGACGGCACGCCGATGTCCGGAATCGTGGTCGAGTTCGTCAAGCTCGCCGACGTGTTCCGCCAACGCGGCCACCGCGTGCTGCTGGACATCGGGTACGACATCAAGGAGGACAAGAACCGCTTCTTCGATCCCTACACCGACGAGGCCCGATGCCTGCCGTCCTGGATCGAGCTGACCCGGGTGGACGGGCTCGCCGACGTCGCCGGCTACGACCCGGCGTTCGTCCGCGACACGCTGCACGCGGTACGCCACGGCCACCCCCTGCCGTCCCGTACCGACGCGGTCAGCGACGCGATCGCCGACCGGATCGTCGCCACCTGGCGTCGCCACTCGGTGACGGCCGTGCTGGTGGAGAACGGCACGCTGCCGGAGAACGTCGCGTACACCCGGGCGCTCTACCGCGCCATCGAACGGTACGGCCGGGAGACGGGCCTGGGCACCTACGTGCTGTGGCGTGACCACGACCTGATGTGGACCAGTGAGCCGGCCACCGGGAAGTACGGCGTTCCGCCCTACCCGCACGCGGTGCGCCCGGTCGACTCGCCGCACATCCGCTACCTCGCCCTGCACGAGCAGGCCCGCCGACGCACCCTGGACTGGTCACCCGGGCTGCGGGACATCCGCGTGCTGCACAACTCGTTCCGGTTCGAGCCGGCGGAGCCGGCCCTGGTCGACGGCCGGTTCCGGGCATACCACGGGATCCCCGACGACGCGGCCCTGATCGCGCGCTTCACCCGGCTGGTGCCGCAGAAGCGGATCGACCGTGACATCGACCTGCTCGCCCGGCTGATCCGGTGGTTCGCCGACCGAGGGGTCGACCGGCCGGTCCACCTGTTCGTCGCCGGCGATCCCACCGAACACCCGGCCACCGCCGCGGCGCTGCGGGCGTACGCCGAACACCGGCAGGTCGCCCACCGGGTGGTCTTCGGTGGCCGGCTGGCGCCCCGTGACGTGCCCCCCGGCCCGGAACGCGGCCACACGGTGGCGGACCTGCTCGCGCAGGCCGACCTGACGTCGTTCCTGACCTCGTACGACTACGAGAGCTACGGGAACCCGATCGGCGAGTCGATCGCCTCCGGGGTGCCCTACCTGACCACCCGCTACGAGATGTACGACGCCGTGTACGGCAGCAAGGGGCTGCACGCCCCGGTGCTCGACGTGACCCCCACCGATGAGGCGCCGATCACCGACGCCTTCGTCGCCGAGGTCGCCGAACTGCTCACCAATCCGGTCCTGCACCGCCGGGTGGCGGCCTTCAACCACACCCGCGGCAAGCGCTACTTCGCCGCCAACCGGGCCACGGAGCTGGTGGACGAGCTGCTCGGCGCCGCACCGCCGCCCGCCCGCCGGCCCGGGCCGGCGGCCCCCGAGGTGTACGGCCGGGCCGGGCGGGCCGCCGTGCCCGCCCTGACGGCGGAAACCCGGATGACAGTCGTCCTGCCGGTGCTCAACGAGGCGGCCAACCTCGCCGCGGTGCTCGGATCGCTGGCCGGCCAACGCGGGCCGGACGGCCCCCTCGACCGGGCGCTGTTCGACGTGCTGCTGGTCGACAACAACTCGACCGACGACACCGTGGCCCGGGCCCGCCGACTGGCCGCCGCCCATCCGGGGTTGCGCGTGCACGTCATCGGGGAGTCCGCGCAGGGCGTGTCGTGCGCCCGGAAGGCCGGCATGGACCTCGCCGCCGAGCGGGCCCGCCGGCGCGACGCCACCGACACCGACCTGCCCCCGTTCTACCTCGTCTCGGCGGACGCCGACTGCCGCGTCGACAGGTACTGGTTGTCGGCGCTGCTGACGGCGATGGACGGCGGCAAGGCCGCGATCGGGGTCTGCGACTACCACTACGACCCGGAGCACTTCACCGACCGGCCGTTGCTCTGGGACGCGATCGACCGGACGCTGCGGTGCCGGGCGGTGACGTTCGGCCTGTTCGGCGGCTTCCCCGACGGCAAGGGATTCGCGGTGGAACGGCAGGCCTACGAGCGGGTGGGTGGCATCGAGCTGTCCTACCAGGTCAAGGACGGCCGGTTCGTCAACCACCTCTCCGACGACTGGGACTTCGGCATCCTGGTCCGGGCCAGCGGCGACGACATCACGTACGTGCCCCGGTCCCGGGTGGAGATCAACCCTCGCCGGGTCGACCACGCGATCGACGAGGTGATCGCCGGACGGGCGTACGGCGCCGGCGGCATCATCACCATGCGCGACATCCGCCCGGACGCCGACCACTCCCCGGTCGTCGACCTCACCGAGGACGAGGCGGTCCAGGCCTGGGAGTTCTCGATCAAGGACTTCGTGCCGAAGAACATGATCCTTCCGGTGTTGCTGACCCCGGCCCTGCTCCACGAGCGCGCGGTGATCGAGTTCTTCACGCCCGCGCTGGCGGACCGGCTGGCGCGCCGCATCGCCGAGATCAGGGCCGAGAGCCGGTTGATCGACTTCGTCCCCATCCACTCCTACAAGTCGCCCAGCTTCCGGCTCTACTTCGAGTTCGCGGCGGAGCTGTTCGCCCGGCTCCGCGCCACGGTCGGGCCGGACATCGGATATCCGCCGCCGCTGCCGGACTGCCTTCAGGAGATCCGGGAGGAGGGCGATCCCGCGCGGTTCCGCGACTTCGTCCGCCACTACTGCGAGGACCGCGAATCCGGCGCGGCACACGACTACTTCGGCAACGGAGGGGTGTTCTGATGAGCGACGCCTACGAGGACGCGCTGGCCTCGCTGTCCCACCTCGACCCCGGCCATCCGCGGCCCGCCGTCGTGGACGTGCTCGCCGCACCGGAGAACCGCCGGCTGCTCGAGTACGTCGCCCTCGATCCGTTCGGGTCGCACGTCTTCCCCGGCGACATCCCGGACGCCCCCGTGGACTCCTTCCTCGAGGACCTGAACACGCAACTGGCGAACACCCGGCCCATCCACCTGTGGTCCTACATCCCGACGTGCAGTTACCGGTGCCGGTTCTGCCAGTACCCGGTGGTGCTGGTGAAGGGCGACCCGACGGTCACCCGGGCCAAGGTGGACCGGTGGGTCGACCTCAACATCCGGGAGGCCCAGCTCTGGCTCGACCGGGTGCCGAACCTCCGCGACGCCCCGATCGGCGAGTTCAACGTCTTCGGCGGCACCCCGTCCCTGATGTCGCTCGACGCGGTGGCCCGGCTGCTCGACTTCTACCGCGGCAACTTCGCCTTCGCCCCGGACACCGCCATCCGGTTCGAGGGCGACCCGACCACCTTCACCGAGCCGCTGTTGGAGTTCCTGCTGGAGCAGGGCTGCCGCAAGCTGTCCTGCGGGGTGCAGTCGTTCGACGACCCGGTGCTGCGGCTGTCCGGGCGGGAGCACGAGGCCGTCGAGTGCCGGGCGTTCCTGGCGAACACCCGCCGGCTCGGCTTCGACTGGGTGACCGTCGACCTGATGTACGGACTGCTCGACCAGACCGTCGACAGCGTGCGGCGTGACCTCGACACCGTTCGGGAGTACGAGGTGCCCGGCCTGGTCTGCACCAAGCTGCACCTGCGCTCGTACGCCGACACCCGCACCGGGGTCGCCGGTGACCGGCCCGCCGCCTGGCAGTTCGCCGGCTACCGGGACCGGCTCGCCGCCGCCGGCCACCACTGGCCCACGCTCGGCGAGCAGTACCAGATGCGCGACGTGCTGGCCGGCGGGTTGACCGCGGCGGGCTACCGGGAGCACCCGACCATGTACTTCCACCGGGCCGGGCACGCCCCGGAGATGTGGAAGGCCATCATGGTGGACCAGGACCGGCAGGACGCCGAGGTCGCCATCGGCCTGGGCGGCAGCTCCAGTTGCCGACGCTCCGAGGCGATGACCGAGGTCAACGAGCGGCGTTACATCGAGGCGGTGGAGGCCGGTGTGCTGCCGCTGGCCTCGGCCACCCGGTTCGGCCCCCTGGCCACCGAGTCCCGGTCGATCAAGATGGCCCTGTCGACGCTGCAACCGCTGCGGGACGACCTGCACCGGGAACGGTTCGAGGGCCGGTCGCTGTTCGACGAGCCGTGGGGCGGCGCCTTCGCCGCCCTTCAGCGCCGCGGCCTGCTCACCACGGACCGCGACGCCGGCTCCGTCACGCTGACGTCCACCGGCGAGGTCCTGGTGGAAGCCATCATGCACACCGAGTTCGGGTAGCGCCTCACTGGTCCGCGCCTCGACGGCGGAGCCCGACGTGCGACTGGACCAGGTACGTCACGCCGGCCAGGAGGGAGAGCACGCCGGAGAGGACGACGGCCCCCCGGTATCGGCCGGCGGACATCAGGGTCCCGTAGGCGAGGGAGGCCGCGGCGCTGCCGGTGAAGATGCCCATCCGCTGCACCCCGTTGACGAACGCGCGGGTGCCCTGCGCGGCCCGGCTGTTGGCGAGGTTGTCGAGGACCGGCATCTGGGCGTAGTGCGCCCCCTGGCGCAGCAGGTACCAGAGCACGAAGAGGCTGGCCGTGCCGGCGGTGGCGCTCAGGATCTGCAGGAACAGCGCCGCGATCATGGCGAAGCCGGCCACCCGGAGGGCGCCGCCGCGCTTCATCAGGGGAAACAGGACGAAGATGCCCAGGACGCTGGCCAGGCGGTCCGCGACCAGGAGCCAGCCCAGCGACTCGGTGGCCAGGTGCAGGTAGTTGACGGCCACCAGGTTGATGAAGCGGATGGCGAGAACACCGGCGCCGCCGACGAGGACGGCGAGGACGAACAGGCCGGCGAGGTGACCGGCGTTGGCGCGCAGGGCCGGCAGCACCGGGGGGCGGGGCTCGCCGGGCACGACGGCCGGCGCGGCGTCGCGGCGCCACATCGCGATGCGGGCCACGCCGATCAGCACCGCCAGGACGGCGGAACACAGCAGGTCGAAGCGGTACCAGCCAGCGGTCTCCGCGCCGACGCGGGCGAGCAGCACGCCGGCCACGTTGCCGACCGCGGAGGCGGTCAGGAAGGCGACGAAGCCGGTACGGAACAGCGCGAAGCGTTCCTGCTCGTCGTGGATGGCCGAGGCGAGCACGGCGTTGACGCTGACCAGCATCAGGGCGGAGCAGACGCTGTTGAGGCCGAACAGCAGCAGGTGGGCGGAGAGGCTGTCGACGAACGGGATCGCCAGCATCGTGCCGGCGAAACCGAAGCTGCTGAGCAGCATCATCGGTTCCAGGCCGAGCCGGTCGGTGAAGGCGCTGAGCGGCAGCACGATCACCGCCATCACGGTGAAGCCGACCGAGAAGACCTGCCCGGCGCCGGCCGGCGGGATGCCCACCTGCCCCAGGAACAGGGCGTAGTACATGTCGAACAGACTGGTCGCCAGGCCGAAGAAGACCTGGCTGAGCACGAAGCCGGTGCGGACCCGCCGCAGGTGGTGCTCGCGGCGGGTCACGGAACCGGTGTCCGGAAGCAGGGTCACCGAGCAAAGTCTCCCGTCAGCGGGGTGCGCGCCGGGTGCGACGCGCCGAGCTCTCGCCCGGCCTTGGACACCAGGATGCCGTCGAGGTAGAGGTGGTCGAGTTCGGTGCGGACGAAGGTGCAGAGCGCGTGCAGCGGTGTCTCGACGATCGGCTCCCCGGCGTCGTTGTACGACGTGTTCAGCACGATCGGCACCCCGGTCAGCTCGTGGAAGGCGGAGATCACCGCGTGGTAGGCCGGATTGTCGTGCGCCGAGACCGTCTGCAGGCGGGCGGTGCCGTCGACGTGTGTGATGCTGGGGACGCTCTCCCGGCGGGCCGCGACGACCTGCGGGACGAGCAGCATGAAGTTGCTGTCGCCGGTGAAGTCGAACCACTCCCCCGCGTGCTCGGCGAGCGCGGACGGGGCGTACGGGCGGAACGGCTCCCGGTGCTTGACCACGTTGTTCAGGTAGTCGCGCATCGCGGGGTGCCGGGGGTCCGCCAGCATGCTGCGGTTGCCCAACGCGCGCGGGCCGATCTCGGAACCGCCGTTGAACCACCCCACGACCCGGTGCGCGGCGAGCAGCTCGGCGACGTCACGGGGGCCGGCCTCCCGCGAGGTCAGCTCGACCCCGGTGTGGTCGGCGACCCTGCGCACCGCGTCCAGCACCTCGTCCCGGGAGTACGCCCGGCCGAACGACGCCGTCCGCATCACCGAGGGACGCCGGTTGCCGAGCAGCTCGACGCTGCCGTAGAGGGCCGCGCCGATCGCGACGCCCGAGTCGCCGGCCGCCGGCGGGATGAAGAGGTCACGGAACGGCGACTCGGTGCGTACCCGCTCGTTGGCGACCGAGTTGAGCATGACGCCACCGGCCATGCAGAGGTTGTCCGAGCCGGTCAGCTCGTGCGCCACGCCGGCGAGGTGCAGCATCGCCCGCTCCAGCTCGGCCTGCACGTGGTGGGCGACGTCCTCCGCGAACGGTGACTGCCAGCGCAGCGGGTCGGCCGGGTCGTAGTCGGCGCCCTCCTCGGCGAGCAGCCGTTGCCAGATGTCCTCGAGATCCTTCTGGGCGGAGCGGATGTCGAACCCGTCCAGCGTCAGCCAGTGCCCCCAGTCGGGACGCGGCCGACCGTAGGGCGCCAGCCCCATGGTCTTGCCCGCCTCGGGGTAGCCGCCGCAGCCGAACACCCCGAAGTCGGGGGTGCCGTACCGGGTGACGAAGCCCAGCCGGGCGGTGAAAAAGTCGTAGAACAGGCCGAGGCTCAGGTCGGAGTAGTCGGCCGGGTAGCGGCAGGCGGTCACCGGCGCCAACCGGTCGCCGTCGCCCCGGAAGAGGGTGTGCTTCTCGATGGTGCCGTCCGGGAACCGGGCGCCGGCCTGGTCCACGACGAGCACGGCCGCCTCGTCGTACCCCGACGGGTGGTAGGCGACGGCGGCGTGGGCGCGGTGGTGGCCGGGCAGCGGCAGCGCGCGGACCTTGCTCTTGTCCTTGATGGGCAGCTCGCGCAGGATGCGGTGGACGGCGCCGTCGCCGAGGGGTCGGTTACCGACCACGAGGTCCACGTCGTCGATCCCGGCGCCGACCGCGTCGAGACAGTAGGCGATCGCCTTCATCGGCAGGGTCTTGGTGATGCGTTCGAAGTGGCCCTGCACGAGGAAGCCCTCGGAGTGCTTGATGCGGTCCAGGCGCTCCTCCTCGACGGCGACGGCGATCTCGCCGTCGCGAACCAGGCAGGCGGAGCGGTCGTGACTGAGGTTCAGACCGAGCACGAGAGACATCGGACTCCATTTCCTGTGTCGGAGCGGTGCGGGCTGGTCAGGGCGTCGGGCGGCAGCGGTCCATCGCTTCGGCGAGGCCGTCGAGGATGCGGACCGCGTCGTCGCGCAGCGTCAGCGGGTCGGTGGTCCGCAGGAAGAGCAGGCCGGCATAGCCCAGCACGCCGGTGTTCGGGTGGTAGCGGGGCATCGGGCTGCCCGGCTCCTGGGACTGGCCGCGCACCAGCTCGACGCTGGTGGCGGGCGACACGAGCGACGACCAGTCGACCCGGTCGGGGTCGAACGGCGGCAGGACGGGCCAGGGCTTGCCCGCCGAGTCGGACGCGATGACCGAGAGGGAGGCGGCGGCGCAGGTGGCGTCCGAGGGCAGGAGCAGCCGCCCCGGCAGCTCGGGCCGGTCGCCGAGCGCGGCGGCGTGCTGGAGCGCGACGAGGTCGACGCCGTAGACCTCGAGCAGCTCCCGGGTGACCGCGGCACCGCCGGCGCGGGCCGCCGACTCCAGCAACCGCACCGTGCCGTCGGCCATCAGTTTGAACTCGGTGTGGGTGGCGCAGGTGTCCAGGTCCAGCGCGTCGACGGCGCGGCGGGCGACGTCCGCGATGCGCTGTTGCAGCTCCGGCGCCAGCACGCACGGCGCCTGGTTGCTCAGCTCCACGTACACCGGGATCGTGGGCAGCCGCGCGGTGATCGCCAGTGGGTGGTAGGTGCCGCCGGTCACCAGCCCTTCGACGCTGAGGTAGTCACCGAAGCCGGGCTCGGTGTACCAGCCGTCCGTGCTCGACTCGATGACCTCCTCGGCCAGGAATTGGGGTCCGCTGGAGCTGCCGTGCTCGTACATGCCCGATCTCCTCGCGGCGTCGACGGCCGCCGCGAGTTCCCGCCACACCGGTTCGACGTCGTCGCCCGGCTGGATCGTGGCCTGCCCGATCGAGCCGGCGCCCAGCACCGACTTGACGATCACCGGGCCGGCCAGCTCGGCGCAGGCCGCGGTCAGGTCGTCGAGCGAGTCGACCGGGCGGAACGCCGGGTTCGGCACCCCGGCCGCCGCCCAGGCGCGGCGCATGAGCAGCTTGTTGCGGGAGGTCGCCGCGCCCGGACCGGGCCCGGGCAGGCCGAGCCGCCGGCAGGCCGCCGCGGTGGGCACCACGCAGTACTCGGAGAAGGTGAGCACGGCGTCGGCGCGTACGGCCGTGGCGTGCGCGACGATCTCGTCGGCCAGCGGGGCGTCCGGCCGGGCGTGGTGGAGCCGGCGGCACAACCGGAACAGGAGTTCGCGTTGCCAGGGCTGGGGCTCGCCGACCAGCAGCACGTCGACGATGGCCCGGCTGGTCAGCCTCGGCAGCAGGTACTCCAGCGCCGGGCCGCCCTTGCCGTACACCAGCAGGGTCACTGGTTGCATGCGTCATCGCTCCTGTTCGCGGGGGCCGACCGGGAGAAGCCGGTCGGCGTCTGCCAGAGATGGGTACGCAGGGACGTCCGCATGGCCCGCAGTTGTCCGTCGATGGTGTGCAGGTCCTCCCGGCTGGGGCGCCGCGGCGCCGGCCCGAGCAGGGGCAGCAGCACCTCCACCGCTTCCAGCAGGCACAGCACCGCGTCCCGCTCGGCGGTGACCGGCCCGGCGTGCACCGCCACCGTCAGGCGGCTCAGGTGCCCCAGCAGGTCTGCAGGACCGCCGTCGCGCTGTCCAGTTTCATCCGGGCCTGCTGCCACACCAGGCTCCGCGGCGACTCGAGGACGGCCGCGGCCACCTCCTCCCCTCGGTGCGCCGGCAGGTCGTGCAGGAACACCGCCTGCGGCCAGCGGTTCAGGAAGGCCTCGTCGATGTGGAAGGGCCGGAAGGTCTGGCGCCACAGCGGGTCCTCCTTGACGGTTCCGGTGGTCTGCCACCGTGTGGTGTACACGCAGTCGGCGACGTCCGGCAGGTCGTCTCGTTCGTGGGTCTGGCGCACCCGGGCGCCGGCCACGGCGTCCTTTGCCGCCGCGGCCAGGGTCGCGGCGTCGAGGCCGTAGCCCGGCGGGGTGTAGAGGGTCAGCTCGGCGCCCGGGATCCGGGCCAGCGCGTGCGCCAGCGCGGAGGCGGTGTTGTTGCCCTCGCCGACGTACACCACCCGGATGCCGTCCAGCGGGCCGAGGTGCCGTCGCAGCGTGGCCAGGTCGCACACCGCCTGGGTGGGGTGCTCCTCCCGGGCCATCGCGTTGATCAGCGGCAGGTTCCCGGCGTCGCGCATCCGGGCCAGCTCGGCGACGCTGCGGGTGCTGCGGATCACCACCCCGTCGAGCATCAGCCCGAGGATCCGCGCGGTGTCCTCGGCGGACTCGCCGGTGTTGGTCTGGAGGCTCTCCGGCCCGTAGGGCAGCACCTGCGCGCCGAGTCGGAGCGCCGCCACGCTGAACGCGGTGCGGGTCCGGGTCGAGGTGCGTTCGAAGAGCGTCGCCACCACCGCGCCGGTCAGGCTCGGCGGCACCGCGGCCGGGTCGTCGGCGACCCGGACGGCGGCGTCGACCAGGTCGGTGAGCTGCGCGGCGGTGAGGTCACGCAGGGAGATCAGGCTGCCCCGACGGCCGGTCATCCGAGGTCCACCGTCGACCCGAGACCGGTGCGGACGGCGTGGCGACGCACCGCCTCGATCAGGGCGACGTCGAGCACGCCCATCCCGAAGGGGTTCACCACGGTGAAGGAATCCGTGCGGACGAGCCGGTGCCGGCCGGTGACCAGGCCGCCGATCGTGCCGTCGATCGCCCGGCCGGTGGCCGAACCGGGGCGGGTGACCCGACCCTGCGCCATCAGCGCGCCGAGCGGACGCCGGGGATTCTCCGCGACCAGGTCGACGTCGTCGACGTAGAGGGCGCCGGCGGCGAGCAGCGCCTCGACGGTCAGGTCGGCCAGCGACACGTTGACCACCAGGGCGCCGGCGGGTATCCACGCCGGCGGCAGGTAGCCCGCGTCGGCGGTGGTCGTGGCGATCGTCACCTGGCTGGCCGCGACGGCGGTGGCCGCCTCGGCGGTGACGCGTACGTCCAGCTCGGGGCGGAGCCGGCGCAGGCGTTGCGCGAGGCCGTGGGCCGAGGCGCCGACGTGGTCGTGGAGGGTGACCCGGGACAGTCGCGGGAGGGTCTCCAGGAGAAGGGCCGCGTGGGTGCCGCCCTGCGCGCCGCAGCCGAGCACGGTCAGGCTCTCCGCGTCCGCGTGTCCGGTGAGGTCCACGGCGAGGGCGGAGACGGCAGCGGTGCGTACGGCGCTGACGATCCCGACCTCCACGACGGCCATTATCCGGGCGGTCTCCGGGTCGAAGCAGAGTCCCACGCCGCCGGCGCGTTCCAGTCCGGCCTCCGGATTGGAGACGCTGGCGTTGATGATCTTCATGCCGTAGGCGCCCGGCACCGCGCCGGGCATCCCGATGGACCGGGTGTACGCGCCGCGGCTGTTGTCCCAGCGCAGGTACGCCTCGCCGGGCAGCACGCACCGTCCCGCGTCGTGGTCGGCGAGGGTACGCCGGACCAGCGCCACCACGTCCAGCGCGTCGAGGCAGCGCAGGACGTCGGCGCGGGACAGCACCGCGACACTGCCCGGCCCGCGGAGCCCGGGCAGCCCGGCCGTGAACCATCGGTCGACGGAGGTGGTCACAGGAGTCCCTCCTCGTGGAAGGCGTCGAGCCCCTCGGGCAGGTCGAGGACCCCGCAGGAGCGGAACAGTCGGACGGACTGGACGGCCTGGTCGCGCGTGGTCCGACGCACCGACTCCGGTGGGTAGACGTCGCGGACCACGTCCTCGACCTGCGTGGGGGTGAGCCCGGCGGCGGCGAGGTTGGCCCGGGCGGGCCGCAGGTCCGGCCGCAGGCTGTGGCCGATCAGCCGGGGCAGACAGCGTGCGGCCTCCCGGCGGGCGGCCGGGTCGAGCCCGGACCACACATCGCGGAACAGGTGCGAGAAGAAGACGTGGTGCCTCCCCTCGTCCCGGGCGTGGTCGCGAACCGTCTCGCGGACCAGCCCGACCACGTCCGGGTCGTTCGGCAGCTCCGCCAGCAGCGTCGTCACCAACGTCTCGAAGACGACGACCTGGAGCAGTTGCGGCAGCGTCCCACGGTGCGGCATCGCGCCGGAGGAGATGTCGTCGAGGCGGTTCAGGAACGGGGTGAAGTCGTACGGCAGCGCCTCGACCCGGCTCGCGGACTCCAACTGCCGCACCACGTCGAACGAGTAGAGCGCGTGGTACGCCTCGTCACAGTAGATCTTGAACGCGTCGAGGCGTACGTCCCGGCGCAACGGCGCGTCCACCCGGCCGTTCGCGAGCATCTCCGCGGCCCGGTTGACCACCCTCGTCTCGAAGTGGGCGGTGAACGCGAAGTAGTGGTAGGCGTGTCGGGCCACCAGCGCGGTCCGGGCCCCGTCGGCCAGGCCGTCAAGCAGTTCGTGGTCGAGGTAGGGGATCAACCTGGCCGGGAAGAGCACCCTGCCGCCGTCCATCTCGTCGGCCAGCACCCGGCGCGGATCCACCCGCACGCCCGCCCGGTCGAACCAGTCCCGCAGCGGATCGGCGTTCATGCGGTGCTCCATTCCACCGGACCGCGGACGACAGCCGGCGGATCCGTCCCGAACCCGTGCGCCGCCCGCCAGTGCGGGGAGTACACCGTGTCCAGGTAGTTGCCGGCGCCGTCGGCGCAGACGCAGACGACGTCGGTCAGCCGGTCCCGCTCGATCAGCCGCAGGGCCGCCGCGACCAGCGCGCCCGAGCTGGCGCCCACTCCGATGCCGGTCTGCTCCAACAGCCAGACAGCGGCGGCGACCGCCTCGGCGGGACGGACCCGTTCGACCGGCCCGTCGGCCGCCGAGACGAAGCCGGAGCACTTGCTGGAGCCGATCCCGGACAACAGTCGCGGACCGTCGGTGTGCCCCACCGCGTGCGAGCCCGGCACGTCGACCCCGACGACCGTCCACTTCGTGGCTCGGGCGGCGTAGCTGCGCAGGCCGGACAGCGTGCCGCCGGTGGAGACGGCGGCCAGGACGACGGTGTCGGCGGGAACCTGCCGGGCCAGCTCCGGCGCGGTGCCCCACTCGTGCGCGGCCGGGTTGGCGGGATTCTCGTACTGGTTGGTCCAGCTCAGGGTGGGTCGCTCGGCGAGCATCCGGTCGACCAACGCGAGGCGGCTGAGCAGGTAGCCGCCCCGACCGTCCTCGTCGGTGGCCACCACCACCGAGGCGCCGAAGCGCCGCATCTCGCGTACCGCGTAGGCCGGGGTGCGCGGGTCCACGACCGCCGTGAACGGCACGTGCGCCGCGGACGACAGCGCGGCCAGGGCCACCCCGAGGTTGCCCGACGTGGACTCGATGATGCCGCTGACCGGGTCGACCCGGCCGGCCACGGAACCGAACAGGGCGACGGCGGTGCGATCCTTGATCGATCCGCACGGGTTGAACGATTCGAGTTTGAGCCGCAGCGTCCCCTCCCGGCCGCCGGCCGTGACCGGCACGGAGACCACGGGGGTGTCGCCCACCAGGAGCGGGATCAGTCCGGCCCGTGGGGTCGGGACGGCGAGGTCGGGACCGGTCATCGGGTCACCGTGCCCCGACCGGCTCGGGGGCGTCCGGATCCGGCGTTCCGGCCGCCCGACGGCGCCGGGCGTGGACCGCGTACGCCACCGGAACCGCCACCAGCAACGGCACCCCGCTGAGCATCGGCAGGCCGAACGTGTCGCTGAACGCCATGGACCCGAGCACCGCGGCCAGCACGACCATGGCCAGCACCACGGCTACGGCCAGTCCGCGGTCCGCCGGACGTTCCGCGCGCCGGTAGGCGAGGTAGGTGGCGAGGATGAGGATCCAGGTCAGCAGCGCACCCGACAGCGAGAACCCGATCAGCGCCAGGAACGCCCGCTCGGGGGCGACCGCCGCGAGCAGGGCCGCCAGCAGCAGCCCGGCCCCGGAGGCCAGCAGCGCGGGCAGCGGCACGCCGCGCCTGTCGACCCGGCCGAACAGCCGTGGCGCCTGGCCGCTGCCGGCCAGTCCGTGCAGCGTGCGACTGGCGACGTAGACGTTGGTGTTCATGGCGGACAGCGCCGCGGTCAGCACCACCGCGTTCATCACGTGCACCGCGGCCGGGACCCCGGCGATGTCGAACAGTCGGACGAACGGGCTGGCGTCCACCGAACCACCGGCCGCCGCCTCGTTCCAGGGCACGAGCGAGACGACGACCGCGGTGCCGAGGACGTAGAACAGCAGCAGCCGCAGCACCACACCGCGGGTGGCGGAGACCAGGTCCCGGCCGCCGGCGCGCGCCTCGCCGGCGGCCACGGCGAGCGCCTCGGTGCCCATGTAGCTGAAGGTCACCAGCACCATGGCGAGCCAGATGCCGCCCACGCCGTGCGGCGCGAACCCGCCGTGGTCGGTCCAGGCCGACAGGCCGGTCGCCGACCGGCCGCCGAGACCGACGAAGATGGCGACGGCCCCCAGGCCGACGAAGACCACGATCGTGATCACCTTGATCATCGCGAGCCAGTACTCGAACTCGCCGAACACGCCGACGGTGAACGAGTTGACCACCAGCACCAGCGTCGCGAAGAGCACCGCGGGCACCCACAGCGGCAACCCCGGCCACCACAGCTTCAGGTAGATGCCGACCGCCAGCGCCTCGCTGCCGATGTTGACGACCCCGGCGATCCAGTACCACCAGCGCTGCGCGAACGCGGGGCCCGGGCCCAGGTAGCGCTCGGCCATGCCGCCGAACCCGCCCGCGTCGGGATGCGCGGCGATCATGCGGGTGAGCGCGTACGCGAGGGTCACCGCGACGGCGCCCCCGATGGCGTAGGCGACGGTGACCGCCGGACCGGCGGTCGAGATCGCCTGACCCGAGCCGAGGAAGAGGCCGGTGCCGATCGCGCCGCCGAGGCCGATCATCCTCAACTGACGCCCGGAGAGCTCCCGCCGCAGCGATGCGCCACCGGAGGTCGACTGTGCGGTCATGGCCTAGTGCTCGACAGTCGGCAGCAGGGGGCGACGGCCGGCGGTGGCCACGCCGGCGCCGACCGGGTCACGTTCCAGCGGCGAGAAGTCGTACCTGTCGAGCGGATCCCGCTTGAGGTCGACGATCCGCGAGTTGGCGTCCTGGATCCGGGCCAGGACCTGCGGGCTCACCAGACGCAACGCGATGCTGTCGGCGACCGGTACGCCCTTGTCGGTCAGCCGGATGGCGTCGTCGTCGATCCGGATCAGGTCGTGCTCCCGGTACGGCGCCAACTCGGCGGCGAAGTGCTCGGCGGGGTCGACGCCGTAGCGGCTGCGGAAGTCGTCGCGCCCGACGCCCCGCGAGCGCAGGTTGAACATGACCGCCCGGCGCATCCGCTCGTCGGTCGACAGGTGCACGCCGTGCCAGACCGAGGGGTGACCCGCCTCGACCCGCTGCATGTAGCCGTCCATGGTGCAGTCGTTGTAGTACTGCGTGTTCCCGACGTAGCCGAACCCGGAGACGCCGAACGGCAGCAGGTTGGTGTCCTCGATCGAGTCGTACTTGTTCTCCTGCTGGCGGGAGTGGGTGGCCGCCTTCGAGTAGTAGAACAGCGGACCGCGCCGGAAGCCGAGCCGCCGGGTCAACGCCTCGGTCATGAAGTGCATGCGCAGCCGCTGCCGCAGGTCGGGGAAGATCCCCGGCTCGTTGCGGTAGTGCGCCGAGATCGGGTCGGCCTGCTTGAACATCAGCGGGAAGATGTTGAACTTGTCGACGCCGTACCCGATCAGGCTGGTCAGCGTGGTGTACCAGTTCTCCTCGGTCTGGTACGGCAGCCCGAAGATCAGGTCGACCGAGTGGTTGTCCAGGCCCCGCTCGTGCAGCAGGTCGAGCAGCCGGTAGACGTGGGACGCCTCATGCCCACGGTTGAGCTTGCGCAGCACCCGGTCGTCCATGGACTGCACGCCGAAGACCCACCGGTTCACCCCGGCGTCGCGCAGCGCGTCGAGCCGGTCGGTGTAGTCGGGGGCGTCGATGACCGACGGGTGCAGCTCGAAGGTGATCTCGGCGGTGCCCGGGACGTCGATGTGCTGCCGCAACCGGGCGAAGAGCGCCGTGATCTGCGCGGCGGACAGGTAGGACGGGGTGCCGCCGCCGAAGTAGACCGTTTCCGCGGTGACCCGGTGCGGGAGCATGCCGGTCACGATCTCGAGCTCACGGTGCAGCGCGGCGAGGTACCGGGTCACCCGGGGCGAGTCCGGCCGGATCTCCTTGGCGAAGTGGCAGAACGTGCAGCGCTGTTCGCAGAACGGCAGGTGCAGGTAGATGTTCGCGTTCCGGGTCAGGCCGGTGAAGGTCTCGGCCGGGGTGATCTCCCCCATTGCCTTGAGCGGCGGGTAGGTGCCGACCAGATAATAGTTTTCGATCGGTTGCAGAATGCCGATGTCGGCCAACTGGTCGACCGGCATCGCGGCCAGGCTGCGCTGTGCTTCCGCGCGGATTTCCGAAAAGGGCGGAAAGGATGGGGACATGGGTAGGCCCTCCTGTTGTCCCGGGCGGGCGGAACGGCATGGTGGCGGCTTCGGTCATGCGGTGGCCGCCACCGCGATGTGGTGGCCGTGCCTGCGAAAGAGCAGGAAGAAGCTGTCGCCACGGCGACAGCACAGGGCGACGTCAACAGGTTGACAGATAACTCAGGTCTGCCGAATGGCGTGGCTCATGCGCGAGAACTCCCCGTGTCAGCGCTGCGTCGAGTTACCGCGAAGACCTCGCGGCTCACTCTGGTGGCCGGGAAATAGTTAACCCCCGCCCCTCGGGTGGTGTCAACGGAACTTCCATGATCCTTTGTCGGCATTGCCTCGCGCTACTGACACTTCCCCATCGAACATACAAGTCGGACATTGTCCGGATACTCTTGCACCGGACCGGTAGTGTCGGCGACATGACACATTCCCGCGATGCGGTACCGACGCCGATGCGCATTCTCGACCGGGCCGGGGCAACCTATGCGGTGGCCACGCATCGGGCCATCCGCACCAGCGACGACGTGGCGACGCTGCTCGACTTCCCGGTGACGCGATCGGTGAAGACCCTGGCCTTCCAGGGCCCACCGGACACCGTGGTGCTGGCGGTGCTGCCCGGGCCGGCCCGGCTCGACTACCGAGGGCTCGCGGAAGCCGTCGGCACCTCACGGTCGCGGCTGCGCCCCGCCGACCCGGCCGTGCTCGACGCGCTCGACATGGAGCCGGGCGGCGCCAGCCCGCTCACCGACGCCGACGGCGTGATCACCGTCTTCGACGTCGCGGTCGCGGGCATGGGCCCCGTCTACTGCGGCAGCGGCCGCAACGACCGTACCCTCCAGGTCGACGGTCGCGACCTGCTCCGGCTCGCCCGCAACCCCCGGGAGGCGCCCATCACCCGCGCCGCGGACTGACGCTCACCCGGGCCGGGCGAGGGCTGTCCGCCGGGCCATCGCGCCGCGCAGCGCGAAGGCCGCGGCAGCCGCCGCGAGGCCGGCCACGGCGCAGACCACCCAGAGCGTCGTCGGCCCGGCCGCCGCCAGCACCGTGGTGCCGGTGAGCGGCCCGACCAGGCTGGAAGCGCCGTACGCCATGCCGAACAGACCGCTGTAGCGCCCCTCCGACCCCGGCGGGGCGAGCTCGGTCACCACTGTCGGCCCGACCGTGGCCACGCCGATCTCCCCGAGAGTCCAGATCAGCACCGCCAACGCGTAGACGGGCACGTTCTGCGCGGCGGCCAGCAGCCCGAAGCCCAGTCCCGTGACGGCCAGGCTGCCGGCGTAGACGGTCGGCCTCGGCCAGTCGGCCAGCCGCCCCGCGAGCAGCGGCTGGAGCACCAGGATCACGATCGGGTTCACCGCGATGACCAGCCCGTACGCGGTGGGCGGCAGCCCCTGGTCGAGCATGGTCAGCGGCATCGTCACGTACGCCTGCACGAGCAGCACCGCGAACACCAGGAAGGTGCCGGTCACCGCCCACAACAGGGCGTCGGCGCCCGGGCTCGCCGCGCCGCCCCGGCCGCCGTCGTCGGCGCCCCGCCGCCGGTCGGGCGGCAGGAGTCGCGCCGCGACCAGCGCGAAGATCACGCAGCTCGCGGCGTCGACGGCGAACAGCAGCACGAAGCCGCGCGCCGCCATCAGGCCGCCGGCCAGTCCGGCCACCGCGCTGCCCAGGTTGACCGCCCAGAAGATCAGGCCGAAGGCGCGCGCCCGGTGCTCGCCGGGGACCGTGGCGACGACGAGCGCGGCGAGGGCCGGCCGGTAGAGGTCCACGGTGAGGCCGTAGAGCACCACGGCACCGACAAGCACCGGCAGGGTGCCGGCCCAGGGGATCAGCATCGCCGTCACCGCGGTGGCCAGCAGGCCGGCGACGAGCGTGCGCCGCCCGCCCCAGCGGTCCGCCAGCCAGCCACCGAGCGGCTGGGACACCACGGCCCCGGCGCCGAAGCTCGCCAGCACCAGGCCGACCGTGCCGGGCGACAGGCGCCACTGACCCGACAGGTACAGCGCGAGGAACGGTTGGATCAGGTAGCCGAGCCGGTTCACCAGGCTGCCCGCCCAGAGCACCCAGAAGGCACGCGGCAGCCGGCGCCGCCCGGTGGCGGAGCTGCTCTCCTCGACCAGGTCCGTCATCGTCGCACGGTCACCCGGTCACCGCCGGTGGACTCGAGTTCGCCGATCACCCGGTCGAAGAAGTCGCGCAGCTTGGCGCGCATCGGCGCGAACCCGGCCGGATCGGCGCCGGACACCCCGCGGATGTGGTTGGCCAGCAGGTGGTAGGTGTTCGCGCCGACGTCGAGCTTCTTGACCTCGTTGCCGCGGCCGAGGCTGAAGACGCCGACGCCCTGGCCCTCGCCCCACCGGAAGATCTCGTAGAACGCCGCGCGGTAGACGTTCTGACCGGGCGTCACCAGGGCCGGGTCGATGCCCTGGGCGAGGATGGTCAGCTCGGTGCCGGTCGGGTCGAGGAAGCAGAGCACGGCCTGGACGGTCGCGCCGTCGGTCCGCGACTGCCGCAGGAAGAGCCGCATGCGGTCGCGCAGCGGCGAGTCCAGGACCAGTTCGAGGGCGGTGGACGACAGGTGGTTGAAGCGGTGTCCGTACTTCGCCAGATTGAGCGCGTGCAACCGGTCGAAGTCCTTGAGCGCCGCGGGGTCGGCCGCCGCCCCGACGCCGTCGAGGACGCGGTGGTCGTACTCGGCGTGCGCGCGGCGCACCAACCGGCGCAGGTCCCGGTAGCGGGAGTTGCCCAGTTGGGCCCGCAGGTCGTCGTCGACGCCGGCGCGCACCTGGTACTGGGCCTCCATGAACCAGGGCAGATCGAGGAAGCCGTCGCGGGCGAGCGCCGTGGTGTCGTCGGTGGTGCGGATCTGCGGGTAGAGCAACCAGTCCGCGCCGGCCTGCCGGGCGCGGTCCCGATCGGTCCTCCGACGTTCGTCACCGGGCGCCGGGATGTGCATCTCGTAGAAGTGTCCGGCCGGCACGAAAGCCGTGCCGGAATTGCAGTCGTCGTCCTGCATTCCGACATCGGCGGTGACGGCCCACCAGTGAATTATCTTGTGCAGCGGCACCGCCGGCTCGGCAACGCCGTACATTCTGCAGAACATTTCCTGGAAAGCCGACCCGGCCGTTTCCCACATGGTCAGAGAACCCTTTCTCCGTACACTTTCCACGGAGCCCCCGCCGCGCGCTCCGTGCCCATGATGTCAAACCACCCTCCGGTCCGCGCACCCCGCGCGGTGGGTGTTTCATCCAGTTTTGCGGCTTTTGAACTTACCGGTTGGGGTTTGCCGATCACTCTGGCAGGCTTTCCCGAGCCTCGACTTCGAGCGTGCTGAACTGGCGAAACTGCCATTGCATAGATCAACGACTAACTGCTGTCCGGCTGTCGGGTGGACGCCGCTGCCGTCGCGTGTCAGGATGGGCGAGCCGTCGCGGCGTTGACCGGAGTGGGACACGACGACGTTCCCCACGGTTTCGCAGAGCCAGATTACTCGTTCTGGCGGCCAGCCCTGCCGCCGAACGCGACAGTCACCACGGGGAGGGCGTCATCGTCATTCGACGTGTCCGCGGAATCCGGTACGACGAGGTGCAGGCCTACCAGCCGGCGGCCCGGGATGTCATCACCCAGGCCGAGGTCGACGCCGCCGTCGAACACATCACGAGGGAGCCGGGCGCCGAGTGCCTGCGCGTCGTGGTCTTCGGCGCCGCCGAGCTGGCGCCCGAGGGCGAACGGTCGCTGCGGGCCCTGACCGCCGGTCCCCAGTACCCGGCCACCGGCCGGCCCGGCATCGAGGTCACCGCGATCGTTCCGCTGCCCGGCGCGGAGGTGGAGGTGGTCGCGCTCGACGCCGGCACCCGCCTGGTCCGCACCCACGAGGACGGGGCCGAGGTCCGACGGCTGGTGCACGTCGCCGCGCCCGGTCGCGACGGGTCCACCTTCGAGCAGGCGCTGGCGGCGCTGCGCGGGCTGGAGGAGATGCTGTCGCGGGCCGGCATGGCTCCCGACCACATCGACCGGACCTGGTATTTCCTCGCCGACATCGAGGAGACCTACGGCGACCTGAACAAGGCCCGGGACGCCACGTTCGACAGGTGGAAACTCACCACCTACCCGGCGAGCACCGGCATCGGCGCCGGGCTGCCCCCCGGCCAGGCGGTGGCCGTGATGGCCGAGGCGGTCGCACGGGACGGCGTGGCGGCGGCGACGCCGTTCGGTACCGACCTGCAGTGCGCGCCCTACGACTACGGTCCCCGCTTCGTGCGCGCCAACCGGTCGCGTCGCAACGGATGCCAGGTGGTGCACGTCTCCGGGATCTCCAGCATCGACAAGCAGGGCGTCTCCCTGCCGCAGCACGACGTGCGGGCCGCCGTGGACTACGCGATGGCCAGCTTCACCGACCTGCTGGCCGGCGCCGACCTGTCCCTGGCGGACCTGGTGAGCTGCTACGTCTACTGCAAGGACGCGGAGGCGCGGAGCGCCTTCGAGGCACACTGCTCGGACGCCGGCCTCACCCTGCCGCACCTGTCGAACACCGTGGACGTCTGCCGCCCGGAACTGCGCTTCGAGATCGAGGGCCGGGCCGTACGGCGGGAACCGGCATGAGCCCCCGCGTCGTCGTGCTGGACAACTTCGACTCGTTCACCTACAACCTGGTGCAGTACCTGGCGGTCGCCGGCGCGCGACCGACGGTCCTGCGCAACACCGCGGAGCTCGCCGAGATCGCCGCGCGGCGCCCCACCCATCTGGTGCTGTCGCCCGGTCCGGGCTCCGTCGAGAATCCCGGTTCCTACGGCGTCTGTCTCGCCGCCCTCGCCCACTACACCGGTCGGATCCCGGTGCTGGGCGTCTGTCTCGGGCACCAGGCCGTCGGCCGGTTCTACGGGGCGCGTACCACGCGACTCGCGACCGTGCGGCACGGCCACGTGTCAACGATCCGGCTGCGCCGAACCAGCCGGCTCTTCGCCGGGGTGCCCAGTGGCTTCCCCGCCATGCGCTACCACAGCCTGGCGATCGCCCCGGCCACCCTGCCGGACGACCTGAGGCTCGTCGCCAGCGCCGACGACGACGAGTGCGTGATGGCCGTCGAGCACGCCAGGCAGCCGGTGTACGGCGTCCAGTTCCATCCGGAGTCGATCGGCACGCCGGCCGGGCAACTGATCATCGAGAACTTCCTGTCCGTGACAGGTTCGAGGAGCGACCGTGGCTGAGGAATTCATCTTCGATCTGACAGACGCCGGCCGGTCGGAGGTCGTCGACCAGCTCATCGAGGCCGCCGAACACATCCCGGGGCTGGTGTTCACCTATCCGCCGATCTCCCTCTGGGAGCCGCGGGACGCCACCGCCTCGGACCCGGACACGCTCTGGGCCGGCAGCGACACGTTCTCGCACAACCTCTACATCCACATTCCGTTCTGCCGCCAGAAGTGCAGCTTCTGCTACTACAGCGTGGCGGTCGTGCAGAACGACACCCAGGTCATCTGGGACTACCTGCACTGCCTCGAGAAGGAGGCGCTGCAGTACCTGCCGATGATGCGGACCAAGAAGATCGAGACGGTGTTCATCGGGGGCGGCACGCCCAGCCGGCTCAACCCCGAGCAGATCGACTTCCTCTTCGAGCGGGTCATCCGACGCTTCGACCTGTCCGAGTGCCGCGAGATCACCTACGAGTGCTCGCCGGACTCGGCCACCGAAGACCGCATCGCGACCATGGCGGCCAACGGGACGAACCGTCTCTCCATGGGGGTGCAGTCGCTCGACCCGGAGATCCTGCGCAAGTCCCGCCGCGCCGACACCCCGTCCAGTGTGGTGCGCACCTACTACCACATGGCCGACAGCGGGGTGCCCAACGTCAACATCGACCTCATCGCCGGCATCGAGCGCGAGGCGTTCGACAACATGCAGCGGACCATGGACGCCGTCACCGCGCTGGAGCCGATGCCCACCCAGATCACCCTCTTCACGCTCTCGGTGCGCAAGGGCGCGATCAACGACACCACGCTGCGCGAGGAGGACCACGCCAAGCTCTTCCGGCGCAGTCTCGCCCTGTTCCGGTACGCCAAGCGCCGGATGACGGCGAACGGCTACTGGCAGTACTCCCGCAACCTCTTCCCGCGCGACAACTGGATCTTCCACTACCAGGACAACCACTGGGGCAACAACGGCTACGTCCTCGGGCTCGGCGCCAGCTCCTACAGCCACTCGCACGGCTACACGTACGGCAACGCGTTCACCTTCCGCGAGTACATGCGCCGGATCCAGGCGGGCGGGTCGGCGGTGGAGAAGGCCTTCCCGCTCTCGGAGGACGAGTCACTGCGCCGGCACCTGGTGCTGGCGATGAAGCACCGCGAGCTGGACGTCGCGCGGTTCAACTCGTTCTATCCGGTGGGCTCCGAGCCGCTTCGGCAGTTCCGGCCGGTCTTCGACGCGCTCGCCGCGCTGGGCATCGTCACGGTGGAGGACGGGCGGATCGCGTACACGGAGGACTATGCCGACCTCAGCGACCGCTACACCCGGTTGTTCTACTCCAGCGGCGTCAGCGACGCGGTCCGGCGCGGCGTCGGGCAGCTCACCGGCGCCGGCAGCAACGCCTTCAACTTCACGCTCTAGGACGCCGATGTCGGCGCCCACGTCCACCGCCACGACCGCCCGCGTCTCCTTCGCCGGCGACCCGCACGATCTCGTCGAGCCGCTGACGGAGCGGTTCGGATCGCTGTTCTGCTATCGCCTGCCCGGGCGGGGGCGGCGCACCCTGTTCGCGTCGCTGTCGGACGTGTGGCGGGTCACGGCCGACGGGATCGAGCGGGACGGCGAACGATTCGACGGCGACGTCGCCGCCCTGCTCGACCACCTGCTGGCCGAGGCGAGGCGCGGCCCGGGCCCCGACGTCGCGTTCGCGTTCTCCTACGACCTGTCGCTGCGGCTGCGGGCCGAGGCCGGCATCCCGGGCGGTCCGCCACCGGCCACGGCCCCCGGGCGGCTGCTCGGCTTCGCCGGGCCGCTGCGGCGCGCGGTGGTCCACGACCCGGCCACCGGCACCCTGAGCTGCGCCGCCGAGGACCGGGCGGACGTGGTGGCGGCCTGCGCCCGGACCATCGCCCGGACCGCGCCGCCGCTCACCGCGCCGCTGACCGAGGTCGTCGCCGACATCGACCCGGTCCGGTACGCGGGGCAGCTCGCCCGGACCCGTGACCACCTGCTGGCCGGCGACGTCTACCAGGTCGTGCTCTCGGTGCCGGTCCGGGTACGCCCCCGCACCTCGCTGCCGCGCTACTACGCCGACGTCGCCGCCCGGTACGCGACGGCCGACTACTCCTACTGGTTCGACCTGGCCGGGACCACGGTGTTCGGCAACTGCTCCCTGCCGCACGTGCTGGCGCGCGACGGCCGGGTGAGCAGCCGGGTCTTCGCCGGCACCCAGCCGGCGGCGCGGACCGACCGGGAGCGACAGGATCGGGGCGCGCTGCTGCGCGGCGACCCGAAGTACTTCGCCGAGCACATCATGCTCGTCGACCTCGAACGCAACGACCTCGGCTCGTACTGCGAGCCCGGCACCGTGGTGGTCGACCGGTTGTGCGAACCGTTGGTGATCGGACCCACCACGTATCTGGCCAGCGACGTCTCCGGCCGGTACGACCCGGCGCACGGGCTCGGCCGGGTCCTGCTGGCCAGTTTCCCGCGCGGGGTCGTGGTCGGCGCGCCCAAGCTGCGCGCCCAGGAGGTGCTGGCCGAGATCGAGGGCGAGCCGCGCGGGTTCTTCGCCGGCGCGGTGGGGCTCTACGACGCGGCCGGCGACGCGTTGACCTCCAACACGATCGTCACCTGCGCCGAGCAGGACGGGCCGGACGTCCTGCTGCGCTGCGGCGGCGGCGTGGTGGCCGGCTCGGAGGTCGCGCAGGAGCTGGCGGAGTTGGAACTCAAGCTGCGGTATCTGCGATAGCGGGGTGAGTTGGCATGATCGTCGTCGGGTTCAACGGTTTCACACGGTCCGCGGAGCTGTTCGGCCGCCTGTACCGGCGCTCGGGCCTGGACCGGTACCGGGTGCTGGGGCACGACGCGGCCGTCGCCGTGGTGGTCGACGGCGAGCTGGTCGCCGCCGTGGAGGAGGAGCGGCTCAGCCGGGTCAAGAAGACGTCGGACCTGCCGGTCAACGCGCTGCGCTGGGCCCTGCGGGAGGCCGGCGTCGAGCTGGCCGACGTGGACCGCTTCGCCTTCCCGTGGAGTTTCACCGCGGAGGTCTGGGCGACCGAGCGGGCCGGGATCCTCCGGTCGGCCGCCGCCGAGCAGGAGCGGGCCGACCGCCTGGCCCGGCTGGAGGAGTTGCGCACGACGCTGCTGACGCCGGAGGCGATCAGGGCGGACTTCGCCGCGCGGACCGGCTTCACCATCCCGCCCGACCGGCTCCGGCTCGTCCCGCACCACCTCGCCCACCTGTCGTGCGGCTACCACACGGCCGGCTGGCGGGACGCCGCGTTCCTGGTCAGCGACGGGCGTGCGGAGCGCTACTCGTCGATCATGGGAGAGATCCGGGACGGCGAGGTGACGATCCTGGCGGACGCCACCGTCGACATCGCCAACAGTCTGGCGCTGCTCTACAGCAAGGTCACCCGCTATCTCGGCTTCGTGCCGAACAACGACGAGTACAAGGTCATGGGGCTCAGCGGCTTCCATCCGCCGCTCGGCGCGGACAATCCGCTGCTGCGCGAGGTGGTCACGCTGGAGGACACCGGCGGCTACCGGCTGCGGGTCGGCAACCCGCTGCTGGACACCCAGGCGTACTACCCCTTCTTCGATCAGATCTTCGAGTGTGCGGGCGACCGCACCGACTGGGACTTCCGGTGCCGGGTGGCCCGCGCGGTCCAGGACACGGTCGAGGTGGTCACCCGACACCAGGTGGCGGCGCTCGAACGACGGACCTCCGCGCGGCATCTGATCATTGAGGGCGGCCTGGCGCTGAACTGCGTGAACAACACCAAGCTGCTGGAAGGGTCCCGGTTCGAGGACGCCTCGGTCAGCTTCGGCGCCAGCGACCCCGGCGTGACGATCGGCGCGGCGGTGTACGCGTCGCGGGAGCTGGGTCGTCCGGTGCGCCCGTCACCCGTCCCCTACCTGGGGCCGAGGTACACCGACGACGACGTCCGCGCGGCCCTCGCCGCGGTGGGCGACCGGGTCGAGTGGCGTGAGCTGGCCGAGGACGAGCTGTTCACCGAGGTGGCCAAGCTGCTCGTCGACCCGGTGGTGATCGGCTGGTTCCAGGGCGCCGTCGAGTACGGCCCGCGCGCCCTCGGCAATCGCAGCATCCTGGCCAACCCCGCGTTTCCCGATATTCAGGACGTCATCAACATCCGCGTGAAGCGGCGGGAGCCGTTCCGACCGTTCGCGCCGGTGCTGCCCGCGGCCTCGGCGCCGCGCGTCCTGGAATTGGGCAAGAAGAAGGCCTCCCCCTACATGACATTCGTCTTCCCGGTCCGGCCCGAATACCGGACGCTCGTTCCGGGCGCCGTGCACGTGGACGGCACAGCTCGCGCCCAGACCGTCGACGAGGCGGACAATCCGCTGCTGGCGGGCCTGCTGCACGCCTTCGAGCAGGTCACCGGCGTGCCGTGTCTGATCAACACTTCCTTCAACGTCGCGGGGCAGCCAATCGTCGGGTCACCGGCCGATGCGCTAAGCTGCTTCCTCGATACGGAAATCGATTACCTGGTGCTACACCACTTTCTGATCAGCAAGGTGGCTTCCGGTGAGTCCTGACTTTGTCGGCCCTTACTGCCTCATTCATTCCGAGGGCAAGGTCAACTACGCCCGCGGCGAGGCCGTGCGCTCCTGGTCACTCGCCGAGGTGCCCCGCCCGGCCACGCACCCGGTGTTGACCATGGTGCCCTACGCGCAGTTGCGCGAGCGCGGGTACGTCTGCCACGACGACAACGAGCCCCTGATCTCCCTGGTGCCCAGCGAGTTCCGTGAGGTCGAGCTGGAGTCGTTCGCCGACGCGCACGCCGACGTCCGGGTGGTCTCCGACCCCGTGCACACCCCCGGTGACGAGGAGTTCGCCGCCCGGATCGACCGGGTGATCAAGGAGGAGATCCAGCGCGGCGAGGGCTCCAACTTCCTCATCTCGCGGCGCTGCGACGTGACCGTCGGCGACTTCGGGCCCGACGTCGCGCACACGATCTTCGCCCGGCTCGCCCGCAACGAGATCGGGGCGTACCTGACGTTCTGCTTCTTCGACGGGGAGCGCTACTTCATCGGGTCCTCACCCGAGCGGCACCTGACCTACCGTCGTGGCACGGTCACGATGAACCCGATCTGCGGCACGCTGCCGCGGGCGGCGCTGCAGAAGCGGGCCGACCTCATCGAGTTCCTCTCCGACCGCAAGGAGGTGAACGAGCTCTTCCAGGTCGTCGACGAGGAGCTCAAGATGATGTCGCGGATCTGCGGCGAGGGCGGCGTCGTGCACGGGCCGTACCTGAAGGAGATGAGCGCGCTCGTCCACACCGAGTACGTGCTCGAGGGCAGCGCCACCATGAGTCCGCTCGACGCGTTCCGCGAGTCGATGTTCGCGGCGACCATGGTCGGCAGCCCGCTGGAGAACGCCGCCCGGGTCATCCACCGCCACGAATCCGAGTCCCGGGGCTACTACTCGTCGGCCCTGATGATCCGTGGTCTCGAGGACGACGGCCAGGAGTGGCTGGACAGCGCCATCACGATCCGGACGATGGTGGTGGACACCGACGGCCACGCCGTGATCCGCAGCGGCGCCAGCGTGGTGCGCGACTCCGTGCCCGCGAAGGAGTGCCGTGAGGTCCGCACCAAGGCCGAGGGGCTGCTGAAGGCGATCACCACCGCGGAGCCGCCCGGCCCCTTCCTCGACCGGTTCGTGGACGACAAGGTCATGGAGGTGCTCAACAGCCGCAACCGCTACCTGTCGCGCTTCTGGATCAACAGGCAGTTCGACGACCGGTACGCCGCGCCCGAACTCATCGGCCGCTCGGTGCTGATCGTCGACAACGAGGACCAGTTCACCGAGATGCTCAAGCACATCCTGGAGCACCTCGGGCTCAAGGTCACCATGCGCGACTACCGGGAGTCCGGCATCGGCCTGACCGGTTACGACCTGGTGCTGGTCGGGCCCGGGCCCGGCGACCCGAACCAGCTCGACGACCCGAAGATCGCCCAACTGCACCGCATCGTGGGCGAGCTGATGGCGGCCGGCACGCCGTTCCTCGCGGTCTGCCTCGGCCACCAGATCCTCTGCCGGCTGCTCGGCATGACCGTGCACCCGGTGGACCCGCCGTTGCAGGGCGTGCAGGAGACCGTCGACCTGTTCGGGCGGGCCGAGCCGGTCGGCTTCTACAACACGTTCTTCGCCGACGCCCCGGCCGAGGTCCCCGCGGGGGTGACCATCGCGGTGGAGCCCGACGGCCGGGTCGTGGCGCTGCGCTCCGAAGGCTTCACCAGCTTCCAGTTCCACGTCGAGTCCGTCCTCACCACCAACTGCATCACCATCCTCCGGGAGGCGCTGTTGTGGCTGTTGACCTGAGCCTGCCGTTGTCGGCGGGTTACGGCGATCTGACGCTGCTGGTCTGTGGGTTGTCCACGGACGGCACACGCGAGCGGTACCTCTTCGTCGACCTGGGCGCCCGCACGGTGCGGGAGACCACGATCGACATCGGTGACCTGCGCGCCCGCCAACTGGCGGTGCTGCGGGACCGGCTCGGCGACGGTCCGGTGCCGTACGGGCTGGGTCGGCTCGATGATCTGCTCTCGTACTTCCTGCACCCGCACAGCTTCGTGCAGACCGCGGACGGCGAGGTCGTCGTCTCCTTCAAACAGGCGCCCTACCTGCGCCGACTCGGCCGCGACGGCGGCTCGCACCTGTGGCCGCCGGCGACCGAGCTGGACTTCACCGCGATGCAGAGCTCCACCAAGTGCGAGGTGGAGCCGGGCGTGATCGGGTTCGCGATGACCGACACCGAGGACCGCCTGCGCCGCTACCACGACCCGGAGCAGCCGTTGCGCAGCAGCGCCTGGCGCTACGACCTGCGCACCGGCGCGGCGAGCCGGCTGGGCGACCTGCCCGAGTTCGCCTGCGACACCATCCACGAGCTGGAGGCTTCGCCGAACGGGTTCATGGTCGGCGTCGACATGGACCTGTCGGTGCGCCCCGGTCCCGACGGCCGGGTGCGGGGCACCGACGGCCGCAGCTTCGACGTCACGCGGTACGCGGCCAACGAGTTCCCCACCGGCCGATTCGTGGTGGCGGACGAGAAACTGACCCGCGCCTCGGTGCACACCACCGGTGCGAGCTGCTCCGCGCACGTCGACGTCGACCTGGACGACCCGGACGTCTTCTACGTCTCGTGCAACAACATCTCGAAGTGGCAGAACAACGTCGTCGTGCACGGGCCGGGCGTGCTGGAGCGGTGGCGGTACCAGGACGGCGCGGCGGTCCGGGAGGCGGCCCACACCGGGCCGACCTTCCTGCGCATCACCTCGCAGCAGCTGTTCCACCGCGACGGCCGACAGCTGATCGCGGTCACCGGCTTCCCGAACCGGCTGTTCGTCCTCGACCCCGCCGACATGTCCACGGTGTTCGACCTGGAACTGTTCACGCACGAGCCGGTCCAGCCGCCGTTCATCTGCGCGAAGAACAGCCAGTCGCCGCTCTACCTCGCGGTCGAGCCCGGCGGCCGGTACGTCTTCATGACCGGCGCCTCGACGCTCTTCGTCGTGGACCTGGACGAGGGCCGGGTCGTCGAGCAGGTGCCGTTCTGCGAGCCCGGCTCACTGATGGCCACCGCCCACATCGGGTTCGTGCGCTGACGGACGCCGACGCCGAGGTGGTTCCGGCAGGGCCCGTCGATCCAGCTTGCCGTTCGCGTTGAGGGGGAAGGCGTCCAGGCGCACCACCCGGGCCGGCACCATCGACGCGGGCAGCCGCTCGGCGAGATGGTGGCGCAGGTCCCGCTCGCCAGGGCCGTCCGGCGGCCCCACCACGTAGCCGACCAGACGTTCGGCGCGTCCCTCGTCCCGGCGCAGCACGACCACGGCGCCGGTCACCGCCGGATGCCGACGCAGTGTCTCCTCGATCTCGCCCGGCTCGATCCGCTGCCCGCGCAGTTTGATCTGGTGATCGAGCCGACCGAGGAACTCCAGCATCCCGCCGGGCAGCCAGCGCACGAGATCGCCGGTCCGGTACAACCGGGCGCCGTCGCCGAAGGGATCCGCCGGGAACCGTTCCGCCGTGAGACCCGGCCGGCCGAGATATCCCCGTGCCAGGGCGTGGTCCCCACCCAGGTGAAGCTCCCCCGGCACGCCCTCGGGCACCAGGTTCCCGTCCGCGTCGAGGACCCGCACCACGACGTTCGCGATCGGCCGGCCGATCGGCACCGAAGCACCGTCCTCCACCGGGCGGCACGGCCACCAGGTCACGTCGATCGACGCCTCGGTCGGCCCGTACAGGTTGTCGATCCGGGCCCGGCTCCGCGCCCGGAACCGGCGCACCGCGGCCGGCGGGAGGGCCTCACCGCTGCAGACGACCAGCCGCAACGCGTCGCACCCGTCCCAGCCGGGCTCGTCGAGCACCGACTCCAGCATGGACGGAACGAAGTGGACGACGGTGATCCGCTCCCGCCGTATGACGGCCATCAGGTATTCCGGGTCGCGCTGCCCGCCGGGCCGGGCCATGACCAGACGGGCGCCCTGCGCGAGCGGCCAGAACAGCTCCCACACCGACACGTCGAACGTGGCGGGGGTCTTCTGCAGGACGGCGTCGGCGCTGGTCAGGGCGTACTCGTCCTGCATCCACCGCAGCCGGTTGACGATGCCGCGGTGCGGCACGGCGACGGCCTTGGGGCGCCCGGTGGAGCCGGAGGTGAACAGGACGTAGGCCAGCCCCAGGTCCGAGCGGAGCGGCACCGGGGGCCCCGGGACGCCCGCGCGCAGCTCGGTCGCCGAGGCCGCGAGCACGGGACGGCTGCCGGCGACGGCCTCGGCCGCGGCCTTCAGCTCGGGTTCGGTAAGCACGAGGACCACGCCGGCGTCGTCCAGCATGCCGGCGAGGCGGGGCGCGGGGTCGCCCGGTTCCAGGGGAAGGTACGCGGCGCCACTGAGCAGCACCCCGAGCAGCAGCACCGGGAAGCGGGCCGAGCGTTCGGCGTGGACCGCCACCACGGCGTCCGGTTCCACCCCCGCCGCGGTGAGCAGCCCGGCCACCACGCCGGCCTGCCGGACGAGTTCCTCGTACGTCAGCGACTCACGCTCGTCCACGACGGCACACGCCCCGGGTGTCCGGGCGGCCTGCGCCAGCACCAGCTCGGGCAGGAACGCCGTCACCGGGCCACTGCCGTCGGTTCGGCCAGCGCGGTCAGGGCGGCCCGGGTGGCGGGCGCGGTCGGCATCTCGTCGGCGGACAGGTCGAGCCGGAGCGTCTCGACGCCGGGGTGCTCGCCCGGGTAGTCCCGGCTGGCCAGCACCACGTCGGCGGGCCGGGGCGGCACCGGGTCCGCGGACGCCGAGAGCAGCACGTGCAGCCAGGCCACGTACCTGTCGACGAGTTGTTCGCGGGTGTCCTGGCGTTCGTCGTCCGGCAGGTCGTTCGCCCGGGCGAACGCGTCGAGGTCGTCGTCCAGCGTGCTCGTGATCACTGCGAGGGCCCGGGCCGGGTCGGCGTCGAGCGGCACCGCGGCCGGCTCGCCCTCCCGCAGGGTGGCGCGGAAGGCGCGGAAGTCGTGCTCCACGGCGCCCCGGTCCTGCCAGGTGGGCTCCACCAGGACGAGCGGCACGCCGGTCCGCTCGGCGGTGCGGACGGCGGTCGGCGCGGCGCTGCAGTATCCCACGATCAGGGCCGGGCGTACGGGTAGCCGACGCACGGCCGCGGCGTACTCCTCGGCGAGGTCGGTGGTGGCCCGGAACCCGGGCCCGCCCAGGAGCGTCTCGACCGGGTCGGCCCGGTACACGGGCCGGTCGTGGGGCGCCGAGGCCAGCAGTTCACCGAGCCCGGCCCCGGCGGAGATGCGGATGAAGTCGATGACGACGAGCGGTGCGCCCGGACCGTCCGCGAGGACTTCCAGGGTGGGCGCCGGTGCGGTCACTGTCTCTCCCTGTGTCACTGGTTCGCGCCGGCCGGCAGGCGGTCGAGCGCCGCCCGGGTCAGCCCGCGCACGGTAGGGTCCTGCGCCAGGATGCGCAGCGGCACGCGCACGCCGCACCGCTGTCGCAGCCGGCTGAGCATCCGCACGGCGACCAGCGACTCCCCACCCAACGCGAAGAAGTCGGAGTCGGGTGCCACGTCGGTCGCCCCGAGCAGGTCCCGCCACGCCGCGATGATCTCCCGTTCCACGGTGACGGCGGGCGTCTCGGGTTCGTCCGGCTCGGCGGGCGGCTCCGGAGCCGCGGTGTCCGCCGCCTCCTCCCCCGCCGCCGGCTCGGTGAGGTCGACCCAGTGCCGGACGCGTTCGAAGGGGTACGTCGGCAGCGGCACCCGCCGGGCGTCCGGGTCGAGCCGGAACGCGGCCCAGTCCGGCTCGACGCCGGCGGTCCAGGCGGTCCCGAGCGCCCGCAGCAGCGCCGGCAGCGCGGCGGTGCCCGGCTCGGCCGGCATCGTGGGCGCCACCGGCACCCGCCCGCCGCCCGCCGCCCGGATCAGCGCGGTCAGCGCCCGGCCCGGCCCGACCTCGAGGACGACCGGGTGGCGCGTGGTCAGCAGCTCGGCGGCGGCCTCCCGGAACCGCACCGGCTCGCGCAGCTGCCGCACCCAGTGCTCCGCCGGACGGGTCGCGCCCTCGACCACCGACCGGCCGGTCAGCCCGCAGTGGACGGTGGTGGTGACCGGGTGGTGCGGCACCGCGCCGACGACCGCCCGGAAGTCGTCGAGGACGGGGTCGAGCAGGCCGGAGTGGAAGCCGTGCGCGGCGGGCACCGGACGCACCCGGAGGCCGGCGGTGGCGCACCTGTCGGTCAGCTCCCGCACCCCGGCCGGCGAGCCGGAGACGACGGTGACGCCGGGAGCGTTGTCGGCGGCCACCTGCACGTCCGGCGGCAGCAGCGCGGCCACCCGGTCCCGGTCGGCCAGCACGGCGGCCATCCGGCCGGGCGGGGTGCGCTCCACCAGCCGCCCGCGTTCCGCGAGCAGCGCCAGGGCGTCGGTCAGGCGCAGGCCGCCGGCCAGGCAGAACGCGGCGTACTCGCCGACGCTGTGCCCGATCATCCGCTGCGGTCGCAGGCCCCAGTCGAGGAGTTGGGCGCCGAGCGCGTACTCCACCAGGAACAGGGCGGGCTGGGCGATCGAGGGACGGGCCGCCCGGTCGGCGGCGTACGGGTCCAGGAGCGCGGCGCGGACCGGATCGGCGGTGCCCGCGGGCAGCGCGTCCAGCCCGGCGTCGAGCCGCTCGCGGACGCCGGGCAGCCGGGCGTGGAGGTCGGCGGCCATCCCGGGGAACTGGCTGCCCTGCCCCGGGAAGGCGAACGTGAGCGTCGCCCGGCGGGGCACGACGACGGGCTCCGGATCGGTGCCGAGCTGCCGCAGCAGGTCGGCGCGGTCGGTGGCGAAGATCGCCCGCCGGACCGGCCAGGCGGTACGGCCGACGCGGCTGGTGTGCGCGACGTCGGCGAGTTCCCACCCGGGTGCCGCCGTCAGGTGGTCGGCGAGCCGCCGCGCCGCCGCCCGTACCGCCTGCGGGGTGCGCCCGCTCAGCACGACGAGGTCGGCGTCCGCCGCGGACCTGGACGTGCCCGGGGTCGGGGGCGCCTCCTGGAGGACCACGTGGGCGTTGGTGCCGCCGATGCCGAACGAGCTGACGCAGCCCCGGCGCGGCCCGCCCCGCGCCGGCCAGGGCTCGGCCGTCGGGTTGACGCGCAGGCCGGCGTCGGCGAACGGGATGTCGGGGTGGGGCCGGTCGTGGTGCACGGTGGGCGGCACGACGCCGTGGCGCAGGGCCAACAGCATCTTGATCATCCCGGTGATCCCGGCGGCGGCGTCCAGGTGGCCGAGGTTCGGCTTCACCGACCCCAGCAGGCGTCCGCCCGCCGGCCCGCCCGGCCCCAACGCCGCGCCGAGGCCGGCGACCTCGATGGCGTCGCCCATCTCGGTGCCCGTGCCGTGCGCCTCCACCACGTCGATGTCCGCCGGGTCGAGGCCGGCCCGGGCCAGGGCCATGCCGATCACCTCGGCCTGACCGGCGACCGCGGGCGCGGTGTAGCCGACCTTCGCGGCCCCGTCGTTGTTGACCGCGGAGCCGAGCACCAGCCCCAGGATCGGATCGCCGTCGGCCAGCGCGTCGGCGAGGCGTCGCAGCACGACGATCCCGGCGCCGTTGCCGGCCACCGTGCCGGCGGCGTCGCGGGAGAAGGCCCGGCAGTGCCCGTCCGGCGCGCCGATGCCGTTCGGTTCGTAGCGGTAGCCGCGCTGCTGTGGGGTGCTGACCGTCGCGCCCCCGGCCAGGACCAGGTCGGTGTCCCCGCTGTGCAGGCTCTCGCAGGCCAGGTGCACCGCGACGAGCGAGGTCGAGCAGGCCGTCTGGACGCCGATCGCCGCGCCGCGCAGGCCGAGACGGTACGCGATCCGGGTCGCGGCGTGGTCCTTCTCGTTGCCGATGATCATCGGGAGCGCGCCCAGCTCGGCGAGCAGGTCCGGTCGCCCGAGCAGATGGTTCGTCAGGTAGGTGTTGACGCCGGTGCCGACGAAGACGCCGATGCGGCCCGGTTCCCGGCCGGGCGGGTGGCCCGCGTACTCCAGCGCCTCCCACGCGCACTCCAGCAGCAGCCGGTGCTGGGGATCGGTGATCATCGCCTCCCGGGGTGGGAGGCCGAAGAAGGCGGCGTCGAAGTCCTCGATGCCGTCGAGCACGCCACGCACCGGCACGTAGTCCTCGTCGTCGCGCTCCGGTTCGGGGACGCCGGCGGCGGCGAGCTGCTCCGGCGTGAACCGGGTGAGCAGCTCCCGGCCCTCGACCAACGCGTCCCACAGTTCGTCGAGCGACGCGACGCCGGGAAAGCGGCCGGCGACGCCCACCACGGCGACCGGTCCGCGTCCGGCGCTCACCGCGTCGCCGCCGTGGTCGCCGGGCCCGCGCCGCGCAGCCAGCCGGCGAGCGAGTCCACGGTGGGGTGGCGGTAGAGGTCCAGCAGGACGATCGACCGGTCGGGCAGTTTGTCCCGCAGCAGCCGGTGCACCCTGGCCAACTGCAACGAGTCGCCGCCCACCTCGAAGAACGGCTCGTCGAAGTCGAAGTCGTCGTCGCCGAGCACGGTGGCCCAGACCTCGGCGATCAGCGATTCGAGGTCCTCCGCCGGCGCGCCGGGCGGTGTCGGGGCGCGGTGCGGCGCCGGGGCCACCTGCTCCTCGACCCGGCGCAGGATCGCCCGGGCGTCGACCTTGCCGTTGCTGGTGAGGGGAAGCGCGTCGAGCAGCACCCAGCGTTTCGGCACCGCGTACGCCGGCAGGCTCCGCGACACCGACGCGCGCACCTCCTCGACGAGACCGGCCTCCGGCGGGGCGACCAGCGCCGCTACCAGGAAGCGGCCGTTCTCCGCGTCGCCGGCGACCACGACCGCCGCGTCGGACACCCGTGGGTGCGTCGACAGCCGGTGGGTCACCTCGTCCTGCTCGACCCGGTGGCCGTCCAGTTTGACCTGCTGGTCCCGGCGGCCCAGGAAGCGCAGCCGGCCCTGCTCGTCCCAGCGTACGAGGTCGCCGGTCCGGTAGCAGCGGGTGCCGTCGCCGAGCCGCCGGAACGCCTCCGTGGTCCGCCGCGGATCGTCCAGGTAGTCCAGGGCCAGCCCGGCGCCGACGGCGCACAGCTCGCCCACCGCGCCGGGTGGCAGCAGCTCGCCGTCGTCGTCGAGGACCAGGACACCGGTGCCGCACACGGGCCGCCCGATCGGGACGTCGTCCGGCAGCTCGCACGGGTCGTCGACGTGGTGCACGGTGGTGAAGACGGTGTTCTCGGTGGGGCCGTAGCCGTTGGTGACCCGTAGCCCCGGACAGGCCCGCAGCACGGCCGCGACCTGCCCGGCCGGCACCACGTCGCCGCCGGCGAGCAGTTGCCGGAGCCCGCCGAAGGCCGCCGGGTCGTAGTCGGCGAGCACCCGGAACAGGCCGGCGGTCAGCCAGGCGACGGTGACCTCACGCTCGGCGAGGAAACGGGCCAGCTCACCGGGGTGCGGCACCGGGCCCGGGAAGATCTCGACCCGGCCGCCGGTGAGCAGCGGGACGAACAACTCCATCGTGGACGCGTCGAAGGCCAGCGGCGCGAGCCGCAGGAAGCCGTCCCCGGGCTCGGACCGGAACAGGTCGGGGTCGTGCACGAGGCGCAGCACCGCGGCGTGGGTGATCCGGGCGGCCTTGGGCTCGCCCGTCGACCCGGAGGTGAACGCCAGGTAGGCGACCCGCTGCGGATCGGTCGGCGCGGCCACGGGAGGGACGGCGGCGCCGGCGGGCCGGGACGGCCCGCTGAGGGCCGGGCCGACCCCGGCGAGCCGGGCGATCCGCGGATCACCCACGACGGCGGCGGGGCGGCACCGGGCCAGCTGCGCCGCCACCCGCTCGTCCGGGGCGTCGGCGTCGAGACCGGTGTACGCCGCCCCCAGCCGCAGCGTCGCCAGCACGGCCACCACCTCGGCGGTGGCGGGCGGGGTCGCCACCACCACCGTCGACCCGGCCGTCACCCCGGCCTCCGCGAGGTCGGCGGAGAACCGCTCGGCCAGGTCGAACAGCTCGGCGTACGTGGTGCTGCCCTCGGGGCCGCGCACGGCGATCGCCCCGGGTCGCCGGCGGACCTGCTCCGCGAACGCCTGCCACAGCCCGGTCACCGGGCCGGCGTCCGGGCCGCGGCCCCACTCGTCGAGCCGGGCGCGCTGCCGCTCGGACATCCCCCGGACCGTCCGTAGTGGCAGGTCGCGGGCCTGCGCCAGCGCCACCAGTGTCGCCTCGAACGCCTCGGCCAGCTCCGCCGCGCCGGCCGGGGAGAGCGCCGCCAGCCGGTGCTCCAGCGCGAACCGGGGGCGCTCCCCCCAGGCCTGGAGGTAGAGCATCGCGTCGAAGACCGAACCCCCGTCGTGACCCTCGTGGACGGTCGCCGTCCCGGCGGGACCCGGCAGCGCGGCGGGGATCAGCTCGTCGTGGGCGGCGAACCCGATCTGGACCAGCGGGTTGCGGTCGATCGCGCCGGCCGCGCCCAGCTCGGACACGAGCGCTTCGAACGGCAGCTCGGCGGCGGCGACCGCGTCGGCGAGGGCGTCGGCCACGGCGGGGCCCAGCGCGCTCGCGGGCGCGTCGTCGTCCCACCGGCAGCGCACCGGCACGACGCGGGTCGCGAGGCCGACCACCTCACCCAGCTCGGCGGTCGGGCGGCCGGCGGCCGGCACCCCGACGAGCAGGTCGTCGACCCCGCACCGGCGGCCCGTGACCAGCGCCCACGCGGCCAGCAGCACCGCGGGCCGGGTCACGCCGGCGTCGCGCGCCAGGTCGTCGCACGCGGCGGTGGCCCCGGCCCCGAGCGTGAAGGTCAGCCGCGAGCCCGGGCGGCCCGGCCGACCGGTGGCGCCGGGCCGACCGGGCAGCTCCACCACCCGCGGCGCCCCGGCCAACTGACCGGCACGGTGCCGGCGCAGCTCGTCGGCGGGGCGGGCGTGTTCGAGCAGGACGTCAGGGGGGACGCCCGGCTCGGCCGATGGCACGGTGCCGCCGAGGTAGGCCCCGGCCAGTTCCCGCAGGAGCAGCCCGACCGCCCAACCGTCGAGCAGGGCGTGGTGGGCCAGCAGCGAGACGACGTGGCTCCCGCCCCCGGGCAACTCGGTCAGCAGCCACTCGGCGGGCGGCCGGCGGAACGGGTCCAGCCCGGACGCCAGCTCGGCGAGGTGGGCGTGGGCGGACGCGACCGGGTCGCCGTCCGGGGTGTAGTGCCCCTGTTCCCGCAGCACCGGGCGCCACCGGCGCAGGACGCGACGCCCGGGTTGGTCGGCGTCGGCGTCGGCGTCGGCGTCGAACACGGTGCGCAGCGTCTCGTGGCGGGCGGTCAACGCGTCCAGGCAGTCCCGCAGGTGGCGGGCGCGGGCGGGACCCGGGCAGCGGAGGCTGAACAGCAGACGGTAACCGACACCCGGCCACTGCTGCTCGTGCACCAGCATCGCGTGCTGCGCGGGCAGCAGGGGACGCCGGTCCGCCGCCGGGCGCTCCCGCCGCCCACCGCGCTCCAGCGGCCCGCTGCGGCCGAGCGCGGAGACGAGCGGCCCGGGACGCAACAGGTCGGCGAGGTCGATCCGCAGGCCGAGCTCGCGCTCGGCCCGGGCAACCAGCCGCATCGCCCGCAGCGACGTGCCGCCCAAGGCGGCGAAGGATTCCCTCGAATCAGCGGGAAACCGATTCTCGGAAATGCTGAGGACATCGCGTGACAACTCAAGGAGGGCAGGGGAAAATGCATTTTCCAAGACGTCAGAACCCCCGTTTTGACGACGCCTGCGCGAGTGCGGGCCTCCCATGGAGAGGCCCGCACCGGAACGTAGCACGCGACCGCAGCGCCGAGCAATCCACGCGGGTCAGTGTCCGCGGCGCGGGTGCGGAGTGCTGTTAGAATCGCTCGCGTCAATGCGCGTGTCCAGGTGTCCCGTCCCCGGGCACAGAAAGATCAACGAGCCGGGATTCGCCATCTCGCACGCGGAACACGCAGCTCAAACGGGGGAACGGCATGGCGTCACCGCAGTCCACTCTGTCCAGCGCCGACGGCGGCGGGGCGCCGCGGGGGCGTCTGGGAGCCGCGCTCGGCGCCCTCCTCCCGGTGAGCGGCCCCGCCCGCTGGCTCGCGGCCGCCCAGTTGGCCGGCAGTGTCGGCGCCGGGCTCTACCTGGCCGGAGCCCCGGTCTACTTCCTCCGCGCCGGTGACCTGACCGTCGGCCAGGTGGGAGCCGGGCTCTCCGCCGCCGCCCTCGCCGGCATCGCGGCGAGCGTCCCGGCCGGCCGGATGGCGGACCGTTACGGCGCCCGCCGGATGTCCGTCGTGTTCGTGCTGCTCCAGGCACTGTTCGTGCTCCTGCTGCTGGCGGCCGACCGGTTCTGGCTCTTCGTGCCGCTGGTCGCGCTGGTCGCCGTCGCCGAGCAGTCCTGGGACGTCAGCCGCGACGGCATGATCGCCGCTGCGGTCACCGGAAGCGACCGGGTGCGCGTCTCGGCGTACCTGCGGAGCGTGTTCAACGCCGGCTTCGCGCTCGGCACGCTGGCCGCCGGCCTGGTGCTCGCCGTCGACTCGCCGGCGGCGTACCTCGGCATGCTGGCGGCCGTGGCCGCGTGCTGGGTCGCGGTCGCCGGGCTCTACCTGCTGCTGCCGGCCTGGCCGCGGCCCGCTCCGACGGACAGCGCCCGGGAGCGCGTCCGACCCCTCGCCGACCTGCCCTACCTGCTGGTGGCGCAGGTGAGCTGCCTCACCCGGATCGGTGAGACGATCCTACTGGTCGGGCTGCCCCTCTGGATCGTCTCCGCCACCGACGCGCCCCGCCCGCTCGCGGCGTGGCTGACCGGCATCAACACCGTGCTGGTCGTGCTGCTCCAGGTCCGGGTGTCGCGGGCCGGCGACACCATTCCGTCCGCCGCCCGCCTCCAGCGGTTCGCGTTCCTGCTGCTCGCCGCCGCCTGCCCGGTGGCCGCGCTGACCGGCCGGCTGCCGGCGGCGCCCGCGATCGCGGTGCTGGTGCTGGTCGCGGTCCTGCTGACCTTCGCCGAACTCGGCGGCGAGACGGCGCGGTGGACCATGCAGTTCGGTCTCGCCCCCGAGCGCGCGCAGGCCCGCTACGCCGGGGTGTTCCGGCTCGGCCAGGCGGTCCCGGCGGTGGCGGGCCCGGCCCTGGTGACCGGCCTGACCGGCGGTCTGGGCGCCGCCGGCTGGCTGGTCCTCGCCCTGATCCCGCTGGCCGGCGCCGCGCTCAGCGGCCCGGTCGTGGCCTGGGCCCGCCGCACCCGCCCGGAGCCGGCCCCCTCCTGACCCGTCGGGCCACGTCGCGCGGCCCGACCCCAGCAACGCCGCGGACCGCCCGTCCGCGCCAGTCGACCGCCAACGGGGGACACCGGAATGACACAGACGACCACGGCCGTCCGCGACGGCCGACCACGAGACGCCATCGAACTGGTGCTGCTGCGCATCTGGCGCGACCACCTGCGCAACCCCGCCCTCGGCGTCGACGACGACTACTTCTCCCACGGCGGCACGTCCCTGCAGGCGGTGCGCACCCTGTCGGAGATCCGACGACGCACCGGAGTGTCCCTGCCGCTGCCCGTCATCGCGCGGGCCAGCAGCGTCACCGCGATGGCCCGGCTGCTGCGCGACGGGTTCACGGACACGCCCACCCCGGTCGTGCCGATCCGGCCCGGGGACCCCGGCGGTCCGGTGGTCGCCTGTGTGCACCCGCTCGGCGGCAGCGTGCTGTGGTACAGGCACCTCGCCGACGCGCTGCCACCGGGCCACACCTGCCTCGGATTGCAGGCGCGGGCCCTCGACCCGCGGATGCAGCCGGATCACACCATCGGCGAGATGGCCGCCGCCTACCGCGCGGAACTGGCCCGCACCTACCGCCCGGAGCAACTCGTCCTGGTCGGCTACTCGTTCGGCGGGCTGGTCGCGTACGAGATGGCGAGCCGGATGGCGGACGACGGCGAGCGACCCGCCGCGGTGGTGCTGCTGGACACCGCCGTGACCCGCCGCGCGCAACCACCGGCCTCCCGCGCCCGGCTGCTCTGGTCCCTGGTCAACCACAATCTCGGCCTCGACCTGCCGGCGGACGAGCTGGCCGGGCTCTCCCCCGAGGCGATGTGCACGCGCATCCTCGACGAGGGGACCGCCCGGGGTGTCCTGCCGCCCGGCTTCGGCGCCGAACGGCTGCGCCGCCTCGTGGAGATCTATCCCATCAACGCCGAGGCGGAACGCGTCTACCGGCTGCCGTCCTACCCCGGGTCACTGGAGCTGGTCCGCCCGCAGGAGCCACGCGTGGACGAGGAGAGCCTGGAGATCTGGTCGGAACGGTGCCGGGGCGGCGTCCGCGTGCACCGGGTGCCCGGTTCGCACCTGGATCTGCTCGCCCCGGCCCACGCCCCGGCGGTCGCCGAGGTGATCGCCGGGCTGGAAACCTGACCGGCCGCCGTCCCGGGGCCGCCCGACCCGGGGACCGGGTGGCGCCGCCGGGTGGCCGGGTCAGCGCACCCGTGGCCGAAGCAGCAGGACCGACACCAGGCCGGCCACCAGCACCAGATCGATGAGGACGAGCACCAGGGTGCTCGTGTCCCGCTCCAGGTGGTGTTCGTGGGCCGGGGCGGCGACCTCGACCGGCCCCGTGGGGGTCCCCGCCCCCTGGCCGACCGTGAAGGTGGCGATCCCGGCGACGGGCGTGCCGTCGTCGAGTTCGACGTGGTAGCCGACCTGGTAGGGGCCGGCGCGGCTGGCCGAGACCGGGACGCTGATCCGGTTGTCGTTCAGGACCGGATCGCCGGTGGAGACCTTGTCCCCGCTGGGGCCGATCACCGTGAGGTGCATGACGCGCGGGTTCGGGGCGACGTCGAACCGCAACGCCACCTGGGTGGGCGAGACGGCGACCGACGCGCCGTCGGCGGGCTCGACGGCCTCCAGCCGGGCCGGCGCCGCCCGGCCGAAGACGAGGTACACCACCAGCAGCGCCAGCCCGACGCCGGCAGCGCCGAGGAGCAGCCGGCGACGGGTCGGTGACACGGCGGTCATGCCGGCAGTGGACGGCAGCTACAGATCATGTCTCGCGACTCGGCCCGCGACGGCCGCAGGTGGTAGTACATGGCGACGACCATCGGCAGGAACACCACCGTGTTGTAGAACAGGTGCAGTTCGACGCGGGGCAGCACCAGTTGCAGGATGCTGGTCGGCACCGCACGACCGGCCAGGAAGTGCCCGCTCTGCGCCTGGACCAGCAGCAGGAAGTGCTCGATGTGGTGCCAGAACTGGATGGCGAGCGCGACCGTCCACCAGGTCCGGCTGCGGCCGACGAACCCGGGGCGCAGCAGGAACAGGAAGACAAGCATCACGATCGCGTACCCGTAGTGCAGCCATTCGGACTTGATGAGCCACGGGAACGGCATCCCGAGCACGCCGCGTGCCTGCGCGGGCGTCCAGCCCAGCACCCAGATCTGGTAGGCCTGGGTGAGGTGCTCGGCCCAGTGCGCGAGAACGATGACCATGAACACGGAGAGAGCGGCTCGGTGGTGGCGGCCGTTGAGCCCCCAGGGACGGCCGGTTCTGGTGTCCGGCGAAGACTCCACGAGGTTGGACACTACGACTCCCGATGTCAACGAACACGAATCGCTCCATTGTGTAACGCCGCAGCGACGGATAGCTATCTCCAAACGTGCTGCCTTGCGCCGTCGAGGTGCGCACGCCGAGAGGCGGAGGGGCCCGTCCGGTCCACCTAGCATTCCGGTCATGGTCTCCGCAGGCGACGCCGTGGTGCTCGGCGGCAGCATGGCCGGCCTGATCGCCGCCCGGGTGCTGAGCGAGGCGTACGACACCGTCACCGTCGTCGACCGCGACCCGCTGCCCGAGGAGGCGGCGGCCCGGCGCGGGGTGCCGCAGTCCCGCCAACTGCACGTGCTGCTGGCGCGCGGCCGGCGAGCCCTCGACGAGCTCTTCGAGGGGCTCAGCGACGAGCTGTCCGCCGCCGGCGCGCCCCTTGTCGACCTGCACGACCAGGTGCACTGGTGCAACGACGGCCACCCGATGCGGCGCGCCGCCTCGGACCTGGTCGGCGTGGGCGTCAGCCGCCCGTTGCTGGAGAGCACGGTGCGCGCCCGGGTACGGAACCTGGGCAACGTCCGGTTCTGCCCGCCCGCCGAGGCGACCGCGCTGCTGAGCACCGAGGACCGCAGCCGGATCATCGGGGTGCTCGTGACGCCGCGCGTCGGGGCCGCGTACCCGATCCACGCCGACCTGGTGGTCGACGCCTGCGGTCGGGCCTCCCGCAGCCCGGTGTGGCTGGCCGAACTCGGCTACCCGACCCCGCCGGAGCAGCGGGTCCCGGTGGACGTCACCTACGTCACCCGCGTCTACCAGCGCGAACCCCGGCACCTCGACGGACTGCTCGGCGCGCTGACCAACGCCGTGCCGGGTCGCCCCCGCACCGGCATCGTCGCCGCGCAGGAGGACGGCCGGTTCGCGGTGGCGCTCAGCGGGATGCTCGGTGAGCAGCCGCCGTCGGACCACGAGGGGTTCACCCGGTTCGCCGAGTCACTGGGCATGCCGGTGATCAGCCGCTTCGTGCGCGACGCCGTCCCGGTGGGCGGCCCCGCCCAGATGCGCTATCCGGCGAGCGTGCGCCGACGCTACGAGCGGCTGCGCCGCTTCCCGCTCGGCTACCTGGTGGTGGGCGACGCCGTGTGCAGCTTCAATCCGGTGTACGGCCAGGGCATGACCGTCGCCGCCACCGAGGGCCTGCTGCTCCGCTCGCTCCTGTCCGGCGGCCCGGACCGGCTGGCCCGGCGCTTCTTCCGCGGCGCGGGCAAGCTGATCGACGGCCCGTGGTCCATCGCGGTCGGCACGGACCTGCGGTTCCCGCAGGTGCCGGGCCCGCGCTCGGCGCGGGTCCGGCTGGTCAACTGGTACGTCCACCGGCTGCACGCGGCGGCCCGGACCGACGCGGTGCTGGGCGAGGCGTTCCTGCGCGTGCTCAACCTCGTGGACCCGCCGACCCGACTGCTCCGCCCCGCGATCGCGCGCCGGGTCCTGCGTGGTGGCGGCGCCGACCCGGTGCCGTCGGCGAGTGTCGCGGGCGGCCGGTGACCGTCGCGGGGTCGCCGGGCTCCGCACGGCGTCGACGCCCCACGCCGCCGGGTCACCGGCGGCCCGCACCGTCAGCTCGGGCAGCGGACCTTGCGCATGAACGCGAGCATCAGCCACGGCCTGGGGCCGCCGACGCGGACGCCGCGGGAGAGCATCGCCCGCACGGGTGAGACCCGGCCGAAGAGCATCAGGTTGAGGACCACCGGGTCGTAGCTGACCCGGACGTCCGGCCGGGTGCCCGGATCGGCGACGCTCACCACGTTCCGGTCGAGCAGCAGGGTCACCGGGCGCGCGTGCCGCGACTCGAAGGCGACCGCCACGCGCACGTCGGGCAGCGGCTTCGGGGTGTCGAGCAGGTGACCGTACCCGTCGCGGACCAGCCCGACGAAGAAGACCTCGAAGAACGCCGCCGCCTCGCCGGGCGGGATCTCGTGCGGGAGACCGGCGGCCCGGGCGATGTCCCAGCCGTGGATGTTGAACTCGTTGACGATGTGGGCGAACAGCCCCGCCATGGTGAGCGTCGAACTGCCCAGCCAGGGCAGCGGCGCCGACGGGTCGACGTCGCTCGTGGCGTCGAGCATCGCCGCGCAGTTCGCGCGGATGCGGGCCGCCAGCGCCCCCGGGTCACGCTCCTCGCACAGGCGCATCACCTCGACGTTGAGGAGGCTGAGATCGTCGACGTTGGTGCGCTGCCACTGCTCGTACAGGCCGGGGTGCGGAAACGCGGGTTCGGGGTAGGCCCGGGTGATGACGGCGTCGAGGTCGGTCACCGTGACCAGGTGAACCGCGGTGTCGACGACCGACCACTCCCGGGTCGCCCGCACGTCCGGCGGGGCCTTCTCGACCAGGGCGGCGAACCGCTCGCCGGCGGCGGTGACGTCGTCGCGGATCGACTCCCACTGCTGGGTGGACACTTCCATGCCGGTGCCTCCGTCCGGTTGCCGAGCAACGTGGGAAGCCCGCGGTGACCGAACATCACGGGTACCCAGTGTGCACAGTAGACGACGGAGGGAACATCCGGGGGAAGCTGTCCGCAATGCGCTGGCGAGCACGTGTCGGTGAAGCGACCGGACCGCCCTCCCCACTGCGGTGCCCCGCAGGGTGGAGGACGGTCCGGTCGGTGTCGTGCCGGGTGGCGGGTCAGCGCGCGATCGGTAGCTCGACCGCCGCGGGCGGCGGCACCGGCTGCACCGGGGTGCGCTCGCCACGCCGCTCCATCAGCCACTTGCCCCACCAGAACAGGCCCCGGGCCAGGCAGACGATGGTGACCGCGAAGAACAGCGTGTAGACCACGTTGAAGACCATCAGGACGCCGTACACCATGGCCACCGAGGAGCCGAACATGAACTGGTTCCGCGCCTTCGACGGCGTGGTGCCCGGGTCGGTGATCATGTAGTTGGTGAACAGCACGAACGCCACCCCGGTCATGATGCTCAGCGCCGACCAGAGCTGCACGTCCCAGACGTAGTGCCGGATCAGCGCCTGGATGACGAAGCCGCCGACCCAGCCCACGATCAGCGCGACCTTCTTGGTGAGCATCGCGTTGAGGATGGTGCCGGCGGTGAGGACCACCATCGGGATGAACATCCGGAAGACGTCGGGCACGTTCTCCGTGAAGTGGTACGGCGGTGCCACGTTGACCCACGAGAACGTGATCAGCGCGATCGTGATGCCGAAGTTCGACGGGTTCATGAAGTGCCGCATGCGCCCGTTGATCGGCGCCTGCAGCACCGCCTTCTGGCCGATGGCCACCACCGCCGCGAAGGCGATCGGCCAGAACATGTCGTTGGCGTAGAGCAGCATGTTCACCGCGAGCGCGGTGATGTGGGTGGGCAGCAGGAACGTGTAGACACCCCACGCGCCGTTGCCGCTGTAGGCCGGCCGGCGGCCCAGGGACCGGGCCGCGACCGCCTCGATCACCAGCTCCACGGTGTACCCGAGCGCCAGGATGAACAGCGGCCAGGTCCAGGGCTGCTCGAACCCGAGGATCGTGTAACCGAGGATGTTGAGGATGGACATGGAGATGGCGAAGTTCCGCAGGGCGAGGTAGCGCGGATCACGCTTGTCCACCCGGGGTACGGGCGGTCGGGTGTCGACGCCCCGGTGGGCCCCGCCCGGGCCGGCGCCGTTGCGGGCCGCGTCGGCGGCCTCGACCGTGGTGGTCGCGCCTTCCGGGGCGCGTTTGACGTCCGTCATGGCTTGGTCAGCTCCTGGGCTCGGTCGGTGAGCATGAGGTCGTGCCACCCGGCGGAGAGGGACAGCGTCTGCTGGTGCCGGGCGCCGGAGAGATCGCGCCAGCTCAGCTCGACGGTGACGGGTGCGGCGCCCTGGGCGCCCAGCCCGAAGAACACGTCGAAGCTGCGCTTGCCCGAGTGCCCGCCGCCGCCGTCGAGCTGGGCGAGCTGGGTGCGGCCGTCGGCCGTGGTCACCCGCGCCTGCGCGCCGTACGCCGGGGTGCCGGCGTCGCCGGACTGGCCGGCGCCGAGCGCGGGCCGGTGCAGCCGCAGCCCGAGGAAGTTGCCGATCTCCGTCTTGGTGTTCTTGTAGAAGGCCGGTGGCCCCCACTGCCGCGCCACCGCGAAGTCCTGGCGGCCGTCGCCGTCGGTGTCGCCCACGGCGACCCCGCGCGTCGGGGTCCGGTCGGCGAGCCCGAGCTGCGGGCTCAGGTCGACGTACCGGCCGTTGCCCTCCGGCGCCCAGAACGCCAGCGCGTTGGAGCCGGCGATGTCGTCGCCGGGCTGGGCGTTGGGCCACATGTCGGGCTCGCGCAGCATCAGGTCGTTGCTGGCGGCCAGCTCCTGGAGCCAGTTGAACCGGTTGATCGTGCCCTTGACGAAGCCGCAGGACTGCACCACGACGAGCCGGCCGCTGTTGTCGAAGTCGGCCATCTTCGCGTCCCAGCCCCAGCCGACCCAGGCGAGGTTCTTCGCCGCGGCCTCGTTCTCGAAGGGCGCGATGCCCTTGCTCATCCGCTCCCGCGCCTCCTGCGGGGTCTTCGCGGTGTTCAGCCAGACGAAGTTGCTCTCCTCCAGCCCCCACGACTCGGTGATGTTGCTGACGAAGGCGTCGAACCGGCCGGTGCCGGACAGGTCGGCGAAGTCGACCGACATCCCCTTGAACGAGTCGTGCCCCATCACCAGCGACTTCGGGTCCAGCGGGCCGCGGCGGCCCTCGGCCAGCTTGAACCTGATCCGGCCGGGCGTCGACACGTTGTGGAAGAACCGGTCGTTGCCGAAGTCGTTGGCGAGGTACAGCTCGGGCAGCAGGTCACCGTCGAGGTCGGCGGAGGCCGAGGCGAGCGTCCACCCGGTGGCGTACCGGGGGTCGATCGCGCTCTGCACCTCGTAGGTGGCGGTCGGCTCGGCGCCGCTGGTGGCCCCGGTCCAGCGCAGGATGTGCGCCCCGCCCGCGTTCTGCGCGCGGGACATGGAGTGGTTCATCTGCACGTTGGGCAGGCCCTGCGGGTCGAGCACCTGCGAGTCCGGGAAGTAGTTGAAGATGCCGATGTCGGGTCGGCCGTCGCCGTCGAAGTCGGCGACCGCGGTCGCGTTGGTGTTCCAGAGCGGCCCGCGGTAGAGGCCGTCGGTGGTCTTCTGCTGCGGGATCAGCTCGACCGGGTGGTACGACGCCAGGCTCAGGCCCCGCGCGTCGCTCTTCTGCAGGAACAGCACGGGCGTCCGACCCCAGTAGTTGACCAGCAGGTCGGTGCGGCCGTCGACGTTGAAGTCGCCCGGCACGCATCCCATCGGCGCGATCGCCGGACCCATCGGCAGCGGCGCCGGCTCGACCACGAACGGCGCGTACGTGGCGCCGCCGCCGGGCGCGGGAGTGACGACGACGCTGTCGCTGCGCGGGTCGACGAGGCACAGGTCGTTGGCGCCGCCCTTCCCGTCGAGGTCGTTGAGCGCCACACCGGCGCCGACCGACGAGATCCAGGAACGGATGTGCTTGTACTTCGGGTTCACGGTACGGACCGTGCGCTGCGGCAGGCCCGGCGGGAACGCGATGGGCAGTTCGGTGAACGCGAACCGCGATGCCATCGCCTCCCGGTCCGCCGCGGACGCGGACGGCAGTCGCGAGATCGTGAACAGCCCCGCGACGAGCACCAGAACGAAGATTGCGGGAATGAGCCGGCGCAGCGGACCCACTGGTTTCGGTGGCAACGCTCCCCCTCGGGGTGACGCCCGTCGAGGACGGGCTCCTTGTGTGGTGCGGTCACAGGTGACGGCGGTCCGTCACCCGGTTGTCCGTCAGTCGGCCGAGCTGATGGTCATCGGCATGCCACCGCGCATGCGCAGCGACAACATCGGCTCCGGGACGACCTGGTGGGTGGCGACCTTGGTGAGCCGCAGCTCCCGGACCAGCATCGAGAGCACGAAGGCGGCTTCCATCAGGCCGAGATGGTTGCCGACGCAGAACCGCGGTCCCGCGCCGAACGGGATGTAGGCGTACCGCGGGCGGTCGGTGGACCGGACCGGGTCGAAGCGTTCCGGGTCGAACTCCTCCGGGCGGTCCCAGAAGGCCCGGTGCCGGTGCAGCGTGTAGGGACAGATCAGCACGTCGACGCCGGCCGGCACGTGATACCCGCCGACCACGTCGTCGGCGAGCGTCTTGCGCGGCAGGATCCACACCGGCGGGTACAGCCGCACGACCTCGTCGATGACCATCGCGGTGTACCGCAGCCGGCCCAGGTCGTCGAAGGTCGGCAGCCGGTCCCCGAGTACGGTGGTGGCCTCCTCCCGCAGCCGCTCGCGTACCTCGGGATGCTTGTCGACCAGGTAGAGCGCCCAGCTCAGCGTGCTGGCGGTGGTCTCGTGCCCGGCCAGCAGCAGGGTCACGAGTTCGTCCCGCAGCCGCTGCCGGCCGACCCGCGGGTCGGACTCGGCCCGGGCGGACACGATGAGCCGCGACAGCACGTCGTCGCGGTCGCCGGAGTGCTCCCCGCGCTCGTCGACGAGCTGGTCGACGATCGTCTGCAGCCGACGACGGGCGCGCCGGAACCGCAGCTGACGCGGCAGCGGCACCCAGGGCGGCACGGCGCTCAACGTCGCCAGCTCGAACATGGCCTGGTCCTGCACCGCCGTGAAGTCACGGCCGATCGACGGGAACCGGCCGAGGTCGGTGTCGAGCAGGGTGCGCCCGAGCACCCCGAGCGTGAGGCCGGTCATCTCGTGGAACACGTCCACCGGGCCCTGGCGGCCGAGCGTCCGGAGCCGGTCGACGAGGGCGGCCGCCTCCTCGGCGACGATGCCGGCCTGCGCGGCGATGCGTCGGCTCTGGAACGCCGGCTGCACCACCTTGCGTTGTTTGCGCCACAGCTCACCCTCGCTGGTGAGCAGTCCGTCGCCGAGCGCCCGGCGGGCGTGCACCAGACCGATGCCCTTGTGGTAGTTGGCGGCGTTGTCCGCGAGCACGTGCTTGGCGTGACCGGGGTGGTTGAAGAAGTAGAGCGTCTTCGGCCCGACCGGCAGCCGGGCGGCGTCGCCCCAGCGGGCCGCCGCGGTGGTCATCATGCCGAGCCGGTCCCGGTTCATCATGATCAACATGTTGACCGCGGCGGCGCGCGACGGCCCGTTCATCGACGGCGACGCCGGGCGGACGACCGCGGTCACGACGTCACCACCGCGGAGGGCGCCATCTCGAGCCGGCGGAACCGGCCACCGAGGAAGATCAGGGCGTCGCCGTCGCCGTACCGGCGCATGCCCCGCGGACGACCCAGGAAGATCGTGTGGTCTCCCCCGTCGTACGACCGCCAGAGCTCGCACTCGAAGTGGGCGACGGCCCCGGCGAGCAACGGCGCGTCCGTCCGCCCGCCCGGCCGCCAGTCGGCGAACTCGAACTGTTCCAGGCCCAGTGGCCGGCGCCGGTCCGCGTAGTAGCGCGCCACCGCCTCCTGGTCGGGGGCCAGCACGGAGATGCCGAAGGTGCCGGCGCGGCTGAGCGCCTGGTGCATGAGGGCGTCCCGGTCGATGCAGACCAGCACCAGCGGTGGATCGAGCGACACGGCGCTGAACGAGTTCGCGGTCATGGCGTGCGGCTCGTCGCCACCGACACTGACCACCGTGACGCCGGTGGCGAAGGTTCCGTAGACGCGACGCATGTGCGTCGAGTCGGTCACCTCTTCGGTGTCGAAGGTCGTCATCGCCGGGCTCCGACGGCGAGGTACGGCTCAAGGGCGTCCTCGAGCGCCTCCGGAACCCGGGTGGGCACGGTCCGGTTGTTCGGGCCGCGCATGCAGGCGACGCGCTGGATCCCCCGGGCGGCGAGGACCTCGCCGGCCGGGCCGAGGCGCACGTAGTCGAAGCCGAACTCGAGTTGCGTCTGCGCCCGCTCGATCAGCCGCATCCGGACGGCGATCTCGTCGAACGCGGTGAGTTCGGAGAAGAACTCGCACTCGACCTTGAGCGTGAAGAGCTTGAGGTCGGCCTGCAGGTCGGCGAGGACGGCCGGCGCCCGGTCCTTGAGGAACATCTCCCGGCACCGGCCCTGCCACCGCAGGTAGTTGACGTAGTAGACGTTGCCGACGATGTTCGTCTCCTCGAACCCGACGGTGTGCCGCAGCTCGTAGTAGCTCTCCATGGTCATCCCTTCGCACCAGCCAGAACAGTGATCACCACTTGCCCCTCGCCGCCGCGCAGACTGGTGACGAAGGAGGCGGCCCGGGCGCCGCCGGCGCCGAAGAGCACCCAGCCGGGACGTTCCTCGTCGGCCACGACGAGCGGCCCGTGCATCGGCAGTCCGGCCTTCTGCATCGCCTCCACCACGGTCCAGACGCGGGTCGCGGCGGTGTCCGGGGTCTCACCGGGGTTTCCGGCCAGCAGTTCCGCCACCCCGGCGTGCGGGCCGAGCAACCCCTGCCACTCCTCGGGGCCGCGCGGCGCCACGCTCTCGACGTCGCAGCCGAGCACGCCCTCCGCGGCGACGGCCAGCGTGATCCCGGCGCCGTGTGCGATCGAGATGGTGCGCTCCCCCGGGACCTCGGGTCGCCCGTCGGGCCGGTACGTGATCTCGACCGGCCGTCCGAGCGCGTGCCCGGCGGCCACCGCGCTGGTCCGGCGACGCGCGGCGGTCCGCTCGGCCGGGTCCGCCGGCGCGGGCGGGTCGGGCTCGATCGCGACCGCCACGTCGGGCATCCCCAGGTCGCCGAGCCCACGCTCCAGGAAGGAGCCGAGCAGCGGGGGCACCCAGGGGCCGGATCCGTCCTGTTTCCGGACCGCGCGCAGCCGCAGCCCCTCCCACCGCTCGACGGTGGTCCCGGCCTCGTCGCGCAGGGCGATGTCGTAGATGTACGTGTCGCCGTCGCGCTCCCGCTCGGTGGCGCAGTAGCGCAGCTCGCGGGCGGCGAAGAGCTTCGCGCCGCCGGGGTGGATCCGTTCCACGCCGGCGGGCAGCAGCGTCGCGTCCGGCACACACACCTGGTTGCCGTGCATGAGCGCGTCGCGGACGCCCGGGTCACCCAGCAGCAACGTCGGGGAGACGTACGGGGCGAACCAGGTGGTCGACTCGTCGGCCGCCACGATCGCGTCCACGTGGCGGGCGGCGGCCCGGTGGTACTGCCGGAGTCGCTGGAACCTCGCGCCCTGGAAGAGGATCTCGCCGTACAGGTCGTCGGACGGCGTGATCGAGGCCGGCGCCAACCCGTCCGACACCTGCTCCGGCGGGCCGTCCGGGGCGGCCTCGCCGCTCAGGCGCAGCCGCGCGGTGAAGTGGTCGGCGGCGAAGCCGGTCTCCTCGCTGCGGATCGCGACCTCGACGGTGTCGTCGTCCGTCACCAGCGCGGCCACCTGGATCTTCGTGTGCCCGTGCGGCGAGACGATGATGGGTCGCAGGAACTCCGCCCGTTCGATGACCGGGACCGCGTCGACGCCCGAGACGGCCGTGGCCACCTGCGCCATGGCCTCCATCCCGAACACGGCCGGGAACAGCAGGTTGCCGTCGAGATCGTGGTCCGCGAGGTAGCGGTCGGCGCCCACGTTCAGCTCCGTCTCCACCACCAGTTCGACCTGGTGGTAGCGGATCAGCACGCGGTCGACGAACCGCAGCAGCGGCAGCGACGGCAGGTCGTAGCGAACCGTGTGGACGCTCTCGGTGCGCCCGCTGATCACCACCACGCCCGGCGTCGCCGGGTCGGTGACCAGCCGCCGCAGGATCGCGATGCCCTGGTCGGGAGTGATGGGCATGACGCCCTCGCGGCTGAGCGACTCGACGACCGACAGTCGCTCGCCCATGCCGACGCCCGACCAGACCGACCACTCCAGACACATCGTTCGGCAGTCGGGGTACGCCCGGGCGAACGCCGTGGTCTCCTCGGCCAGCCAGTCGTTGGCGGTGGCGTAGTGCGCCTCGCCGCGCAGCCCCGCCCGGCCGATGATGCTGCCGAGCGTCACGAGCAACCGGAGCCGGGCCGGGTCGACCGCGTCGAGCACCGCCCGCAGACCGTCGACCTTCGGCGCCAGGGCGGCGCGGAACGCGGCCGGGTCGAGGCTCGGCAGTGCGGCCGGCTCGTTGCGGCCCGCGCCGTGCAGGACCGCGGTGACCGGCCCGAGTTCGGCGGACAGGTCCCGCACCGCCTGGCCGACGGCGGCGGCGTCGGTGACGTCGGCGCGGGCGTACCGCACGGTGACGCCGGCCTCCGCGATCCGGGCCAGGTTGGCCGCCAGCTCGCTGTCCTCGGCGGGGTCGGAGCGGCCCAGCAGCGCCAGCCGGGCGCCGCTGTCGCTGGCCAGGGCCAGGGCGCACTCGGCGGTGATGCCCTTGCCCCCACCGGTGACCAGCAGCACGTCGTCCGCGCCGAGCGGGGCCACCGGGGTGCCCGGCCGCACCGGCATCGCGCGCAGGGTCGGGACCCGCCGGACGCCGTCGTCGTGGTGCACCTCGGTGAAGGAGGTGGTGGCGGCGACCTCCTTCACCACCAGCTCGACCGCGGCCTCGGTGGCGGTGGGCAGGTGCACGACGGTGACCAGCACGGTCGGCGCCTCGAGGTGCAACGTCCGGGCGATCGCCGCCGCGCCACGCCCGTGTCCGACCAGGACGAAGCGGGTGCTGCCGGCGGTGAGCGCCTGCTGGGCGCCCCGCAGCGCGGACTCCAGTTGCTCCTCCGTGCAGTCCGGCGGCAGACAGACGAGGACTCCGCTGCCGAGCCCGGACTGTTCGAGCGTGCTCGCGAGCTCCGCGGCGAACGGGTGGTCCGCGTCGGCGTGCAGGTGCCACGGGCCGTTCTTCGCGGTGGCGTCGGCGGGCACCGCCGGCAGCGGCACCTCGTCGAGGTCGACCCGCCAGGGCCGGGCCCAGGCGGCCACCCCGGACACCACCGGGGTGGCGGCGGCATCGCTGTCCCGGGCCGTCTTCGCGAGATTCTCCATCGTCTCGGCCAGCTCGCGGATGGTGGCGGTGGCGAAGTTGATCGGCATCTGGGCCGGCGGCACGTCCAGGCGCTGGGCGAGCTGGTTCACCACCTGGCCGACCGTGATGGAGCTGAGGTGCAGGTCGTCGAGGAGCCGGCTGTCCGGCCCGACGAGTTCGAGCGGCAGCTCGGCGCGGTCCGCGGTGAGCCGCCGCAGCAGGTCCTGGGTGGATTCCCCGTCCGGCCCGGCGGAGTCGGCGACGACGGACGGCGCCGCCACGGCGGGACCACGCTCGATCGCCGGGTCGAGTTCCGGCGCCCGCTCGCACGGGCTGGTCAGGAACGAGAACGTGGCGCCCACTTCCAGCGGTCGGACGAGCCGGCCGTCGAACAGCGCCGCCGGGGCGGGCGCGGCGCCGGTGACGTACGCGGCGCCGGCGACCCGGAGCAGACTCGCGAGCGATTCGCTGTCGGTGTCCAACGCGACCACCGGAACATCCGTGACCGTGCCGGCCAGCCCGGTGAGCACCTGCCCCGGCCCGACCTCGACGAACAGGTCGGTGTTCTTGGCGGCCAGCGCGACGGCCTGGTTGAACAGGACCGGGTCGGTGATCTGGCGGCGGAGCAGGGCCCGCACGTCGGTCCGGGCGGGGAGCACGTCACCGGTGACGGTGGAGACGACCCGGGCCCCCACCCGGTGGAACGTCTCGTCCGCGAGGGTGTCGGCGAAGGCGTCGGCGGCCGGAGCCACCAACGGGGAGTGGAACGCGTGCGAGACGCGCAGCCGCGTCGCGCTCAGACCGGCCGCCTGGGCGTTGCGGCAGACCGCCTCGACCGCGTCGACCGATCCGGAGACGACGGTGTGCTCAGGCCCGTTGTAGGCGGACACGACGACCGGCAGGTCCCCGATGATCGTGTCGAGCATCTCGGGAGGCGCCCCGATGTCCGCCATCGTGCCGGCCTGGCTGTGCCCGGCCATGGTCCGGCCCCGCAGGCCGGCCACCCGCAGCAGGGTCTCCTCGTTCATCGCGCCGGCCCACTGCAGGGCCACGATCTCACCGAGGCTGTGCCCGATCGCGGTCGACGCCTCGATGCCGAGCAGCGCCAGGGCGTGCTGCCCGGCGACGGACCCGGTGACGATGCGGGGCTGGGCAACCTCGGTCGCGACGACGTCGCTACCGGTCGGCAGCGCGGCGCGCAGGTAGACGTCCTCGACCTCGGCGAACCGCCGCCGCAGCGCGCCGCCGCTGACGCCGCGTCCGGAACCCTGCCCCGGGAAGAGGAAGCTGATCCGGGCCGGGCCGCTGACGTGTCCGAGCAGGAACCGGCCGTCCGGACGGATCAACTTCGCCTCGCCGGACTCGACGGCCTCGCGGGCCGCGGTCAGCAGCCGCTCGGCCTCCTCCGGCGACGAGGCGACGATCGCCGCGCGGAACGGCCGGCCGCGCAGGTCGCGGTGCAGCGTCGCGGCGAGGTCACCGAGCTGCGCGTACGAGATCGCCGGCACGAAGGCGCTCAGCTCGGCGAGCCGCTCGGCGAGTTCCTCCGCCGAGGCGGCGTCGACCAGCAGCAGCTCGGCGTCCTGGACCGAGGTGGCGAGGGCCCGTATCCGGCGGTCCGGCACCGACCGGCGCGGCCCGTGCCGTTCGAGCACGACGTGCGTGTTGATGCCCCCGAAACCCATCGCGGTGATCCCGGCCCGCACCTCCACCTCGGCCGGCCACGGCTCGGCCTTGCGCAGCGTGCGCAGCCGGGCCTCGTCGGCGGTGAGGATCTCGTGCGGGTCGACGGAGCCGACGCTCGGGGGAAGCACCTCGTGGTGCACGGCCATCGCGGCGCGGATGAACCCGGCCACCCCGGCGGCCGCCTTGGTGTGCCCGATCATGCCCTTGACCGAGCCGATCACGGCCGGCGGCGCCTCAGGGTTCGCCGCCTCCCGGGCGCTGGACAGCGCCGTCAGCTCGGTGGCGTCCCCGACCTTGGTGCCGGTGCCGTGTCCCTCGAAGAGCCCGACGGTGTCGACGCCGAAGCCGGCCCGGGCGTACGCGCGGCGCAGCGCGAGCCGGTAGCCGTCGACCTCGGGCCTGGTGATGCCGCCGTGGCCGTCGGAGGAGATGCCCCACCCGGCGACCGAGGCGTAGATCCGGTGACCGGCCTCGACGGCCCGGTCGGTACGCATCAGCACCACCATGCCGCAGCCCTCACCGGGCCAGAACCCGTTGGAGGTCCGGTCGTAGACCCGCATCTCACCGGTGGCCAGCGCGCCGGTCTTGGCGAAGCCGATGACCTCGAACGGGTCGATGGACAGGTCGACACCGCCGGCGATCGCGACGTCCAGGTCCCCGTCGAGCAACGCCCGGCACGCGGTCACCACGGACAGCAGCGACGAGGAGCAGGCGCCGTCGACGGTGTAGCCGCCGCCCTTGAGGTCGAAGTAGTTGCAGATGCGGCCGGCGATGGTGTTCGACAGCGCGCCCGCGAGGGTGTCCTCGTCCAGCGGCGGGAACGGGCTCTTGTACGCCGCCTCGTAGCTGGCGAGGAAGGTGGAGATCCGCTCGTCGTCCCAGCCCTCCGCCCGCAGCGCCGCCGCCACGGTCCGCCGCACGTACGGCCAGCGCAGGCGCATCTGGTTGGCGCGGGAGAACTCACCGGTCAGGGTGTTGCCGACGACCACGCCGGTCCGCTCCTGCGGCAGGCCCTCACCCATCGGGAACCCGGCGTCGGCGAGCGCCGTCGCGGCGGTGTCCAGGGCCAGCCAGTGCGCCAGATCCGTGGACCGGTAGGTGCTGCCGGCGACCTTGTAGGCGACCCGGTCGAACTCGTAGCCCTCCAGGACGGCGGCGTTGCGCGCGTAGAAGCGGTCCGGGGCGGCCGGATCGGCGTCCCAGTAGTCGTCATGGTTCATGCGGACGTCGGGGAGCCGCCGGAACGCCCGGCGACCCGCGACGGCGTTCTCCCACAGCTCCTGCGGCGAACGGGCGTCGGGGTAGTGGCACGCCATCCCGACCACGGCAATACTGGTCATTGCTCACTCGGCTTTCGTGTCGCTACCAACGGAATGAAGGCGCTCTTGATGCGCTGGCGCCAGACTTCGTAGGCGGGCAGGACGTCGTCGGTGGGTAGCCCGACCCGCGCCTCATCGGTCACTCGTGTGGCCTCGTCCACCGACATTCCGCAGAGGACGCTCGTGGCCAGTTCGTTGTGCGGCATCACCAGGCCGGCGCGGACGCGGGCCGCGGCGCCGAACGCGGCGCCCTGCGCGAGCTCCAGCCGGTACGCCCCCGCGGTCCGGGCGAGCCAGGTCAGTTCCTGCTCACTCCCGCCACCGGCGTAGCAGACGGCGAGCCCGGCGCCGGCGTACAGGTCGGAGCGGCGGTGCGCGGGGAACGCGTCGAGGAGGCGGACGAGTTGCTGGGCGTCCGTTCCGGCCACGAACCAGCAGGCCCGCCCGATGCCCTGGTCGATCGCCCGCAGCGAGTAGTCCCGGGAGTAGTCCCGTGGACCGTCGGTGGGCCACGGAAACGCCGACGGAGCGTCCCGCCGGCGAACGTAGCGGTCGGTCCTAAAGTAAGCCTGGTGGAACCCGTACCCGTCGAGGACGAGCCAGCGCAGCAGGGGATCCGGGGCGTGCAGGCGCGACCACAAGGGACGCGGCAGGCGGGCCATCGCCCAGCCCACCCCGACGTACGCCATGTAGACGTGCTCGTCGTGGTCGGCGAGGAAGCGGGCGACGTGCCGCGACCGCCCGGGCAGGGCGTCGCGGATCGCGAACGCCATCGCCGCGCCCTCGTAGGCGAAGCCCCGGAACGCGGCCGGCGACGACTCGACCACCGGCGCCGCCTCCGGCGGGCCGTCCGCCTCCGCGGCGGCGGCGAAGCCGTGCAGGAACGAGCTGCCGACCGTCTCGAGGCGGTCGCGGGCCTGCTCGTCCTTGAGGTGGAATCCTCGCGTACTGAGTTTTGTCTGCCCCACATCGGGGGTCAGAATGCGGCGTCGAAGCTTGTTCCAAGCAGTCATCATCTTCTCCGGTCTGCCCACTTGAGCCTCATTGTTACGCATCCGTGGGCAGAAAATTCTCCTGCCTTGCGGTCGTTCGCATTCGCCACGGTGATCGCGCCGGTAAACCGCAATAAAATCGACTCCACGTGCCACGGAAACGGGAACTGGAGAGTACGCATTACGGTTTCCCGCAGATCAGCGCAATGCAGGAGACGGATGCGGAGGCTCCGCCGATACCACGATGGCCGTCGTCGGCCCCCGCCCGGAAGCGGCATCCGGAACTTGACGAGGGAGCGTGCCGGGGATTCCGACGGAGCGGCAGCACACCGGGTACGCACGAATGGTTCTGCGGGCACCCACCATCGCGGCCAATCAAGGAATGGACTTTCCGCAAATCTACGCAGCGGCCAGTGGACCGTCATCTTCAAACTTGCCTATCCGGCAACCCCCCGCAATTACGGGATGACCAGCGGAGACACCCGTCGGCAGCCGGCGGCGGAAGGCTTACTAGACGCACCGGACAGATCCGACCATTCCCGAACATCCACCCCGCGACAAGGCGGCACCAAGTGCGGCGCTTCGGGGAAAATGGACCTGGCTAATTATGGCGACTGGAGATTCGTACTATCAGCAGCGGAGTGTGCTGCTATCCGCCCGCCGCCATCCACCAATGCGGCTCTGACGTGCGAGGACAGCACTTCTGTGCATGCCACTCCATGACTGCGCTCCGTGCTCGCGTCGTCATTGACGGTGTTGCCATCGCCCGATGGCTCGGCTAGCCTCGACGCCAGCAATACCGCCGGTCGCAGGAGGTGGGAATAGGCTAATTTCATGGATAGCCCGCATAAATGCCAGCGGCGGTGACCACCGCCAATATTCGCCACACCAAAGCAGACTGGACTCGCGGGGGTCGTCCGCTAGGCAGTGTCAACATGATGAGATTTGCAGGTCATTGGGGGAACCGCTGTGGAAGATCCAATCGAGAAGGCTGTGCGGCGAGCGATCGCCGCCATGCACGAAAAACTAGGCGAGCAGCTCACCGTCGACGACATGGCCCGCGCTGCCATGTTCAGCAAGTTTCACTTCACGAGGGTCTTCCAGCGAGCCACCGGCGTGACACCGGGCCGCTTCCTCTCCGCCCTGCGCCTGCAGCGCGCCAAGCACCTGCTCGTCTCCACCTCATTGAGTGTCGCCGATATCAGCATGCGCGTCGGGTACAACAGCGTCGGGACTTTCAGCTCCCGGTTCACCCGGAGCGTGGGAATGCCACCCACGACGTACCGCCGACTGGCCGGCTTCGCCCCGCAGATCGCGACCGACCCCGATTACCGGATGGGGCACTCGCACAACACCCGGGTGCAGGGCCGCGCCTGGGCCCCGGAATCGCATGTGGACAGTCCGGTGTTCCTGGGCCTGTTCCCGGACCGCATCCCGGAAGGGCAGCCGGTCCGCTGCACGGTCCTGTCCCGCCCGGGCGCATACCAACTCGACGGCGTACCACCGGGTAACTGGTTTCTCCTCGCCCAGTCGGTCAACGGGGAACTGGACGCCGACATGGTCGCCGACGACGGGGACCAGACCGTCTGCGTCGCCACCGTCGGCCCCCTGCACCTGCGGGGCGACGGCGTGGTGCACGCCGACCTCGACCTGCAGCCGGTCCGCGCGATGGACCCCCCGGTCCTGCTGGCGCTGCTCGACCAGCGCAAGTTCGCGCTGGCCCGGGTGGCCGAGGAGCGGATGGGCGCGGTGTCGTCGATCGGCGCCGCGGTCACGGCGGGCCGCTCCGCGGCGTGAGCGGTCCGATCTGATTCCGATCCGACGAGGTCGACGGCCCGGCTCGGCCAGGTGAGGCGGGCTGGCCACGGAACGACCCGGGTGACGGGCGACCGGATCGCCACGCCCCGACTCCCACCGCGGCCGCCCGCCATTCACCGTCGCCGCCGCGCCCGTCGGGCCGGCCAGGCCGGCCGGCGTGACCGAAATGCCGCCCCCGAGCGCTCGGGCAGTGGCCCGCGAGGCCGTCGCGCCTTCGCCGCGAAGGCCGCCCGCGTAACGCGTCCGGGATGTGGTGGCCACGCTCCCGCGCCTTCCGCCAGGATGGCGGACGCCCACCGGCGCGCCCTCGCGCGCCGAGCGTGGTCCCGGCCCGACGAGGTCGCGCCGGCGCTCGACCGCCCACCGGTCGCGGGCTTCGACAGGCGACCCGGACTCACCCTCCCCGGCGGCTCTCGTGCCACGAGCACGGCGTGGGAATCTCCCGCGCGTCAAGAACTCCCGCCTGACCAAAGAGCGCTGCCATCCACTGTCGTCAATGGGAAGCAACCACGGAGGTGCACCCGATCCGGGCCTCCCAGACGATTGATCCGCAATTCCTGATCCCACCGACAGGGGGCGACGCCGTGACACCCGGCAGACCGGCGACGTAACCATCGAGGCGCCACCGGTCGACGCGCGGACCCGGGTCGACGTGACGTACGCGGGCGACGGCACGCGGGCGCGCGGGCCGGGACCGCCCTCCCCGATGTCCACGGCCGTCGGCCGGGCGCCGCACTCGCGGACCCGTCGCCGAGCGGCGCGTCGAGGAGTGACAACCCCTCGGCACCGTGGCCGGGAATCGATGCGAGGAGTGAAATGCCCCACCGACCGGCGCACCGCAACCCATGGTCCGTCCTTGCCGTGCTGTGTCTGGCGAACTTCCTCATCCTGCTGGACACCACGATCGTCAACACCGCGACGCCGCACATCATGGCGGAACTGCGCACCCCGGTGGACGGGGCGCTGTGGGTGCTCAACGGATACCTGCTGGCCTTCGCCTCGCTGCTGATCACATTCGGCCGGCTGGGCGACCGGGTCGGCCCGCGCCGGGTCTTCGTCGTCGGCCTCGCCGTGTTCACCGTCGCGTCGGTCTGGTGCGCGTCGTCCCGGCACACCGGCGAGCTGGTCGCCGCCCGGGTGTTGCAGGGGGTCGGCGCCGCGGCGTTGCTGCCCCAGGCCCTGGTCCTGATCTCCGCCGTCTTTCCCCCCCAGCGCCGCGGCGCCGCCTTCGGCATCTTCACCGCGGTGGCCGGCGTCGCCGCGGTCAGCGGCCCCACCCTGGGCGGTCTGCTCGTCACGGAGGCCGGCTGGCAGTCGATCTTCTACCTCAACGTGCCGGTGGGTCTGGCCGGACTGCTGCTCGCGGCACGGTACCTGCCCCGCCTGCGGCCCGACCGGGCGCACCGGTTCGACGCGGTGGGCGTCGCGCTCGCCACCGGGGGCCTGCTGGCCATCGTGTTCGGCCTCGTCGAAGGGCAGCGGTACGCGTGGGGTCGGGTGCTGGGACCGGTCGGCATCCCGCACGTCCTCGTCGCCGGCGTGGTGCTGCTCGCGCTGTTCGTCCGGTGGGAGCGGCGGGCCGCCGAGCCGCTGCTGCCGCTGGACCTCTTCGGTGACCGGAACTTCACCATCGCCACGGTGCTGACGGCCATCAGCTCCCTCGCCCTGTACGGCTTTCTGTTCGTCTTCGTGCTGGAGACCCAGAACATGCTCGGCATGAGCCCGCTCGCCTCCGGCCTCGCCGCGCTACCCTGGACGGTCACGCTCAGCGCCGTCGCGCCGGTCGCCGGCCGGCTCGCCGACCGGGTGGGCGGCCGGATCCTCCTCGTCGTCGGCCTCGCCCTGCAGGCCGTCGGCGTGCTCGGAGTCGCGCTGCTGCCCGGCCCCTCGTCGTCGTGGCGCACCTTCGCCGGGCCGCTCGTCGCGATCGGCGTCGGCATGGGCCTGTCCATCGCGCCCACCACGACCGAGGCGATGCGTCGCATCACCCCGCGACGCGCGGGGGCGGCTTCCGGCCTGCTCAACACCGCCCGCCAGGCCGGTGCCGCGCTCGGCGCCGCGCTGATCGGCGCCGTGCTGCAGAACCGCCTGCCCGACTCCACGCACCGCGCCGCGTTCCACGACGGCTTCGCCACGGCCAGCCGGCCGGCGCTCTCGGTGGTCGCCGGCGTGCTGTTCGCCGGCGCCGGGCTGGCCGCGGCCATGCGGCGGCACCCGCGGGCACCGGCGCCTATCGATCCGTGGGAGCAAGTTGCACCAAACGCAACATCGAAGGTGACGAACATGCAGCCCGACCCTTACTCTGGTCTGGCCGGTGCTGTCGACAGCGGGGAACCTGATGCGTATCTCAGATCTCAGTAGGCAGACAGGCGTACCGATCGCAACGATAAAGTTCTACCTCCGGGAGCGCCTGCTCCCACCCGGCACCCCGACCGGCCGTAACCAGGCGGCGTACGGCGAAGCGCATCTGCGACGGCTGCGGCTCATCCGGGCCCTGACCAACATCGGTCAGCTGGAACTCACCTCGGTGCGGGAGCTGCTGACCGCGATCGAGAACGACAAGGTGCCGCTGCCCGCGCTGTACTCGCTCGTCGACCGCGCCCTGTTCCCGCAGGAGCCGGCGCTGCACAGCGTGGACGGCGCGAAACAGGTGCGCGCCGACGTCGACCGTTTCGTCAAGGAACTGGGCTGGTCGCTCGACATGGACGCGCCCAGCCGGGACCGTCTCGCGCTCGTGGTCCTCACCCTGCAGCGGCTGGGCTGCGAATGCGGGATGGAATACTTTCTCCCGTACGCCGAGGCGGCCGAGAAACTCGCGGTCCAGGATCTCGACCTGCTGCCCGCCGACGGGGTGGGCGCCGACCGGGCCGCCGTGGTGGTGCGGGGGGTCCTGCTCGACGTGGCGCTGTCGGCGTTGCGGCGGATGGCCCAGGAGCACCACGCGACACTGCGCTTCGGCCCGAAGACGGCCGACGCCCGGCCCGCGTAGCGCCCGGCCCCGACCCGCGGTCACGCGCAGGCGCGCACCGCCGCGCACCGCCCGGCCGACGGTCCGGGCCGGCCGGCTGCGGCGACGACGCCCGGCGACGGCCCCCACCTCGACGAATGTGAGTTCTCATGATCGTCACCCATCCCGACACGGTGCGCGTGCACCCGGTCGAGCGGGCGATCGAGCTGCTGCGGGAGCGTTACGTCTCCCCGGAGCGGGCCGAGGCGGCAGCCACGGCGCTGCGGCAGCGACTGACCGCCGGCGCCTATGACGGCCTGGACGACTCGACGCTCGCCGAACGCCTCACCGAGGACCTGCTCGACGTGTGCCCGGACACGCACCTGTGGGTCCGGGTGCGCGACGAGCGCCGCGCTCCCGCCGGCGCCAGCGTCCGTCGGGTCGAGATCCTCGACGGCAACATCGGCTACCTGGACGTACGCCGCATGAGCGGCTCCACGAACGGCGGCCGGGCGATCATCGGCGCGATGGAGCTGGTGTCCCGCACCGACGCGCTCATCCTCGACCTGCGGGAGAACGGCGGCGGCTCACCGGACGGCGTCGTGCTGTGGAGCAGCTACCTCCTGCCGGCCGGACCGACGCACCTGAACAGCATCTACGACCGGGTCACCGACCGGACGCGACAGCTGTGGAGCCTGGCGTGGCTGCCCGGCGAGCGGTACGTCGACCGTCCGCTGTACGTGTTGACCAGCGACCGGACGTTCTCCGGCGCCGAGGATCTCTGCCTGAACCTGAAGGTGCGTGGTCGGGCCCGGTTGGTCGGCGAGACGACGCGTGGCGGAGCGAACCTCGCCACCGTCCACGAGCTGACGCCGACGATGGAGATCGCGGTGCCGCACGCCTATTCGATCAACCCGATCACGGGCGGCAACTGGGAGGGCACCGGTGTCGAGCCCGATCTCGCGGTGCCGGCGGCGACCGCCTTCGACGTGGCGTACGCGGAGCTGCTCGACGCGCCGGGGGAACCGGGGCGGCGCGGGCACTGAGCGGCGGCCCCGGGGATCGGCCACCGGCCGCGCCCGGCCCGCGTCGCCACCGGTCCCGCGGTGCACGCCTCCAGATCAGCCAGCACGGTCGGCAGTGCGCCGTCCGCGGCACCGGGCAGCCCTCGACCGGCCCGTCAGCGGCGGCCCGGCGCGAGGGCCTGTCCATCCTCGTCCGCGTCGACGGCCGCGGCGCGGCACGTCACCCGGAGCCACGCGACGTCGACCGGCGTCACCTCAGCGTCGTGCGCCGTACCCCGGCGCCCACGCCGCGCCGGTGTCGACCAGTCGGGACAACGTCCGCGACGAGGTGGCCGTCGGGTCGGGCGGCGGCAGGGCGTCGCAGGTCGCGTCGGGTCGGTCGCCGGCCTTGCGCTGCGGCAGCCGGCCCGTCCTGAGGTAGTCGGCGATGACGCCGGTGACGCACGGATTGCCGCTGAACGAGAGGACGTGCGTGGTCTGGCCGACCTCCGCCAGCAGCGATCCGTTCGGGAAGCGGCGCCGGGCCTCGATGCTGCCCTCGAACGGCGTGGCCGCGTCCAGCGTGCCGCCGACGAACAGCACGCTCCGCACCTTCGAGCCGTCGACCTCGACCGGCGTGGAGACCTTGCCGGGCCAGAAGAGGCACGGCGCGTTGCCCCAGGCGTTGTACCAGGTGGCGAACGGTGCGTCACGGAACGTACGCCAGTTGTCGCGCCGCCAGGTGGCCCAGCTCCGCGGCCACCGGGTGTCGGTGCACTGCACCGCGTTGAAGACCGCGAAGACGTTGTCGTCGGCCGGGCGGAAGGAACTCTCGTACGCCCCGACCAGCACCTCGGCGTCGGGGTCCTCGACGGCGCTGACGAACAACTCGGCCAGGGTCGGCCAGATCGCCTGGAAGTAGCCGGCGTAGATGAAGATGTCGGTGAACTCGGCCGGGCCGACGACGCCGCCGGCCGGCGCCGTACGCAGCTTGTGCTGCGTCGCGTACCAGCGCTTCCTGACCTGGTCGGCCGTCCTGCCGAGGTGGTAGACGTGGTCGAACGTCGCCACCCACGCGAACCACATGCGCAGGCTGCGTTCGAAGTTCACGTCCTGGGCCAGGGCGGCCTGGTACCAGACCTTGCGCGGGTCGATGTTGCTGTCGAGCACCATGCGGCGCACCGTCCTCGGGTACACCGTGCCGTACACCTGGCCGAGGTAGGTGCCGTACGAGATGCCGTACAGGTTGACCTGGCCGACGCCGAGCGCCTTGCGGATCGACTCCACGTCCCGCACCGTGTCGAGCGTGGTCATGTGGTCCAGCAGCGCGCCGCCGGCCACCCGGCAGGCTTCGGCGTAGTTCCTCGACCGGCGGAGCCAGGTCTGCTCGATGCCCGGGCGCCGGGGGACGTACTCCGGGCGCGGCCCGTGGAGGTAGTCCTCGTCACAGGACAACGCCGGAACGCTGGCGCCGACGCCACGCGGGTCGAAGCCGATCCAGTCGTAGGCGCCGCCGACGCCGGCGGGGACGCACACCGCCGCCGACGTGCAGAGCCCGGAGTTGCCGGGCCCGCCCGGCAGGGCGATGATGACGCCCTGGTAGTCCTCGGCGGATACCGTCGCCCGGATCCGCGAGACCGCGATCTGGATCTTCCTGCCGGTCGGCTTGCGGTAGTCCAGCGGCACGTCGAGCAGGCCGCACTCGGCGCCGCCATCGTGCGGCTCGGGCGTCCCGCAGGGTTTCCAGGCGATCCTGGCGGTCGTCGCCGGCTCCACGGTGGGCGCCGCCGAACCGCCCGCCGCGGGCGTGACCGCCACGATCACCGCGGTGACGACGAGGGCGAGGCCCTTCGCGATCTTTCGATCCACAATTCCCCCTCATCGCGGGACTCGTCTCTCCGCCCGGGAGAGGTCCACTGTAGATGGAGTGACGGGCCGGCGATTCTCGCAGAGTGCGGCGTCCGCATCCGGAGACAGCTCACGCGGTGAGTGGGGCCGGCGCCGCCAACGGGCTCCGGCCCCACTCTCACCCCCGGCTCCCCTCCGTTGCGCGGGAGCGGATCCGCTACCGTGCCCCGGGGCCGGCCGACCGCCGCAGGGCTCTGTCGCAGGCCGCGAGGTGACGGCCGAGGGCATCCTCGAAGCTGGTGGTCGGCGCGTCGAACATCAGTTGTCGGCGGACGGCCACCTCTCTGCCGGAGAGGCCGCTCACCATCTCGGCCGCGGCGGTCAGGGCCATGGCCGGATCGCCTGTCACCTCGTCGACGATGCCCAGGTCGACGCTTTCGGTGGCGTCCAGATGGGCGCCGAAGAGGATCGCCCGGCGCAGCCGGGTCCCGCCGGCCTGCTGGGCGAGTCGGAAGATCGCCATGCCGGGCCAGGTGGCCTCGCCGTCGACGTAGAGGGACAGCCGGACGTCGGGCGTGGCGATGCGGTAGTCCGTCGCCAGCAGGGCGTCCAGGGCGAGACCCCCGCAGTCGCCGGAGGCGACCGCGACAGTCGTGACGGTGAGCCGCTCGAGCCGGCGCAACGCCCGCTCCCACTTGCTGACCAGCGCCACCTCCAGGCCGTGCGTCCAGTCCTTGCCGGGGGTGCCGGTCAGGTGCACCGCGAGCATGGTGGTGGCCTTGGTCGACTCGGCCACCGTGCAGGCGGCGTCCACCGCGGCGACGGATTCCATCGTCAGGGGTTTCGAGCCGTCGATGCGAAGCTCGACATCGCCTCGGGTGCCGTCGGCGGCGCCACGCTCACCCCGGCCGGTCCGGACGGTTGCCGCGCTCACCACTGGATCAACGCTGTCTCGATCGTGGAACCAGGACCCATGGTCATCAGCACTCCATAATCGCCCGGGGCCGTCACTCTCTCCTGCTGGAGCCGTTCGTACGAGAAGATGAACGAGCCGCTTGATACGTTGCCGTAGTCACGAAGCACGCTTGTGGTGTGCCGCACCTCGTGACGGTTCAGTCCGAGATTCACCGTCACCGCGTCGACGACCTTCTTGCCGCCCGCGTGCACGAGCCAGTGCCCGATGTCGCTACGACGCAGACCGGTGTTCGCCAGCAGCCGGTCCGTGACGATTTCCGCGTGTGCGCCGACGACGTAAGGAATCTGCGGGTCCAGGAAGAAGCTGAACCGGTTCTGGACGCTGTCCCAGTCGTAGCGCATGGCGTCGATCGCCTCGGGGATGATGCAACTCGCGAACTTGAGGATGCGAGGACCGCCGGCGGCGCCCGAGGAGTCGCCGCCGGTGGCGTCCAGGAAGTCGCCGGCGGGGCGGCCGACAAGGGCCAGCGCGGCGGCGCCGTCGCCGAACAGACTGTTCACCACCGCGGTCCGCATGGTCGAGTCCATCACGTACGCGGCGGAACACGCCTCGGTGCACAACACCACGGCAAGCTCGCCCGGATTGGCCACGGACCAGCTCGACACGACGTTCAGCGCGTTGAGCCCCGCGTTGCAGCCCATTCCCACGATGTCGCTCCGGCTGCAGTGCCGGTCGATGCCCAGCTCACGGATGAGCAGGGCACTGAGCCCCGGTGTGAGGAATCCGGTGGACGTCACGCAGCAGAGGTGGCGGATGTCGGAGAGCGACGCCCCGGCATCGTCCAGGCATGCCTGCAGGGCACGCCGCCCCATGTCCACGGCCAGCCTCTTGTGCCGGTCGAGCAGGTCCGCCTGGGTCTCCGGGGACGGGAGGCCGTCGTCTCCCGGCAACGGCAGGTCGAGGAAACGCCGGCGGATCGCGCTGTTGAGGAAGACCGACCGGATCTTCGGATCGGAGATCGCGAAGGTGTCCAGCAGGTCCTGCTGGGAGAAGGGTGTGGAGGACGAGGCCGTGCCCACCCCGACAATTGTGGACTCGCAGGGGCTGGACTGGAAAATGGGAGACTCTGCTGCCAGTGTCCGAGCGTACGGCCTCTGGGTGTTGGCGATGTCAACGGTCACGCGCAGATCTTCCTTCCGCATCTCAGCAAGCCTGGCTTTTTGGCCAGGCGCATTATGCTCGTACGCCCACGATGCGGTCTCAGGTGGGGACGCCGCATCTTGGGGCTTGCGCGGTGTCGGCTCGAATGAGTCACGCTCGCACCTAATCAACAGCTAAGACTCTATCGCCCGCCGGATACCCGATCACATCCCATAGTGCGCCGTCGAATGTGACCGCCGTCCATGCCGACGTAGTCAGGAAATGTGTTTCCGATGTCTGCCGGAGTCGCCCGAGGCTTCGGAGCGGGGATTGTCGGAACACCTTCCGCACGCCCTGTCGGTCGCGTGCGCGCCGCACCGGCGACCCCGGATCCGTCAGGTGGGCAGACCCGCCGGCGCACGATCCGAGGGGCCACTCGCCGAAGCGGCCACCGCGTCCCTCGTCCTTCGTCGACGAGGTCGTCGTGAAGGACCGACGCGATGGCCGCCTCTTGTCCCGCCGGTCCGCCCGGTCACGGGCGGAACCGGGCGGTCAGCGTGCGAGCGAGCGGACGAACGTGCGGACGTCGTCGACCAGCAGCTGGGGCTGCTCCAGAGCGGCGAAGTGCCCTCCCCGGTCGAACTCGGTCCACCGGGTGAGGGTGGGCAGGATCTGGTCGGCGAACCGGCGCACCGGCCGCACCGCGTCCTTGGGGAACGACGCGACGCCCACCGGCATCGTCAGCGGCCACGGCCCGGCCCAGGTCCGGACGAAGTCGGCGTCCATCCGGCTGGACTCGTAGTAGAGCTGGGCGCTGGACCCGGCCGTCGCCGTGAACCAGTAAATCGAGACCGCGGTGAGGATGTCGTCGCGGCTCACGGCGTCCTCCGGCACCTTCGCCGAGTCGGTCCATTCCTTGTACTTCTCGGCGATCCAGGCGAGCTGCCCCACCGGCGAGTCGGTCAGCGCGTAGGCGAGCGTCTGCGGCCGGGTCGACTGGATCCGCTGCCAACCGGTCCCGTCCTGCATGAACGTGCCGGTGAACTGGAGGCGGGCCAGGTCGGCCTCGCCCAGACCCTCCATGGCCGCGGGGTCGGGCGGCGGGAACGCCACGCACATGTTGAGGTGGATGCCGATGACGTGCTCGGGATCGGCCAGCCCCAGTCGCAGCGAGATCGGCATCCCCCAGTCACCGCCCTGCACGGCATACCGCTCGTAGCCCAGGCGGCTCATCAGCTCCTTCCACGCGCCGGCCACCCGGCCGGTGTCCCAGCCCACCTGACCCGTCGGGCCGGAGAACGCGTAGCCGGGGATCGACGGGATCACCAGGTGGAAGGCGTCGGCGGCGTCACCGCCGTGCGCGACCGGGTCACTGAGCGGCCCGATGACGTCCAGGAACTCGGCCACCGTGCCCGGCCAGCCGTGGGTCAGGATCATCGGCGTCGCGCCCTCCTCGGGCGAGCGGACGTGCAGGAAGTGCACGTTCACGCCGTCGATCTCGGTGACGAACTGCGGGTACGCGTTCAGGCGCGCCTCGGCCGCCCGCCAGTCGTAGCTGTTCCGCCAGTGGTCGGCCAGCTCCTTGACGTACTCCAGCGGCGCACCGCGATCCCAGCCCACACCCGGCATCTCGTCCGGCCAGCGCGTGTGGTCGAGCCGCCGGTGCAGATCGTCGAGATCGGACTGCGGCACTTCGATACGGAACGGACGCATCTAACAACCTCCCTGTGTCGGTCGAGAGCCGCCAGGAGCGGCGCTGGGCTCAGATCGAGGACGGCGGCGCGCCGGAGCCCGAGGCGCTGACGAGAGCGCCCCGGGCGGCCGGCGAACGCGCCGATCAGATGAACGGGGTGTTCGGGCCCAGACCGCAGACGATCCGGCCGTAGAGCTCCAGGTTGGTGCTCGGGTGCAGGATGGCGTGCAGGTTGAGCGTCTGCACGTCCCGCTGGATGCGCTGGATCGGCACGTCGCGGTAGATCGACGAACCGCCACTGGCGCCGACGAGGATGTCGACCGCCTCCTTGGCCCGCTGGCACGCCGCACCCAGGTCGAGCCGGACGCGCGCCCGCTCCTCAAGCGTCCACTGCTCCCCCGCGGCCCCCTTGGTGTCGAGCATGCGGGCCGCCCGGTGGGCGTGGAACCCGACCTCGTCGATCTTGGTGACCGCCTCGGCGATCTCCAGGTGGGTGACCGGCGCCTCGCTCTGGTTCTCGTATGCGGTGTAGGTGATCTTCCGGCCGGGCAGCCGCTCCAGGAACACGTCCTTGGCGCCCATCGCGAGGCCGAGCGCGGGCGCGCTGATCGTCGCGCACGCGGTCGGCATGAACGGCGCCTTGAAGATCGGCGAGTCCGCGTTCAGCTTGGACATGTGCTGGCCCTGGAGCACCGGCCCCATCTGGAGCACCCGCTCCTTCGGGATGAAGAGGTCCTTCGCGATCGTGGTGACGCTGCCGGAGCCACGCATGCCCGAGGTGTGCCAGTCGTCGACGACCTGGAGGTCGGAGTTCCGGATGAGCGTCATGACCGGCGCCATCCCGCCGTCCTCGGTCGGCGTGACCGCCGCGTTCGTGTTCCACGTGCTCTGCTGCACGCCGCTGTTGAACGACCACTTGCCGTTGACGATGTAGCCGCCGTCCGTCGGCACGGCCACCGCGCCGGGGCTGAGGATGCCGCTGATCCGGACGTCGGGCGTCGCGAACACCTCGTCCTGCACCTCGTCCGGGAACAGCCCCATCATCCAGGTGCTGATCGCCCACACCGAGGCCGTCCAGGCGGTCGAGCCGTCGCCCCGCCCGAGCTCGGCGATCACGTCGACGACGGTCTCCATGTCGGACTCGAAGCCGCCGTAGCGGGTCGGCACCCGCATCTTGAGCAGGTCGGCGCTGGTCAGCGCTTCGATGACATCGGGATGGATCCGCCGGTTCTCGTCCATCCAGGGCGCCTTCTCCCGCAGGAGCGGAACGAGCTCGGACGCGCGCTTGACGAGTTCGGTCTTGCCCGGTGCGTGAACAGTCACCATCGTGTTCCTCCTAAACGGACGTCCGCTGACGCGGGGTCGCCTCGCAACGGGCGACGCGGGGTGGAGCTGAGCAGGTGGCTCGCTCGGAAGGCAGAAGCAGAAAATCGTGGCGCACGCGCGGACGGCACGTCCCGGCGCTAGTCGCGGCCGGCGCCGAGCGGCGCCGCTGCCGGGACCCGGTTCGGCCGGCGACCGGCCTGCCGCAGCACGCGGAGCATCCGGCCCGGGCGGAGCAGGGACGTCGGCTCGTCGATGAGGCCGGCCACCCGCATGAGGGCATTGGTGAGGCTCGGGTCGTGCACGGCGGCCCGCTGGACCTTCGCCACGTAGGCGTTGATCATGCGGATCTTGGCGGTCCGCCGGCCTTCCACGCCCGCGTAGCCGAGGTCCGCGGTCGCCGCGAACTCCCAGGGCGAGTCGATCTGGCGGGAGATCTCCTGGAAGAACTCGAGCGGATCCGGCACGGTCGTGCTGCTGAGCTTGTCCGCCAGGACGCGGGACTCGACCGCGGCGATGGCCATGCCCTGGGCGTAGATGGGATTGAAACTGCAGACCGCGTCGCCGATGACCAGGAACCCGGCCGGGAAGCGCGTCAGCCGCTCGTAGCGGCGGCGGACGCTCGCCGGGAAGCGGAACATCACCGGGTCGTTGAGCGGCTCGGCCTCGCGGACGGACTCGTAGATCTCCGGCACCGGAACCGACCGGACGAACTCGAGGAACTTGTCCGGGTCGGTCGGCGGATGGTCGCCGAGAACGCCGGTGAGCGACAGCTCGACCCGTCCGTCGTCGCCGGGCAGCCGGTAGTAGAACGCGCCGCGCGGATGCGTGGGTGTCGCCGCCGCGATGACGGCGATGTCGCTGCCGAACGGGTCGTTACGCACCCGGTAGTGGCGGGTGGTGTAGGCCAGGTCGACCTTCACCCGGTCCTCCTCCGGCCGGGAGTAGCCGAACTCCTCCAGCCAGGTCGGCGTCCTCGACCCCCGCCCGGTGGCGTCGACCACCAGGTCGGCACGGAGCACCTCGGGGTCCGAACCGCCGTCGCGACGCTGCACCCGCGCGCCGACGACCCGGCTCTTGTCGGGCGTCGCCTCCAACCCGACGATGTCGTAGCCCTCCAGGAAGCGTATGTTGCTGACCTTCTCCACCCGGTTACGCACCTGGTGCTCGATGACCGGCCGGGTGCACGGCACCGAGAGCAGGCCGGTATTCGCCTGGCGGAGCTGCATTCCGTTGAAGTACCAGCGAATCGCGCCGCTGAAGTCACCCGGCTGGACGCCGGCGGCTTCCATGTCGGCCGTCAGCCCGGGAAACTGCTTCTCCAGGATCTGTTGCCCGCGGGCGACCAGACCATGGGCGTGCCGACCGTGCGGAACGCCCTTCCGGTAACCCGCCACTCCGGCCAGTTCGTCGCGGTCCACGACGAGCACCTCGGGATACACCTCGGCGAGCACATTGGCGGCGAGCAGGCCGGCCAGGCTGCCGCCGAGTACCACCGCGCGGCCGACAGGCTGTTCAGGCATCGCGATCTTCCTCCTCTGCGAACCAGAAACGTGCGCCTTCCCCATGCCGTCAGCCGCGGTGTCGGGCGAGCGAAGCCGCTGCCCGCTGCGTGAGCCCGGCAGGGCCGACTGGGTGTCAGAGCCATCTTCGGCGCTACCGGCACCGATGGCGTCTTTCTCATTGCGGAGCCCGCCGGGGCGGGAACGACGACCAGGTGAGCCGGGATGCGTGCACCCCAGCAAGCTGCGAGATGCCGCCCTCCCTGGTCGCTCTGAAGAATGGGGGCTTGAATACTTTCGGCCGGACAGTCCCGCGTCGGGAGAAGTGACGCTTTTCAATGAGTTATTCGGGACAGGGCCACAGGACCTGTGAATAGTCGGAGGTGGTGGCCATGAAGATGAGCCTCAAGCCCATTCAGGAAATCGTGGGGGCCGATCCTCGCTACCGCTGGGACTATCCCGGTCCCTCGGTGCCGACACCATCGAAGAAGCTTCGATCGGTGTGGTATTTCGGTCTGCCGCTCACCTCCGCGCATCGCGATGCCCACGACGCCGGCAACGCCATGCTCGACGGGAGATCCGAGGAGGAACGGCACCTCAACGAGGGGTCCGTGTACCCGCACGCCGCCCTGGTCGAGATGATCACGTATCAGGACAGGTGCTTCCCGGACCTCCCCTGGCGCTACATCGACATGAGCCACCTGGACTGGCAGCACGTCAGGACCGCCATCAACGAGGACCCGCCCGACGTCGCCGCCTTCACGGTCTACACGGCCACCACGCTGTGGGCCATGATCGTCGCGGCGGAGATCAAGCGGGTCAACCCCAAGGCCGTCGTGGTCTTCGGCAACGACCACGCCGGCATCCTCTACCAGGAGACCCTGACCGGGAAGTACGGCAGTCGCCTGGTGGACTTCATCAGCACCGGCAACAACGGTCCGTTCACCATGATGGGCCTGTTGACCCACCTGCAGGGCGGGCTGGAGCTGAGCAAGGTCCCCTCCGTGGCGTACCGGTCGGCCGGTGGTGAGGTCGTCAACCAGGACGCCGGCACGTTCCCGCTGGACCGTCGGATCCTGCCCGACTACCGACTCATCATCGACCAGCTCGAGAAGCACTACGACCGTGCGTTCAACGTCTGGTACTCCCAGCACTACGACCTCAAGCGAATGGTCACGGTGCCGCTGGACGGCGGGTGCACCTGGGGAAAGCGGCCGGGCCGCCGGTGCAAGCACTGCTCGATCCAGGGCCTGACCCCGAAGACGACGGATGTCGCGTCCGCGATCCCGGTGCTGGAGAACATCGTCGGGGACATCGGCGCGAACGTGTACGCCGCCGGCGACTCGACGCTCGGCTTCTCGCGTGAGCAGTGGGAGGGAAACATCTCCTACCTCAACGACATGGCGGAGGCCTGCGCCAAGTCGCCGATCCTGCAGAAGCACCGGTTCATGCTGGCCTACGGGCTGGTCTACGAGTTCCTCGAGTCGGCGGAGCTGTGCAAGGGGTTCGTACGCACGTGGAACGTCGGGCTGGAGGCGTTCGACCCCAAGTTGCTCAAGGCCGACTCCAAGGGGATCAACAAGGGGCCGGAGCGGATCGGGGAGGCGCTGGAGCTCGCGCGCGACCTCGACTACAAGCTGTACGCGTCGGGCATCATGGGCCTGCCGGGCACGACGATGAAGAACCTCAAGACCGAGGTGAACAGCTGGCTGTCGATGGCCGACGAGTACCGCGACCTGATCACCAGCATCTCCGTCGCGGCGCCCGGGATCATTCCCGGCTCGCGCATGTACTGGGACACCTACAACGAGTCCCCCCAGGTTCGGGCCTGGCACGGCGAGATCCTTCCCGCGCGACGGATGACCGCCCTCTACATCCGCGAGAACACCGAGGTGGAGCTCGAGGACGTGGAGGCGGCGATCACCGACCTCCGGAACGGGATCCTCCAGATCAACGGCCCGATGGAGCACATGAAGTTCGGCTACTACATGCTGGGCGGTCGAGACGAGGACGAGGCGGCCGAATACCGCCTCCTCGAGGAGATCTGCGCGCAGCTCGACTAGTCACCGGTGCCACCCCCTCCCGTCGAGATGGTCCACGAGCCGCGTCGTCGTCCCGGGCTGCTGCCTCCGACGGCCCGGCTCGTGGCCGGATCCGCCGCGCGGTCGGCCCCGCGACCGGCGACCGTGGCGTGGCCGTCCGCCCGCCCGGCGCCGCGATCCGCGCGCCCCGCCCGCGATCCGGCCGTCCCTACCGAACCGCGGCCACCGCGGCGGCGTGTGCGCCCCCTCGCCGGGCCCGCGCCGGACCGCCCCACGACTCCGCGCGTCCCGGCGCACGACGGCCGGCGACACGAGCCGGGGAACGCCGTGGCACGCTCGGGGACACACATCGATCGACATCTTCGTGATCCCCCCGTGGGACCGGCCCCTCGAACCGAGCACGCGCGGCGGCGGCTCGACCGCGCAGACCGTCGGGGTTCCACCCCGACGCCACGTCAATCCCGGAAGGAAGCAGCTCATGTCGGTGACGTCAGATCTGGAGAACATATTCAGGTCGCCAGCGAACATTCCCGCTGGCGAGTCGGTGATCCGCGGGATGACCCGCGCGTGCCAGGCGGCAGACGCGGTGAACCTGGCCCAGGGCATCCCGAGCTATCCGCTTCCGCTGAGCCTTCAGGAGGCCGCCGTGGCGGCCATCCGCTCGAACGACAACCAGTACACGTCCCCGCGCGGCAGCGAGCCGTTCCTCCAGGCCATCAGTGACTTCGAGCAGCGACGCTGGGAGATGCCGACGCCCTACGACCCGGAGACGCAGATCTGCGTCACGTGCGGGGCGACCGAGGGCATGCTGGCCACGCTGCTCGCCGTGGCGGAGAAGGGCTCCAACGTCATCATCGTCGAGCCGGCCTACGAGTCCTACGCGGTCAACCTGCGGCTCATCGACGTGGAAGCCCGGTACGTCCAGCTGAAGGGGCCGGACTGGGTGCTGGACCCGGCCGAGATCGCCGCCGTCGCCGACCGGAACACCCGCGCGATCATCATCAACTCACCGCACAACCCGACCGGGCGCGTCTTCACCCGGGAGGAGACCCAGGGCCTGGCCGACGTCTGCCTGCGGCTCGGCATCATCGTCATCCACGACGCGATCTACGACGAGCTCTACTTCACGAACGAGCGGCCGCCCAGGATCTCCGACATCCCCGGGATGGACCAGCAGTCGATCACGATCAACGCGCTCTCCAAGATGTTCTCCGTCACCGGCTGGCGGGTCGGCTGGGTGACCGGGCCGCAGCGCCTCATGGAGCGGGTGGCCCGCGTGCACGACTTCCTCACCATCGCGGCGCCGACCCCGTTCCAGGCGGCCGGCGCCGCGGCGCTCTCGCTGCCGGGCAGCTACTTCGAGGAGTTGCGGGAGGTCTACGGCAAGCGGCGCGACATCCTCGTCACCGGCCTCGAGAAGTGCAACATCGAGTTCCAGCGGCCGGCCGGCGCCTATTACGTCATGTGTGACGCCACCTCGTTCGCGCGCCCCGGCGAGGGGGAAGCGGAGCTGACCCAACGCCTGCTGCGCGAAGGCGGCGTCGGCGTCGTACCCGGCCTCTGTTTCTACGGCTCGGACCGGAGCGGCCCGCCGCAGATCCGGATCGCGTTCGCGAAGGGCGAGGACACCGTCGCCGAAGGCGTCCGCCGCCTCTACAACTACCTCAGCGCGAGCTGACGTAACCCCCCGGCGCACCGCCAAAACGCACCGGGCCTGGTGGAGACTCCACCAGGCCCGGTGCGTTTCCGCGTTCAGACCGCGTTGACGGGGGCGCTGGGCTCCGGCGCGTCGGCCGACGACACGTAGCTGGTGACGCCCTTGACGGAGGGGTTGGCGAGGAACGCCTTCAGCCCGATCTTGATGTCGAGCTGGTCCTCCAGCCGGGCCAGCAGGATGGCGGCGAGCAGGGAGTGGCCGCCCAGGTCGAAGAAGTTGTCGTCGACCCCGACCCGGTCGACGCCCAGGGACTGGGCGAACAGGTCGCACAGCACCGACTCGCGCGCCGTGCCCGGCGCCTGGCCGCTGGCCACCGCGCTGTAGTCCGGCACCGGCAACGCACGCCGGTCCAGCTTCCCGTTCACCGTCAGCGGCAACGCATCCATCACCACCACCGCCGACGGGACCATGAACTCCGGCAGCGTCCGCGCGATCTCCTGCCGGGCCGCCGCCGGGTCCACCCGACCACCGGGCGTCGGGACCACGTACGCCACGAGCCGCCGGTCACCGGGACGGTCCTCCCGGGCCACCACCGCGGCCTGGCCCACCTCCGGCTGCGCGACGAGCACCGCCTCGATCTCGCCCGGCTCGACCCGGAAGCCCCGGATCTTCACCTGCAGGTCGACGCGTCCCACGAACACCAGCAGGCCGTCGGCGTTCCACCGGACCAGGTCGCCGGTGCGGTACATCCGCTCGCCCGTCTCGAACGGGCAGGCCACGAACCGCTCGGCGGTCAACCCGCGTCGGTTCATGTACCCGCGCGCCATGCCCGCGCCGGCGATGTACAGCTCACCCGTCACGCCCACCGGCACCGGCCGCAGGCTGCCGTCGAGCACGTACAGCCGCATGTTGGCCATCGGGCCGCCGATCGGCACCGGCTGCGCCGCCTGCTCGTCCGAGAACTCGGTCATCGCGTGCAACGTCGTGAACGTGGTCGACTCGCTCGGCCCGTACCCGTTCACCATCAGCACGCCCGGACACCGCTCGACCACCCGCCGCACCGCGGTGCCGGACACCGCGTCGCCGCCGACCACCACCATCCGCAGCCCGGCGAGCGCCGACGGCTGCTCCGCCGCCACCGCGTCGAACAGCGCCGACGTGAGCCACATGGCCGTCGGGGCCGCCCAGGCGATCACCTCCGCCAGGCGGGAGATGCTCATCTCCTCCGGCGGCGCCGCCACGTGCGTGCCGCCGCGCAGCAGCGCGATCCACAGCTCGTACGTCGAGATGTCGTACGAGTGCGGCGAGTGCACCAGCATCCGTTCGTGCACGCCCTCCGGCCACCCCGGATCCCGCACCATGTCCACCACGTCCTGGTGGGTCACCGCGACGCCCTTGGGCACCCCGGTCGACCCGGACGTGAAGATCACGTACGCCAACTGGTCCGGGTGGATCTCCGCGTCCCGGAAGTCCTCCCGCGCCCCGGTGGCGGCGTCCCCGGCGGTCGCCAACAGGATCGGCGCCCCGTCCGGGCGCACCCGCTCGGCGAGTTCCGTCAGCTCCTCGTCGCACAGCACCGCCACGCTGCCCACGTCGCCGGCCACGAACGCGATCCGCGACTCCGGCCAGCTCACGTTGACGGGCACGTACACGCCGCCCGCCTTCAGGACCGCCAGCAGCGCCACCCACAGCTGCGACGACCGCCGCATCACGACGAGGACCCGCGACTCGGCGGTGACGCCCGCGTCCACGAGCAACGCCGCCAGCCGGCTGGACCGCTCGTCCAGCTCCCGGAAGGTCAGGCTCGTCCGGCTGTCGACCACCGCGACCGCCTCCGGGTCCCGGGCCACCTGGGTCGCGAACACCCCGGGCACCGTCGCCGCCTCCACCTCGAGGGCGGTGTCGTTCCACCGGTGCAGCACCAGCTCCCGCTCGGCCGGCGTCAGCAGGTCCAGCTCGCTGATCCGCCGGGTCGGCTCGGCGGCGGCCTGGTCCAGCAGTCGCGCCAACCGGCCGCCGAGGGCGTGCACCGTCGACTCGTCGAACAGGTCCCGGGCGTACTCGAACGAGTAGCGGATCCCGGCCGGTGAGCCGTCGGCTTCGTACTCCGGGCGGAAGAACATGCTGAGGTCGAACTTGGCCGTCTCACCGGCCAGCGACTCGGCCCGCGCCTGAAGGCCCGGCACCTGCCACTGCTGGCTGGTGTCGTCGTCGATGGTGAGCATCACCTGGAACAGCGGGTGCCGTGAGGCGGACCGGACCGGGTTGAGCTCCTCCACGAGGCGCTCGAACGGCACGTCCTGGTTGGCGAACGCGGTCAGGTCCAGCTCCCGCACCCGGCCCAGCAGCTCGCTGAAGTTCGGGTCCCCGGACAGGTCCACCCGCAGCACCAGCGTGTTGCCGAAGAACCCGACCAGATCGTGGAGCGCCTCGTCGGTGCGGCCGGCCACCATCGTGCCGATCGGGATGTCGGTGCCCGCCCCGGAGCGCGACAGCAGCATGGCCAGCCCGGCCTGCAACACCATGAACACCGTCACCCGGTTGGCGCGTGCCACCTCCTCGAGACCGCGGTGCAACCCGGCGTCCAGCTCCAGCTCGACCAGGCCGCCACGATGCGACGGCTGCGGCGGGCGCAGCCGGTCGGCCGGCAGGTCGAGCTGGTCGGGCAACCCCGCCAGCGCGGAGCGCCAGAAATCGAGCTGCCGCGCCAGCACGCCGTCGGAGTGGCGGTCCTCGCCGAGCAGCCGGCGCTGCCACAGCGTGTAGTCGGCGTACTGCACCGGCAGCGGCGCCCACTCCGGCGCCTGCCCCGCCAGCCGTGCCCGGTACGCCTCGCTCAGGTCCCGTACCAGCACCTCGGCCGACCAGGCGTCGCTGGCGGTGTGGTGCATCACCAGCACCAGCACGTGCTCGGTGGGCCCGGTCCGGAACAGCCACGCGCGCACCGGCAGCTCGCCGGCCAGGTCGAAGACGTACCGCACGGCCTGCTCCAGCAGGCCCGGCAGGCTGGCCTCGTCGGCCACCGCCATGGTCACCTGCGGCACCGCGACCGCGGCGTCCACCACCCGCTGGTACGGCTGGCCGTCGGCGACCGCGAAGACGGTACGCAGCGCCTCGTGCCGGCCCACCACGTCCCGCAGCGCGGCCATCAGCGTCTCCGCGTCCAGCCCGCCCCGCAGCCGCCACGCGAACGGCACGTTGAACAACGGGCTCGGGCCGTCGTACTCGTTCATGAACCACAACCGCTGCTGCGCGAACGACAACGGCAGCCGCTCCGGCCGGTCCACCACCCGGGTCAACGGCGTACGCGCGCCGGTCGCCTCCCCGAGCGACCGGGCCAGCGACTGGACCGTCGGATTCTCGAACACCGTCCGGATGTCCAGCTCCACGCCGAGCGCCGAGCGCACCCGGCTGATCAACCGCGTCACCATCAGCGAGTGACCGCCCAGGTCGAAGAAGTTGTCCTCGACGCCGACCCGGTCGACGCCCAGCACCTGCGCGAACAGCTCACCCAGCACCGCCTCCTGCGGGGTGGTGGGTTCCTGACCACCGGCGGCGGCGCCGAAGTCGGGCGCCGGCAGGGACAGCCGGTCCAGCTTCCCGCTCACCGTCAGCGGCAGCGTGTCCATCACCATCACCGCGGCCGGCACCATGTATCCCGGCAGCTTGCGGGCCGCCTCCTGCCGCAGCGCCGCCGGATCCACCTGACCGCCGGGCCGGGGCACCACGTAGCCGACCAGCCGCGGGTCGCCGGGGCGGTCCTCCCGCATCACCACCACCGCGCGGCCCACTCCGGGCTGCGCGGCGAGCACCGCCTCGATCTCACCCGGCTCGATCCGCAGTCCCCGGATCTTCACCTGGTCGTCGGCGCGTCCGAGGAACTCCAGTTGGCCGTCGTTGGCCCACCGGACCAGGTCCCCGGTGCGGTACATCCGCTCCCCCGTGCCGAACGGGCACGCCACGAACCGGTCCGCCGTCAACGCCGGCCGGTTCAGGTAGCCCCGCGCCAGCCCCGCGCCGGCGAGGTACAGCTCGCCGGTTCCCCCCATCGGGACCGGCCGCAGCCGGTCGTCCAGCACGTACACCTGCGCGCCCGGCAGCGGCCGGCCGATCGGCACCGGGCGGTCGTCCCGCTCGGGCCCGGCCGCCAGGTCCCCGGTGGTGGCGGTGGCGTACACCGTGGCCTCGGTCGGGCCGTACGCGTTGATCACCTGGGCGCCGGGCACCGCCGCCCGCACGGCCCGCAGCACCGGCCCGGTCAGCGCCTCGCCCGCCAGCACGACCGTCTGCGCGGTCGCGGACGTCTCCGCGGCGGCGAGCACCCCCGCCATCGCCGACGGGGCGGTGCTGATCAGGCTGCCCGACCAGCCGCCCCGCGCGAGCACCAGCACGTCCTGCACCACCTCGACACACCCGCCGCAGGCCAGCGGTCCGAACACTTCGAACACCGACACGTCGAAGCTCAACGACGTGGACGCCAGCACCCGGCGGAACCGGTCCGCGCCGAACGTCGACGCCGCCCACGACACGAACCACGCCGCGGAGTGGTGCTCCACCGTGACGCCCTTGGGCCGGCCAGTCGAGCCCGACGTGTAGATCACGTACGCCGGGTGCCCGGGCCGCAGCGGCGCGACGCGGTCCGCGTCGGACACCGCGGTGTCGGGCAGCGCGGCCACCTCGGCCTGCACCGCCGGGTCGTCCAGCATGATCGTCAGCCCGTCGCGCACGCCCGGCTGTCCGCCGTCCGACGCCGCGCCCGGCGCGGTGGTGGCCAGGGCGCGCGAGGTGAGGATGGCGGCGGGGGCGGCGTCGGCGAGCATGAACGCGATCCGGTCGGCGGGGTTGGCCGGGTCGATCGGCAGGTAGGCCGCGCCGGACTTGAGCACCCCCAGGACCGCGACGATCATCTCCGCGGACCGTTCGGTCGCCACCGCGACCAGCCGGCCCGGCCCGGCGCCGCGCGCGGCCAGGTACCGGGCCAGCCGGTTCGACCTCGCGTCCAGCTCCGCATAGGACAGCGACACGTTCCCGGACACCACCGCCACCGCGGTGGGGGTCCGGGCTGCCTGCGCCGCGAACAACTCACCCAAGAGCTCCTCCGCCGGAGCAGCAGAATCCGGCGTTTCCTGATCACTGACGCGCGTTGTCACGGCTGCTCCACTCACGCTCGACTTTGATTGGACTGTTGAGCCATATGGCGGTCCGATGCTCTGCTCCGCACCTGAGGCAAGCGGCGCTGGTTCTCGTTATCACGAGAACCAGGTAAAGGACATCGCTCGCTCACACCGGTCGATGACCCAGGATCACACTCTGTTTCCGGCGGCGCATCTCCGGGAGTGCTCGCCCGTCGTTTTGTCCGCAGCGACCCACATCCTGGCAGGTCCGACGGTCAGCGCCGCGGTATGCGTACCGGCCTGCGACATGTCATCACCGATGCGCCCCGGCCAGCCATCGGACGCCCATGTCCGCCATTGCCCTCGACAATAGAAGACGCGCGTGAGCGGTGTCGTGACACGGCGCCCAAATGGTGTTCCGAGAGACGCGGTGACTCGCGGTGCTCCATTTTCCGGCTCGAATCGTCAGGCCGGCGCGGCTGCCGCTGAATACGACGGTGAACGGGATCGGCGGCGCGTCCGCCGGCACACGGCCGTACGCCCCGACCGCCGGCGGCGCCACTCGGCGGGCCCGCGACCGCGCGCGGGCGGTGGTCGACGGGCCGGCCGGCGCCACCCGGACCGGTCCGGGCCCGCCCCGGACGCCCACCGCCCCACCGGCGCCGCCGACGGACGACATGGAATTCCGTGACCGCGTTGTCTATGGTGCGGTAGGTGATTGACCGTCGTAACTGCCTGGGACTGGAGTCGCCGGTGTCGATCAGCGTGCGCCGCGTCGTCAGCAGTCAGTCCGTCCGATGAGGACCCGCGTCCACCACGCCGGGACGGTGGCCGTCCTGGCCGCCGTGGCGGTGGCAACCAGCACCGCCCCGGCCTGGGCGCAGGCGCACGATCACGAGGCCCCGGCCGGCGTGGCCCCGAGCGGTGGCCTCGCGGTCGTCATCCGCTGCCTGAGCCTGCTGGCCACCGCGGCGGCCGTGGCGACGGCCTGGGGCGGCGGCCGGGCGGAGCGGTCGCGGACCTCAGTCGCCGCGGTCGTCGCCGCCGTCGCGGACATCGGCGCGATCCAGGCGTGCGGCACCGCGGTGGTGCCCTCGATCCTCCTCGCGCTCGGGACGTTGACCCTGCCCTGGCTGGTGACCCGCCCCCGGGCGGCGCTCGCGCTCGGCGCGGTCATCGGCGCGGGTCGCGTCCTGCAGGCCGTGCCGGAGGGATCCCCGGCCCGGGCACTCACCGCCGCCGGGCTCCTGGCCGCGATGTGCTGTGTGGGCGCGATCTCCGCGATGCTCGCCGGTCGCCGTGGCGCCGGCCCGGTCGCGTTGGGCCCGGTGGCCACCGGGGCGGCGTTGGTCACCGCCGGCGTCGCCACGGCGTACTGCGTGCGCGGCGAGGTGCGGCTGGACGCCACGCTGCTGTGGTTCACGTTCGGCTGGCTCAGCGTCGCCTACTTCGGGCTCGCCGCCGTGGCCGTGACGATCGGGCCCGCGTCGCGCCGGCTCCAGGCGGTGACGGCGGCAGCCGCGCTGGTGGCGGGCGTCGGGCTGGTCGGTGTCCCACTGCCGCCCGCGCCGGCCGACGTCGGGATCCCGATGGTGCGGCAGGTCGACGCCGCCGGCCACCGGTTGCCCGTGCTCGTCACCCCGCAGCGCCCGGGCTGGAACCTCGTCCACGTCGGCGCCGACGACGTGCGGGTCGGCCTCGACCCGGGCCGGCTGGCCGCGACGGGCGCCCGGCCCGGCACCACCGGATCGTGGGGGCTGGTCCGGCTGCCGGCCGGCCGCAGCCGGCTCTGGCTCGCCCACGGCGGCGCCACCGCATCCCTCGCCGTCGACACGGGCCGGGCCGGCCCCGGCCCGGACGTGACCACCCCTGACGGCCCCGAGTGCGCCAGCGCGAGCCTGGGTGCCGTGCTCGCCGGCGCCGGGCGACCCCTGGCGGCCTGTCCGGCCCAGGAGCTGACCACCGAGGACGCCGACGCGCTGCGGGCGATGGTGTCCTTCATCGCGGGGCGCGGCGTCACCGCGATCTCCGTCAGGTCCGACGACTCGCCCCGGGGCGTCGCGGCCCGGCAGCTCGTCGAGGCCGCCGCTGCCGCCGAGAAACTCCGCGTCACCGACCCCGGCGACCACCCGCTGCTGGTGGTGTCCGGATGGGCGACGGCCGAGACGACGCTCCGTGCGGTGGCGGCCGACCGGTTGCCCGCGCAGGGCACCTACCTGGCGCCGTGGCTGCTCACCGGGCCGCTGCTGGCCATCCCGAGCGGTCCGCTGCTGCCGCTGCGCTTCGATGTGCGCGACGACGCCCCGACGGCGTACCTGACCGAGCTCTCCGAACTCTTCCCGCTCGAACCGCCGAGCGGAGCCGGGTACCTGACGTGGATGCGCCAGCGCGCCGTGCCCGCCGGGCCGCTGCGCCTCTACGCGGCGAGCCAACTGTTCGTTCCGGGCGCCGGTGGCCACGACCACCAGAGCACCACCTGGGTGCCCCACGGCACCGTCACGGCGGTGAGCGGCCAGTTGCCCTGACCGACACCCCGCGCGACACCCGGACGGCGGACGAGGCGCAGCGGTCGCTGCGCCTCGTCCGGTTGACTGTCTGTCCGGCGTTGCTACCCGGTCAGCGGAGGACCTTGTCGCTGACCACGAAGAGCACGCCGTGCGGGCGGGCCACGCCGACGCTGCCGTGCGGCCAGTCCTGGCGGTTGAAGCTCACACACGACTGGTGCGTCTGCTCGTCCCGGAACGCGGTGTCCGGGGACAGGACGCCGGCGCGGTCGAAGTTGAACATGCAGATGCGGTGGTCACCGTCGAGGCCGGTCTTGGCGACGAAGTAGTTCGAGGTGGCGACCCGCTCGATGTGGTCGGCCTCCCGGTAGAAGCCGTTCCGGTCCCGGGTGAACATGTCCTGGCTGCCCCAGTGCGGCCCGACGCCGATGTTCGGCGTCACCTTGTCGGCGACCGGCACGACACTGGTCAGGGCGGGACAGTCGGACTCCGCCCCGCCGGCGGCGACCTCCTCGATCGTGTCGATGTTGCACGCGGGGTTGGCCCCGGACGCGAGGAGTTTCTGGATGTCGAGCACGAAGACCATGCCGCTGGTGACGTCGCGCGGCAACCGCGGGTCGGTGCCCATGACCGTGTGGATCAGGAACCGGTCGTCGGGGGTGACCTGCAACCAGCTACCGCCGGCGTTCGACCCGGTGAGCACGCCGGTCGGGTCGAACCTGCGGTACGCCGCCGTGTCGTCGAAGATCTCCCGCCACTTCGGCGAACGACTGGTGATGTCGGGGGTGTAGAAGATCGACCCGCCGGCCATCGTGGAGGCGAAGGCGCCCCGGTGCCGGCGCTGGTTGGTGAGCGCGTTCTCCATCACCATGCGGTTCTCGTTGACGGCGATCGAGTCGTCCACGCGCGGCCCGTCGGGCAGGTACGACACCGAGCGCAGCTTCGGATTGTTCCGGTTGGTGATGTCCAGGACCCGGATGCTGGTCCGCAGCAGAAGCGGGTCGGTCTCCACATCGGAGGGTTCGAGGAAGCTCCTGAGCTCGGCGAAGTCGCTCGCGACCAGCACGTTGAGGTCCTCGCGGACCTGGAGCCCGTGCGGGTTGGCGCACGTCGCCGGCGTGATGCTCGGCCGGTTGTGGCAGATCGCCGGGTCCTCGCCGTTCGGCAGCGCCATCGGGATCTCGGCCAGCGTGCGCCCGTCGGCCGACATCCGGACCACCTGGCCGGGCGAGCCGTTGGCGCCGTTGCCGACGCGGACCTGGCCGTTGGTGTAGCGGCAGGGCCCGGCGATGTCGGGGCCGCCGAGGTAGGTGGCGTAGGCGGTGCCGTCGCGCAGGGACCAGAACGCGTCCGGCGCGGAGCCGCACGGCGTGTCGACGGGGAGGTTCACACCGGTGAGGCGAAGCACCGGCAGGCTCCGCGAGTCGAACACGTAGGCGGTGTCGCTCAGGATGCTCGCGGCGAAGATCCGCTGGCCCTTGTGCCAGATGTACTGCATGTGGTGCGGCTCGTTCTGACGTTGCGGACTCAACGTCACGGTGTTGACCACCTGCCCGTACGTCCGCGAGCCCCGCGTCGCGTCGATGACGGCGATGAAGTCCTTGGCCGCCGGGTTCGACGCGTCCGCCGCACCGGCCCAGGCCAGCAGCCACTCACGGGGACCGCCGCGAAACGCCGCCGCCGTGAGGTGGTTGGTGGCGGTGTACGTCCGGTGGTCCGAGCCCTGCACGCTCGAGGACACCTGCGTGACGGCGAAGGCCGTGCTGCCGGGCGCCGCGACCAGGCCCGTGCTGGCCACCAGGACCAGCGCCGCCGCGAGGCCGGCGACACGAGGGATGTGCAGTCTCGGCACGTGCTGTCTCCACATGGCTTGCTCCTGTCAGGACAAGTCGGCGGTGAGTTGGATCGGAGGTCCACTTGACCGGCCGGAATGCCGGCGAGGTACAGCGGGTCGTACGAGCGACCACCCGTGTTGCGCGTACCGCACCCGGTGCCCGTCGGGCCGCACCGGGGCATGTCGAACTCCCGCCGCCGATGAGGCCGGTCCGGAGTTCGTGCGTGTCGAAGGCGAACTGCTCGGGCAGGTGGTGCCGTCGAGCACGATGATCAGGTCGTGGCGTCGAAGCTGGCCTGTCCGACGCCGACATCCGGCGGCGGCGAATGTGGGTGCACGTTCCCGTCCAGGGTGATCGCAGTCCGATGAGACGACATTCGACGGGACGTCTTGCGTAGTCCCGTCCGGCGCATAGAGCGTAGACGATATTATCATCGCCGAAAGTTGAGTCAAGGTAATGACGATTGCCGACAGAACGCGGAGATCAATTGTCCCGGTCGAAAGTCGTCGACCATTCCTAACTGGCCATTGACCACCAAGCAGTGGCAAAACGTTCGAGACAGCCACGGTCGGCGGCCGTCAACCGCCGCCATGCGCCTCGTCGAGTCGGTCGCCACCGCCGGTGAGCCGGGCCGGCAGTGCGCGTCACCCACCCGGCACCGGATACGCCGGCACCGCCCGCTGCGCGCCGCTTCGGCCCGGTTCGACCTCCGGATCGGGGCGACAGCCGGCGGCAGGTCGGGCACGAGCAGAGTTGGTCGGGCCGGTGACCGGCCCGACGATGGAGTGGTGACCTATGACGCCATTGTGGTGGGGGCGCGTTGTGCGGGTGCCACAACGGCGCTCCTGCTCGCCCGAGCGGGACACCGGGTGCTCCTGCTGGAACGTGCCAAATACCCGAGCGACACGCTGTCCACCTTGTACATCCACCAGTCCGGGGTCGAACGGCTCGCCCGCTGGGGCCTGCTCGACCGGATACGGCAGACCGGCTGCCCACCGCTGACCACGGTCAGCTACCGCGTGGCCGACGTCTACCTGCGCGGGCCGGCGCCGACGCTACCGGGTGTGGTCGGCGCCTTCGCTCCCCGTCGATACGTCCTCGACCCCATCCTCGCCGAAGCCGCCGCGGAAGCCGGCGTCGAGGTCCGGGAACAGACGCTGGTCACCGGCCTCACCACCGAGGACGGCCGGGTGACCGGCGTCCGGCTGCGCACCGCGAACGGCGCCGAGACGACCGAACGGGCCAACCTGGTCATCGGCGCCGACGGGATGCGGTCCACCGTCGCCAAGTTCGTCGACGCGCCCCACTACGCCGAACATCCCAACCTCACCTGTGTCTACTTCACCTACTGGTCCGGGATTCCGGCCCACTTCGAGATCTACGAACGCACCGGCGGCTGGGTCGCCGCGGTCGGCACCCACGACGACCTCACCCTGATCGCCTCCTACCTGCCCCAGGAGCAGTTCGCGCAGGTACGGCGCGATCCCAAGGCCGCCTACCTGGCGAACATCCAGGCCACCGCGCCGCCCCTCTGGGAGCGCCTCGCCGAGGCGACCATGGCCGAGCGCCTCTACGGGACCGGCGACCAACGCAACTTCTTCCGCCAGGCGCACGGCCCCGGCTGGGCCCTCGTCGGCGACGCCGGCCACCACAAGGACTCCATCAACGCGCACGGCATCACCGACGCGTTCCACCAGTCGGAGCTGCTCGCCGCCGAACTCACCAGCGGCGACGACCCGTCGGCCACGATCAACGACCCGGTCCGCCAGCAGGCCGCCCTGGCCCGCTTCGCCAGCGCCCGGGACACCCAGATGAAACCGACCTACCACACCAACCTCGTCACCGCCCGCCTCGACCCCGACCCCCACCTGCTCAGCCTCCTGCGCGCCGTCCAGGACTCCCCGGAACTCACCGAGCGCTACTTCAGCGTGGTCGCGGGCATCCTCTCGCCGGAGGACCTGTTCACCAGGGATCTGCTCGCCCGGCTGTGAGCGGCGGGCGCGGACCCGAGACCGCAGTTGTCCGACAAGAATCAGCGCGTCGGCACCCGACGACGGCCGTGAGCGGCGCGCGATGACCCGAGCGGATAAGGATGACATGACCCGTTCAGACCTCGACGAACCGGTGCTGCGACGGCTCAGTCCCGGCGACGCCGATCCCATCCTGGTGGCCGACTTCCAGGCGCTGTCCATGGCGCCGCGTCTGAGCGAGATGCTCAGCGAGCGCCTGCCGGGCCGGCCGGTGTTCCAGATCGACCCCATCGGCGCGCTCAGCGGCAAGCGCCTCTACATTCCGCTGCCGGAGCTGGCCGAGGCCTGCGCGGACGAGTTCCTGAAGTCCGGCGCCGACCAGGGCCGGGTGTACGTGATCGGGCACTGCAGCTCCTCGGCGGTGGCCCTGCGCGTCGCGGGCCTGTTGGCGGCCACCCGGCCGGTGACCGCCCTCCTGGTGCAGCCGGGATGGCCCGACGACGAGCTCGTGCGGGAGAAGTTCGACGAGTACCTCGGGAAGTTCGGTCCGGCCACCCGCTCGTGCCCGGATCTGGACGGGGACCCGTCCGCGGTCGTCGCCGCGATGGAGCAGGTCTTCCAGGACGAGGTGACCGCGTTGGCGGCCGGCCGAGGGCTCGGCGGCACCATGGGGGCCTTCTCCGACCTGATCGTGTGGTACCGCGGCTGGCTCGCCTTCCTGCTGGCCGGCCGCAACGACACGTCCAGCACGGAGGCCGTCGGTCGGGCGACGGTGACGGCGCTGACCGACTCCCCCTCGACGGTCGAGGTGAAGGGCCTCAGCCGGGACGCCTACCAGGTGGTGGAGCTGCCGACGACCCAGCCGGCCGGTCCGATCAAGCCCGAGCTGACCGAGTTCATCGCGACGCGGGTCGAGCCGCGCTGACCAGCGCCGCCCGGGGCGATCCCGGGCGAGGACCCGCTCGACACCACGACCAGCGCCGCCCGGGGCGATCCCGGGCGAGGACCCGCTCGACACCACGACCTGTGCCGGCCGGTGGCCGGCACAGGTCGTCGTGTGTCCCGCCATCCGACGGATTCCGACGGGTCGCCATTCCTCGACTGCGATGTCGCCGCGTGGACCAGCTTCTCCACGGTTTCCCGGAAATCCGTCGGGAGAATGCCACAGCCGCGCTGAGTTGGAAGGGCCGAACGCGGTCGTCGTCAATTCGATCGACCGCGCCCAGCCCTGCTTCTCAATGGTGCGGTGTCCGATGTCGCGGACACATCTTCAACGGTGCGGAACGCGTTTCCGGCGGCCCGTGCGCGATGACGCGTCCGGTCGGACCCGCACCGCGCCACCGGCGGGCCGGCGCGGGGGCGCGCCGGGCGGTCCCGCCGACGGGCGGCTCAGCGCGCGCCGTGCGCGGTCGACGCCGCGACGGCGGCACGGATCCGCTGACGCCACTGCTCGTACGCGGGGCTGCCGTCGGCGTCCCGTTCGGCCACGGCGACGTCGTCGGCGAGCGCCGCGGCCTTCTCGACGGTCAGCCCGGCCAGCGCGGCGATCGCGGCCTCGGTGTGCGGCGGCACGGTGCCCGAGTAGTGGCGCGCCTTGGCGGCGAACACCGAACCCTGTGCCACCTCGGTCCACCGCGGCCCGGCCAGTCGTCGTAGCGTCGCCAGGTCGGCTGCCGTGCAACCGCCGGCGAACGTCGACGCCAGGCCGACTCCACTCCACAGGTCGGCCTGGCGTTCGGTGGCGAAGCGCCCGACCGCCGTGGCCACGTCGGTGACCCGTCCGTCGTGGATGAACCACAGCGCCCGGCCGATGCCCTGGTCCACGGCACGGTGGAAGTAGTCCGGACAGCCCTGGAACGGATACGACGGCGGCACCCGCTGCTCGTCGACCCACCGCCCGGTCTTGAAGTAGGCCAGGTCGAAGCCGTATCCGTCGACCGCGAGCCAGCTCATCGTCGGGTGGTACGGCGTGCCGTCGAGGTCGGGGACGATCCGCTTCCACAGCGCCCGCGGCAGCTTCGCCATCGCGAAGCCGATGCCGATGTAGGCCAGGAAGATGTGCGGCTGGCCCGGCCCGAGCAGCAGGTCACGGGTGCGGTGCCCGCGTCCCCCCCGCATCGCGTCGAGGACGGTGAACGCCATCGTGGCGCCCTCGTAGGCGAACCCCCGCTGCTCCGCCTCGACGAGGCTGAGCCGCCGCTCCACCTCCCACTGGTCGCGGGCGTCGATCCCCCACTCGAAGCCGCAGATCACCGCTTGCGGGATCGCTTCGAGGCGGCTCGCCGCCGACGAGGACGCGTCCGGGAACCCGCGGCGTTCGAACGTCACCTCGCGGAGCGGGGGTGTCAACACCAACCGGCGTAGCGATCCAAGCGTGGTCGGCATGCGCCCTCCCATACATCAACATCTCGGTACAGACTTGTGTGTTCGGCACGAAAGAGCTACTCCGGAAGTGCGTTGCTCCCGGCGGTCACCTGCCACGCGCCCACCTGCCTGGCGGCCGCGTAACTCGCCCACGCGACGACCTCCACCAGCGCGGCGTCGCCCGGCTCCCGGGCCCGGAACTCGGTGATCACGTCCTCGTCCACCTGGTACGACGCGAAGACGGTCAGCAGCGCGAGTCGACCGGCGGCGCGGTCCGCCTCGGGCAGCTCGGCGACCAGCCGTTCGCACCACTCCCGGCTGAGCCCGGGATCCTCGCCCCGCCAGGTCGACAGGCGCTCGCCGACCAGGTGCCGCACGTCCGGGGACAGCGCCCGCGCGCCGACGGCGTCCAGCGCCGCGAAGGAACGCGCCACCGCCGCGGCCACCGCCGGGTGCCCCTCGGCCCAGGCCGCGTCCGCCGGCAGCGGGGCGTCGTGCAGCAGCGCCAGCGCCCGGCCCGACAGGCGGGTCTCGCGCAACAGCGGACTCAGGACCTGACTCAGCCCGTGCTTGAACCGGCGGCGGGCGTTCGGCCCGAACCGGCGAGGGACGAGGAAGCCCGGCAGGAACACGTTCACCACCCGGGTCAGGTAGTGGAACGTGACCGCGACACCGACGAGTTCCGGTCGGTCGGACGGGGCGAACGGCGGCTGCCGCACGGCCGGCTCGTCCGGTCGGTGCGCGACCCGCGCCCAGCCGGCCACGGCACGCAGTCCCGGGTCCGGGACCTCACCCGCGCGGTCGGCGACGATCGCCTCCGCGGTCTGTTCGCAGGACAGGTCGTACAGGCCGATGCTGTGCATGTCGACGCAGTACGGGCAGGTGTTGGCCACCGACACCGCCGCCGCGACGACCTCCTTGCGGGCGCGGTCGACCCGACCGGTGGCGGTGAGCGCCTCGCGGGTGAGCATCCAGTAGGCGGCCAGCGCCGCCGGCGACGGGGACTGCGCGAGGATCGGCGGAATGACCACCCGCATCTCGTCGGCGGCCTGCGAGTAGACCTCGGCGACAAGGCCGGTGGCGGCCGTGGGCGGCACCGGGCTGATGTACTTGACCTGCCGCTGGAGTACGGAGGAGATGACCCGCCTGGCAACCATGACCGGGTCTCACGAACTCGGTGCGGTGAGGCGCCGCGGCGGGGTCGGGGCAGGCGGTTCCGATCGGAAAAGCGGATAGGTGACCATGCCCTCAGCATGGGCGCGCCGTACACGCCACCACGTCTCCGGAAATGCGCAGCGGTCGAGGAATTGCGCAACCGGGAAGACTCCGCGTTCCGGTGACGGAGACGTCCGCAACGACGGAGATGAATGCCGACCGGGCTCGGTCATGCTGAAATGGACCGCGCCAAGTCCAGGCCGAATTCATTCGTGACGCCGAGGGCGCGGGCTATCCAGAAAGGACTGTCTGTTGCCCGACCATGAGCAGATCATCTCCGCACTGGTCGCCGACGGCGACGATGTCGACCGCCTGGTGGCGAACCTGACGCCGGATCAGTGGGCCTTGCCCACCCCCGCCGACGGGTGGACGATCAGACACCAGATCGCCCACCTCACGGCCACGTTCCATCTGGCGGGCACCGCCGCGTCCGACCCGGAGGGCTTCGCCAGGATCGCCGCGAAGCTGACGCCGGATTTCGACGCCAACGTGCGGGGCGCCATGCAGCGCTTCCTCGACGACCCGCCCGAGGTGCTGCTGGGCCAGTGGCGTGCCGTGCGGGCCGCCGCCGAGAAGGCGCTCGCCGCCGCGCCGCCGGAACAGCCGGTGCCCTGGCTGGTCCGGCCGCTGCCGCCGGGCGTGCTCGCCGCCGCCGGCATGATGGAGTTGTTCGGGCACGGCCAGGACATCGCCGACGCGCTGGGGGTGCGGCGCACGTACACCGACCGGCTGCGGGTGCTGGTGGCGTTCGCGGTGCGGGTCTGGGACTTCGGGTACCTCGCGCGTGACCTGACCCCGCCCGACGTGGAGTTCGGCTTCGACCTCACCGCGCCCTCGGGCGCGCACTGGCGGTTCGGTCCGGACGACGCCGCCCAGCGGATCACCGGCCCCGCGGTCGATTTCTGCCTGCTGGTGACCCGTCGCCGGCACCGCGCCGACCTCGCCGTGACCGCGACCGGTCCGGACGCCGAGTCCTGGTTGGACATCGCGCAGGCGTACCGCGGGCCGGCCGGGTCGGGACGCCGGCCGGGCCAGTTCGACCACATCCCGGCCACCGCCGGCTGATCATCGAGGTCGTTTCCATCCGGCCCCGGGGCCCGGGGCCGGTCGACCCGTACGGCATTGCCGTGCGCCTATACCGAAAGCCCCAGCGAGCGCATCTGCGTGTCGATTGTGGGCCATACCGCCGGAAAGCGGTCACGCGGTTACAGGGCACGTGAAAGCAATCCTAAAGATGCGCCCCGGCCGATTGGCTCAGAGACTCAGTGGTGGGGCGGCAGGCAGCCGTGGGAGATCGCCACCGAACGGTGGCGGTCTCTTTTCTGAAGCCCCGCGAACCATTTTTGCGCTCATCATGTCGATGCGGTCGTGCGGCACGCTACCCCGGGCGGGATCCCTGGGGAACCGGGGAGGCGACATGGACAAGGCAATCGAGCAAGCGGTCCACCGGGTCATCAGGTTGATGCGGGAGCGCCTCGGCGAGCCGCTCACGATCGACGACCTGGCCCGCACCGCGATGTTCAGCAAGTTCCACTTCTCGCGGATCTTCCAGCGGGCCACCGGCCTGTCCCCGAGGAAGTTCCTCTCGGCGATGCGGCTACAGGAGGCCAAGCAGCTCCTCGTGTCGACCTCCCTGAACGTCGTCGACATCAGCCACCGGGTCGGCTACAACAGCGTCGGCACGTTCAGCACCCGGTTCACCAGCAGCGTCGGGGTGTCGCCGACGACCTACCGGCGGTACGGCGGTCTCGTGCCGCGGATCGCCGTCGACGACCGGTCCGACGGGGCGCGTGGCCCGTCGGCGACCGTCGGCGGCACCATCTCCTCCGCTCCGGACATCCCGCTCGGCCACACGTTCATCGGTCTGTTCCCGCAGCAGATCCCGCAGGGGCGGCCGGTGAGCTGCACCGTGCTCGAACGACCGGGGCCCTACCTGCTGGACAAGGTGCCGCCGGGATCCTGGTTCCTCCTGGTGCACGCCCTGCCGCCCGGCGTGGTCAACGAGCCCGCCGCCCGTGGCGTGCGGCCGTACGTGTTACGGCACGGGCCGATCCGGGTCCACGACGACGGCGAGGTCGCCCTGCCCGACCTGGCGCTGCGTCCGCTCCGGCTGCTCGACCCGCCGGTTCTGCTGGCGTTGCAGGACGTCCGGTCGACGGCCCGGCGCATCGTCGAGGCGCGCTCCCGGCAGGGGCACGGGTTCGGCCTGTCGACACCTGGCGAACCCGCCACCGACAGGCCGGAACACGGGGGCGTCGGCGGACACCTCGGCACGGCCACCCGCGCGCCGAGCGACGCCGCCCGCGCCGCCTGACGCCCGGCACCGCGACGCCGTCGGCGCCCCCGGATCCCACCGGGGGCGCCGACGGCGACGGAGCGACCGGGCGTCAGGGCTTCGGAGGGTCGAACAGGGTCGGGAACTTGGCGGTCAGCGCGAGGTCGCCGCTGGTCTTCAGCTTGCCGCGCATGACCAGCGCCACCGCGTGCGCGTTTCCGGTGACCAGGTTCAGGAAGTCCACCGCACCGAGCGCCAGGGTCAGCCTGGGTTCCGCGCGGGGCGCCGGCGACAATGTACACGCACCATTCGCGATCACCATTTCATAGGTGTCCGTACCGCCGTCGGGCCGGTCGCCGATGACCCAGTGAATCACCGCGTCGAGAGTGCGCGCCCGGTCGGCCCGGAACACCCCGGGCATGCTGCTGAACAGCTCGTCGAGGACGGCCGTACGCCGCTCGCTGTGCATCATCTGGCGCAACTCGGCGGTCGGGGTCTTCTTGACCAGCCGGGCGAACTCACGCGGATCCATCGTGGCCGGATCGGCGTCATTTACAGCCATAGGAACCCCTCAATGGGAGACGATGTGCGCACTGGTGCTGCTGCCGATTGTTGTGCATCGGTCACGAATGATCCGACTCCGAGGTTGCGTGACCACGGATAACACCGGCGACGCAACGCGGGAGATGCATCAGCCTGTTTATCCCCGCCACGATGGGTCCATCGCGAACGGAACCGCCCACTCTGGTCCACGCCCACCGGCCGCCAGAGACTGCGTGCAATCCCGTCCAAACGGCAGCACGACCTACTGGGAGAGACGCCGTGCAACCCGAAACCCTAGACGCCGATCCGGCGCGCACAATGACAATCGAGGCGTTCGCCGACACGATCGTCCCCGGCGAGAAACGTTCGCCCGACGACCGCGCCATCGCCGGCGCCGCTACCGGCGGCGGCGCTGTGGCATCGGGCGCTATCGACCTACTGGAACAGCCCGGCGGTGGCCTGGCGCCCGCCCTGGACTCGCTCGCCATTTCCCTCAACGACCACGCCATCGAGTACGCGCAGAAGCGCGACCTCGTGCTCGACGACGACGTGCCGCCGTTCGTGGCGTTGTCGTTCGCCGACCGCACGGAACTCGTCCAGCTCCTCACCGCCCCGGAGCACCCGGAGCGACAGATGTGGGTGTCCCTCGCGCTGTTCAGCAACATGGCCTTCGACAGCGCCGCGCACCTGGGCACGCTGGACGCGATGGCCGCCGGCCATCCGGGTCTGCTGAGCATCGGCTACTTCCGGCCGGACACCGACGGCGTCTGGCGCTTTCCCCAGTTCTCCTACGGCCGGCAACTGGCCGACATCCATCCGAACACCACCACGACGGGCAGCCCAGCGTGACCGCTATCGAGTCAACCGACGTCCTCGTGATCGGCAGCGGCTTCGGCGGCGCGATCGCGGCCTACCATCTCGCGGCCGGCGGCGCGCGCGTCACCGTTCTGGAGCGCGGCCCCTGGCTCACCGCCGAGGAGTTCGACCACGACTTCCTGCTCGGCTCGTCCTACACGCGCATCTTCGACTTCGTGGTCGGCGACGGCATGAGCGTGCTCAGCGGCAACTGCGTCGGCGGCGGCAGCGTCGTCTACTTCGCCACCATGCCGCGGGCGCCACGGTTCGTCTTCGAACGCCGGGGCAGCATCGGCCGGCGGATGTGGCCGGCCGCCATCAGCCGGGACACCCTCGAGCCGTGGTACGACCGGGTCGCCGAGGCCCTGCCGGTGCGGCTCACCCCCTGGGACCAGGTGCCGTTCGCCGGAGGGCTCTTCGCGGCGGCCTGCGCCCACGCCGGCCGCACCGCGAATCCGGCGCCGTCCGCGATCGACCTCGACCTGTGCACCAACTGCAACTGGATGATGGCCGGGTGCCGGTTCGACGCGAAGCGCTCGCTGCTGCTGAACTACCTCCCGGCCGCGCTCGCGCACGGCGCCGAGATCCGGCCCATGCACGAGGTCCAGTACCTGTCCCGCAACGACGACGGCGGCTACCGGGTGCACTACCGGATCGTCGACGACCTCGACTACCGGGTCCTGCACGACGAGGGCGCCATCGACGCGAAGATCGTCGTGCTGGCCGCCGGCGCGGGCGCCACGCCGGTCATCCTGCAGCGCTCCGAGCCGCGACTGGGCCCGATGCCGCACGCGGTGGGCCGCTACTTCTCCGGCAACGGCGAGCGACTCAACACCGCCGTCTTCGACGAGGACCGGGTTCGCGAGGTGCTCGGCCTCACCCGGGACGGCGGCCAGGCCTACGCCGCCTACCAGATCGGCCGGGGACCCACCGTCGCGAGCTGGGACCAGCTCGACGGCAGCCTCCCGGAGTACGAACGCTTCTCCCTCGAACAGCTCTACTTCCCGCCGGGGCTCGGCACGATCCTGGCCCAGGCGCCCGACGCCACCGGCCCGACCTGGTTCGGCGTGGAGAAGAAGGAGATGATGCAGCGCTGGCAGTCGTGGCTCACCATCTTCACGATGTCCGAGGACGACAACGAGGGTGTCTTCGGGCCGCCGCCCGAGACCGGCAACTCGCACCGGCTCTCGCAGCAGATGCTCGGCAACGGGCCGCTCCGCTACCACCCGACCGCCAACACGTGGCGGGGCTGGTCGCTGTCCGACGCCGCGGTCAAGGACACCCTGGAACGCGACGGGCTCGCCCGCGTCATGCCCTGGACCAACGATCTGGTGGGTGCGTACACCGTGCACCCGCTGGCGTCCTGCCGGATCGGCGACGACCCGGCGACCTCCGCCCTGGACGACGGTCACCAGCTGCGCAACCATCCGGGGATCTTCGTCACCGACGGCTCCGCGGTGCCCGGCGCGCTGACGGTGAATCCGGCGATGACGATCGCGGCCCTGGCCGAGCGGGCCATGCCCGGCATCGTCCGGGCCGCGCAGGAGCGCGGTGTTTCGGTACGCTACGGTGCGCCGTCACCCGAGGGTGAGACCGCCAGCCGGCGGGCGGTCCCCCGCGCCGCGTAGCTGAGAGGGTGCCGGCGCACCGTGCGCCGGCACCTTGCCGCGATCCATACCACGTGGAAAGAAGTCCGTTGTGGTAACGCTCTTCGCCCGGGCCACCCGGCGGGTGTCGGTGACGCACATCCGCCACGTCGCCCCGGTTTCGCTCCGCGCCGCGACCGGCCTGACCGCCCGGGTGTACCGGCAGATGGAAGCCGACTTCGGCATGGTCGCGCCACCGGTGATGCTGCACGCCGCCGCACCCGACACGCTCGCCGCCTGCTGGTCGATCCTGCGGGAGACGATGCTCGCCCCGGGCCTGGTCGACCGGTCCGTCAAGGAGGCGGTGGCCGCCGCGGTGTCGCTGGCCAACCAGTGCCCGTACTGCGTCGAGGTCCACGGTGCCGCCCTGGCCGGGCTGCTCCGTGGACCCGACGCGTGGGCCGTCGCCGGGGACCGGTTCGACGACCTCAGCGACCCGGACGTACGGGAGTTGGCGCGGTGGGCCCGGGCCAGCGGGAACCCGTCGGCGCAGGCACGGCATCCGGCGCCGTTCCCACCCGGGCAGGCGCCGGAGCTGATCGGCGTCGCGGTCACGTTCCACTACATCAACCGGATGGTGAACGTCTTCCTGCAGGACTCCCCGATGCCGCCGGCTCCCGCCCCGGTGCTGCGGGTGGTCCGGCGGGTCACCGCCCGGCTCATGCGGGGCATGGCGAGCCGGCACTCCGACCCCGGTCGGTCCGCCGACCTCCTGCCCGACGCTCCGCTCCCGGCCGACCTCTCCTGGGCCGCCGGGCCACCACACATCGCCGGCGCGGTGGCCCGGGTCGCCGCCGCGATCGACGCCGGTGGGGCGCGGAGCGTGCCGGAGCGGGTCCGCCGGTTGGTGTCGGCTCAGCTGGCCAGCCGGACGCCCGAGCCGGCCGGGCTCGGCGGTGACGCGCCGTGGAAGTCGGCGGTCGCCGAACTCCCGGAGAGCGACCGACCCGCCGCGCGGTTGGCGTTGCTGGCCGCGCTCGCGTCCTACCGGGTCACCGACCCGGTCATCGAGGACTTCCGCGCTCAGGGCCACGACGACCGGGCGATCATCGAGCTGACCTCCTGGGCGAGCTTCGCGGCAGCCCGGCAGATCGGCGCCGAGCTGCACCGCGACCTCGCCTCGGGCCCGAGCCCGCGGTGACCCGCCGGGCGGCCGGCCCCCTGTCACCGGCCGGTCCCGGCCCGGTGGAGCGGCCCGGCCCGCGGCCCTGATCGCACCGTCACGCCGGGTCGCCACCGGGGGCCGGCCTCGGCCTCGTACGCGCCGCACGCGGACCGCGAGGCCCCGGTGGTCCCGGGTCGACGCCGGCGGCCGGACCGTGGCCGGGATCCGGCGCGGCGGGACACCCGTACCCGGGCGGATCCGCCGGTGCGGACATTCGCCGTCACTGCCGTTCGATCAGGAACGCGCCGCCATCTGACGGTCGGCGCAGAAGTCGCATTCCCATCCGCCCCCGACGTGATTCGGATCGCCTGCTCCGTGCCGATGACCGGCGCCATCGGGCGCGGCAACACCGAAGATGCAGCGATGTGGTCGCGGTGCGATTGTCGTTACGTCGGCAGCCGCTGTCCGCGCCCGAATACGCCGACGCCCACCCCTCACGCCACGGCCGAACGAGCCGCCACCGGCCTCATGGAAGCGAGAACTGCATGACGACGAATTCCGCACCGACCGGCGCCAAGACCGCGGACCAGGACGCGGACCAGGCCGAGATCGCCGCCCTCCCCGCCCGCATGATCAAGACGTGGGCGGCGCATGACGCCGACGGTTTCGCCGATCTGTTCGTCGAGGACGGAACGCTCATCCTGCCCGGCGTGTACAAGAAGGGCCGCGCGGAGATCCTGGAGTTCATGGCGGCCGGATTCGCGGGCCCCTACAAGGGCACCCGGGTGACCGGTCAGCCCATCGACATGAAGCCGCTCGGCCCCGGCGCGGTCGCCCTGATCAGTCAGGGTGGCGTCATTCCGGCCGGCGAGACGGAACTCCCGGACACGGCCGCGATCCGCGCCTCGTGGATTGTCGTGAAGCGCGACGGCCAGTGGCGTCTCGCCGTCTACCAGAACTGCCCGCGCAACCGTCCGGAGTAGCACGACCGAGCCCGGGTGTCGCGGCTGCCGGCGCGGTACGTCCCTCGGCCGACCGCTGCCGTCCGGCGTCCCGCCCCGGGCTCCCCGCAAAGTCGAAGTTGCGGCCCGTGCCGCGCCGCTGGGACGCTGACCCGAGCCAACTTCTCGTCACCATAAGAATTGACCCACAACGATAATGACGGAGGGTTGACATATGGCCAAGAAGACCGGTATCAGCGTGTGGTTGAGCGATCCCGCCAGTTACCGGATGGCGGATCAGCCGGACATCGCGGTGGCCGCTGCCCGCGAATTCAACGAGAAGCACCCGGAATATCTGGTCGAAATCAAGCCCCACGACTTCTACACGATGCCCGAGGCCGTGACCCGAGCCGTGGAGGAGGGGAATCCGCCCGACGTCGCGGAATTCCACTTCACGTTGACGCGGACCATGATGGACACGCTCAAGAGCGACGGCACGCCGCTGTTCACGTCCATCGACCAGGCCATCGCGGGGCGGACCGAGATCCTCGGCGAACCGGTCATGTTCGACGACATGCTGCCCACGGCGCGGGAGTTCTTCCGCTACGCCGGCGAGCTGGTCTCCGTGCCCCGGACGGCGTCCACCCTGGTGCTCTACGCCAACATGAGCATTCTCAACCGCGCCGGCGTGACCAAGCCCCCGCGCACCTGGCGCGAGGTGGAGGCCGCGTGCGAGGCGGTGGCGAAACTCCCCGACGGGCCCTCGCACGGCATCGCCTGGCCGAACTGCTACTGGTTCTTCCTGCAGTCCGTCGCCCAGCAGGGCGGCCTGATCGCCGACCACGACAACGGCCGTTCGGCGCGGCCGGAGAAGGTGAACCTCGCCTCGGACGAGATGATGGCCTACGTCGAGTGGTGGCGACGCCTCCACCGGAACGGCCACTATCTCTACACCGGGACGGCAGGTGACTTCCTCGGTTGCTTCAAGGCGTTCGAGAACCAGGAGATCGCGCTGCTCATCACGTCATCCGTCGACGCCACCCACCTGATCCAGCGAGGTGAGCGGCACGGGTTCACCGTCGCGGCCGGCCGCATGCCGTACAACGACGAGGTCCCCTTCGCGGGCAACAGCCTCGGCGGGTTCTCGCTCTTCCTCGCCTCGGGTCTCAGCAAGGAGAAGCAGGACGGCGCGCTGGCCTTCATGCAGTACCTGAACAGCCCGCGCTACGTCGCGGAATGGGCCAAGCTGCACTGGCGCATCCCCATCACCAAGCCGGCGCTCGACGCACTCGCCGCCGAGGACTGGTTCGCCCGCAACCCTAACCTGCTACCGGCCAGTGAGCAGGCGGCGGAGACGGACGGCTCGCCGGCGTCGCTCGGACCCCTCATGGGCGACCACGCCGCGATCGTCGCCAAGCTGGTCTCCGCGATGCAGGACGTCCTGGTCGACGACGCCGACCCGGCCGTCGCGTTCGCCAAGGCGAGCGAGGAGGCTCAGCAGATTCTTGAGGCCTACCACGCGTACGTCGACGGGCCGCCGCGTCGGACCCCGCGCGACTACACCGTCAGCATCTGATTTCGCGCCACCGTCGCAGCCGCCGGGCAGCATCGCAGACGAGTCGCCACCTTCCAGATATCCGGAGGGTGGCGACGGCGCTTTCACCGATCGACCGGGTCACCGGAGCCGGCCGGCCGGCGGCCGCGATGTCACCCGGCCACCCCGGCGCCGCTCGACAATTCCCGCACGGTCGGAGATGCCCGCCGGCGATGTTGCGGCTGGACTGAGATAGCACGTCGAAACCGTGAAAGGAGCTTCCACAATGACGACGTCGCTGGGGAGCCTCTCCACCCGCGTGCGACCGATCGTCGCACCACCCTGAGTGGACCCTGGGACACGGACACCACAGTGGATGGTGCCCGGCCCGCCCCTGACGCGCCGGCGTGCCGAGCGGGGGCACGTCGACATCCGAGCAACGGATCCACACCCATCCGGCCGCGGCGCGGCCTCGACCAACGAGGGAAGTCAGCATCGATGATTCTCGAGGACCAGTACTTTCTTGGCTACCGGAGCGCGGAGCACGATCGCCTGCGGGCGCAGGCGGAGGACTTCCGGTCCGAGGCGGCATGGTTGTTCGACCAGGTCGGTCCGCTCGACGGTAAGCACGTCGTGGAGCTCGGCGTGGGACCCCGTGGCTGCCTGGACGAGTTGGCCCGACGGGTGGGACCGACCGGGTCCGTCATCGGCGTCGAGCGCGACGCGGAGTCGGTCGAGCTCGCGCGCAAGTTCGTGGTGGACCGCACGCTTGACAACGTCGAGGTGCGCCACGGCGACGCGCGTGCGACGGGCCTCCCCGGCGACAGCTTCGACCTCGTCACCGAGCGACTGATCCTGCACAACGTGCCTCGGCCCGAGGAGATCGTCACCGAGGCGGTACGGCTCGCCCGCCCGGGCGGCTGGGTCGCGTTCCACGAGGGCGACCGGGTGGGGCAGGTGTGCGACCCGCCCGCCGAGTCGTGGACCCGGCTCATGGAGGTCTCCCAGCGGTACGCCGACCTCAACAAGATCAACCTGTTCGTGGGCAGGCGGATGCCCAACCTGCTCCGCCGCGCCGGCCTCGTCGACGTCCAGGTGCGGCCCGTCGTCTACATCGACCACGAGCCCGGACACGAGCGGCGGATGGTCCTCGCCGACTTCGCCGAGAACCTGCGGGACCGGCTCATCGCGAGTGAGCTCATCACCCGGGAAGAGTTCGACGAGCTGCACACGGCGTTGAGCAGTCACCTCGCCGATCCCGGCACCAGCGTGATCTCTCACCTGTACGTGCAGGCCTGGGGCCGCAAGCCCGAGTGACCGCGTCCTGGTCCAGCGGAAGCCGGCCCGCGACGGCCCCGCTGGACCATCCCGGGCGTCCCCGCACGGTAGAAGATGACCACCGGCGGTGTTGCGGCTGGACTGGGGTGGCGCGCCGACGCCCCGAGAGGAGCTGCCACCATGACCACGCCGCTGGAGAATCTCTCCACCGAGACGCGAACCTTCGCCCCACCACCTGACCTGGCCGCCCGAGCCAACGTCACGGCGGACACCTACGACGACGCCGCCGCCGACCCGCCGGCGTTCTGGGCCCGGCAGGCGGAGCGGCTCACCTGGGCGCGGGAATGGGAGCAGGTCCTCGACTGGAGCAATCCGCCGTTCGCCAAGTGGTTCGTCGGCGGTGCGCTCAACATCGCCTACAACTGCGTGGACCGCCACGTCGAGGCGGGCCGGGGCGACAAGGTCGCCATCCACTGGGTGGGCGAGCCCGGCGACACCCGCACGATCACCTATGCGGACCTGCTCAAGAGCGTCAGCCAGGCGGCGAACACGCTGACCGAACTCGGTGTGACGGCCGGCGACCGGGTGGCCATCTACCTGCCGATGATCCCGGAGGCCGTGGTCGCGATGCTGGCCTGCGCCCGCGTCGGCGCCCCCCACAGCGTCGTCTTCGGGGGCTACTCGGTGGACGCGCTGGCCACCCGGATCGAGGACGCGGGCGCGAAGGTCGTCATCACCGCGGACGGTGGCTACCGGCGCGGGGAGCCGTCGGCGCTCAAGCCCATCGTCGACGACGCCGTCGCCCGGTGCGCCAGCGTCGAGCACGTGCTCGTCGTCCGCCGGACCGGGGAGGACGTCACCTGGGGCGAGAAGGACCTGTGGTGGCACGAGACGGTCGAGCAGGCCGACGACAGGCACGAGCCGCAGGCGTTCGACTCCGAGCACCCGCTCTTCATCCTCTACACCTCGGGGACCACGGGTAAGCCGAAGGGCATCCTGCACACCAGCGGTGGTTACCTGACCCAGGTCTCGTACACCCACTGGGCCGTCTTCGACCTCAAGGCCGACACCGACGTGCACTGGTGCGCCGCCGACATCGGCTGGATCACCGGGCACTCGCACATGGTCTACGGTCCACTGTCGAACGGCGCCACCGAGGTCATGTACGAGGGCACCCCGGACACCCCGCACCCGGGCCGGTTCTGGGAGATCGTCGACAGGTACAAGGTCAGCGTCCTCTACACCGCGCCCACCCTGATCCGCACCATGATGAAGTGGGGCAGCGACATCCCGGCCAAGTACGACCTGTCGTCGCTGCGCATCCTCGGCAGCGTCGGCGAGCCGATCAACCCCGAGGCGTGGATGTGGTACCGCGAGCACATCGGGCACGACCGGACCCCGGTCGTGGACACCTGGTGGCAGACCGAGACCGGCGGGATGATGATTTCGCCGCTGCCCGGCGTGACCGCCACGAAGCCCGGCTCGGCGATGGGACCGCTGCCGGGCATCTCCGCCGACGTGGTCAACGACGACGCCGAGTCGGTGCCGAACGGTGGGGGCGGCTTCCTGGTGCTCCGCAAGCCGTGGCCGGCGATGCTGCGGACCATCTGGGGCGACGACAAACGCTTCGTCGACACCTACTGGTCCCAGTTCGGCGCCGGCGCCAACGCCGGTGACGAGTGGGTCTACTTCGCCGGTGACGGCGCGAAGCGCGACGAGGACGGCGCCCTGTGGCTGCTCGGCCGGGTCGACGACATCATGGTCATCTCCGGCCACAACATCTCCACCACCGAGGTCGAATCCGCGCTGGTGTCGCACCCGGCGGTCGCGGAGGCGGCCGTGGTGGGCGCGGCCGATCCCACCACCGGCCAGGCCATCGCCGCCTTCGTCATCGCCCGCAGCACCGTGGAGACCGCCGGCGAGAGTGGTGACCAGCTCAAGGCCGACCTGCGCAACCATGTCGCCAGGACGCTCAGCCCGATCGCGAAACCCCGTTCGATCATCTTCGTGGGCGAGCTGCCCAAGACCCGTTCCGGCAAGATCATGCGACGCCTGCTGAAGGACGTCGCCGAGAATCGCACGCTGGGCGACGTCAGCACGCTGATGGACTCGACGGTCATGGACATGATCCGGGCGGGGTCCGGAACCGCCGAGGACTGAGCCGGAACCCGTACGACGCGCCGTCGAGGCGCTCCGCGCCACCGGCGCCGGCGGTATCGCCGGCGCCGGTGCGCCGCGTGGACCTCAGCCGGCCGGGAGCGCGGCGGAAGCCGGGAGGGCGCCGGCCGCGGCGGGAACCGGAACGATCTCCGTCCCGTCCAGGATCCTGGACGGGACGGAGATCGCGGACCGGGCGCCCCGGCCGTGGTGACCGGGCGGGCGTCCCGCCCGAACGCTCAGCGTCCCCGCCAGACCGGGTCCCGCCGCTGGGTGAAGGCGAGCGGGCCCTCGGTCGCGTCGGCACTGTGCATGCGCTGCTCCTCCCAGGCGTAGCGGGTGGCGAAGGCGTCGGCGAGGCTCCGGGTCGCGGCGGTGGCCGCGGCCTCCTTGATCGCCCGCACCGACAGCGGGGCACAGCGCAGGATGTCCTCGACCCAGCTCGCCACGCTCGCGTCGAGTTCGGCGGCCGGCACCACCTCGTTGACCAGTCCGAGCTCGTAGGCGCGGGCGGCGTCGAACCGGCGACCGGTGATCAGGTGCCCGACCGCGACCCGGTAGGGCACCTGACGGGTCAGCCGGAAGACTCCGCCCGCCCCGGGGATCAGACCGAACCTGGCCTCGGTGAGCCCGAAGACCGACCGGTCCGAGGCGATGATGACGTCACAGGCCAGGGCCAGCTCGCAACCACCGCCGAGGGCGTACCCGTCGACCCGGGCGACCAGCGGTTTGGCGAGGCCGAACCGCTCGGTCAGCCGGGGCCAGCCCGGCTTGCCCCGGCTGCCGAAGGTGGACGGCGTGGCCCGGCCCTGCTCGGTCAGGGCCACCAGTTCCTTGAGGTCCTGACCGACCGAGAAGGCGCGCTCACCCGCTCCGGAGAGCACGCCGACCCAGATGTCGTCATCGGCTTCGAAATCGTCCCAGATCTCGGCGAGTTCCTCATGCGTACGCAGGTCCAGCGCGTTCAACACATGTGGCCGGTCCAGCGTGATGTAGGCGACCCGCTCCTGTTTCCGGTACCGAACGGTCACCTCGGCACAATCGACAGAGCGTGGTGGAACACGTTCCGCGGGTCGTACCGCTTCTTGATCTGCTGCAGACGCGGGTAGTTGGACTTGTAGTAGAGCTCCGCCCACGACGTCCCGGACGTGTTCCAGGCCGGGTCAGCGAGATCGGCGTCGATGTAGTTGATGTAGCTGCCGCCATTGATCGCGTTCGGCACCGGCACGCCGCCCGTCTCCGAGAAGACGTCCCGGTAGAACTCGCGAATCCACTTGATGTTCTTCGCGTCGTCGGCGGGCGAGGTCCACCGGCCACCGGTGAAGTACACCCGCAGGACGCAGTCGCGGTCCGCCGTCGCGGTCGCGTCCTTGGCCACCGCGTTGATTCTGCCGCCGTACCCGGACATGGTGAGCGCGGCGCCCGCGTTCGTGGGCTCCGGGTCGGTCAGCCGACGGTAGATGGTCGCGAGCTGGCTGTCCGAGAATCCCTTGCGCAGGTTGGCAGCCTTGTCCTTGGAACGCGAATCCGGCTCGCTCTGCCAGTTCCGGTCGTCCAGGTACGGCGCGAACTCGGTGGTGTCCGACGCGGGCTGCACGCCCACCCCGGACATGACCGCCTCGACGTGTGCGTCGACGAGGGCCTGCGCATTCGGCACCCCGCTGTCGACACCCACGATGAAACCGACCGGCCCGGCCGACTTGTGGAAGGTGAAGAACCCACCCCACAGATTCGCGTACGGCGAGTCGGGCGCGCTGTTCTGCTCGTACCAGTTGGTGTAGTTCCGGAAGAACTTCAGGAACGAGGTGCGGTCCAACTGGTCCCAGGACATCACGACCGCTCGCCGGATCATGGTCGCGGGCGCCCGGGGCAGCAGGTCGGCGGGGTCGGTGGAGTCCGTGCCCGGACGTCGCATCCAGTAGCGCGTCACGACGCCGAAGTTCCCGCCCCCGCCACCGGTGTGCGCCCACCAGAGGTCCCGGTTGGGGTCACCCTCGTCACGCGTCGCGACGACGATCCGGGGCTTGCCCGACTTGTCGACGGTCACGACCTCCACGGCGTACAGGTAGTCGGCCGCGAGACCGTACCGACGCGACAGGAAGCCGTAGCCGCCGCCGGCGATGTGGCCACCGACGCCCACGCCGGGGCAGATTCCGCCCGGAATGGTGACCGCCCACCCCTTGACGAGGGTGTCGTACACCTTGCCCAGCGTCGCGCCGCTCTCGATGGCGAACGCCCGCCGCTTGGGGTCGTAGTAGACATCCGACATCTGCGAGAGGTCGATCAGTTCCTGAATGTCAGGAGAGGAGGTGAGATTCTCGAAGGAATGGCCGCCGCTGCGAACCGCAAATCGCTTGTTCGCGGCGACCGCAGCGCCGACGACCTCGGCGACCTGCTTCGCGTTGTAGACCAGGTGCACATTCTGCGGGCTGCCCTCGAAACGCCTGTTCCACGGCGTGATGAGGCTCGGATAACGCGGGTCGTTGGTCCCGACCACCACCGCGTCGGGCGACGCGCACTGCGCACTCGTTGACGATCCTGCGTGGATAGCCGGCGGTGCCGCACTCGCGCTGGTCCCGTTCAGCCCAACGGTGATCCCCCCGGCAACCGCACCTGCTAGCAGCCCACGGCGACTTAAATCCGCCATCTTCAGTTCCCCCAATCGTCACAGTGACGGGGTACATGAGAACAGCGAGGTCACACAGGGGTCTACTTCAAAATTGCTCTATGCGGCGATTCAGGTAGCTCTTTTGGAGGTGTATCGCGAAGGGCCGGCCTGCGACAGTGACATGCACAAGTGGCTTCTGACGTGTGCCCCGACGCCCAATTAAGGCCGAATGCGAAGGAGTCGGGCGGCTGTGACACCGAGCATCAATGACCGGGTGACGCCCGACCAGCCGTCGCGCCCCGACACCCACCACCCGGCGCCGGCTTGACCACCAGTTCGTTGAACGCTAATCCACCCTCTAAGGAGCGGGCATGACGCAGCGAGAAGACCTGCGAAGCGACCCCAACGGGGCACTCTCAACGGACGAGCACCCGCGCGGCGAGACAGAGAGCACCATCGCGCGGATATTCGGCGAGATGCTCGGCATTTCCAGCCTGCCGCGCATGGCGTCCTTCTTCGATCTGGGCCTTGACTCCGTAGCGGTGACCGTCGCGTGCGCCCGGTTGGAACAGGCGACCGGGATCCGGGTCCGGTTCACCCAGCTCTTCCGGACCCCGACCGTCGCGCAGCTGGCGACGTGGATCGACGCCCACGACAGCGGGAACGGCGCGCCCCGCACCTCGGTCGCGCCACCGGCCGAGCGCAACGCCGAGCTCGTGGCGATCACCCCCATGCAGGCGCACACCGTTCCGATGGACATCGTGCCGCGGTTCGCCTGGTGGTTCGACGGCCAGGTCGACGACGTGGCGCTCGCCGCCGCCGCCACCGACGTGCACCGCCGTCACCAGGCCCTGCACGCCAAGTACCTCTACGAGCCGGATCTCGGCCTGGCCGAGGTGCCGGCCGATCCGGGCCAGGCGCGGTTCCAGCGGCTGCCGGAGCAGGACGACGACGGCGCGGCCGGCGACGCGCTCTGGGAGGCGCTGGAGCACCCGCTGCACATCGACCAGGGTGAGGTCTGGCGGTGCGTGATCGTGCACAGCAGGCAGAGCAATCGCACCCTGTTCGGGGTGGCCGCGCACCACGCCGCGTTCGACGGCCGTTCGCTGGAGATCATGACGGCGGAGCTGTCGGCGGCCTACTCCGCCCGCGCGGCCGGGAGGGCGCCGCAGTGGTCCGGCAGAACCGCGACGCTCGCCGAGATGGCCGCGGACTACCGTCACCAGCTCAGGACGCAGGACGCCGAGGCCCAGCGCCGGTACTGGCTCAACGAACTCCGCGACCTCCCGCCCTGTCGCCTTCCCGGGCGCAAGGACGGGCCGACGGAGCCGAGCGGACCCGCGGCCGACTTCTCCTTCACCGTGTCGAAGACGCGGCTGCGGGCCTGGGACGACTACGCCAGCGCCAACGGCATGCCGCCGTCGGTGGGGATGGTGGCGGTGTACGTCCAGTCCCTCATCCGGGCGGGCGCCCCGCACGACCTCGGCCTGATGGTGTCGATCGGGAACAAGGCCGGCGCGATGATCGACGCGACGATCACCACCCGGGTCGGCAACATCCTGCTGCGGCCGAACGGGCCGTTCCGGTCGGGCCCGCACCTCCTCGCCCGCATCCGTGACTCGTACCTCCAGGGCATGGCCGCGCGCGACGTCCTGCTGGACATGAAGCAGATGGCCAGCATCCTGGGCGCGTTCGGCGGGCTGGAGGCCATGTTCATCGGCAAGCCGGCCGTGGTCTACAACTCCGTGCCGACGCTCAGCCTCGGCAGCGTCCCCGGCGTGATGGATTCCCGGAACGACGACTGGACGGCGTCCGTGCACGACTTCGTGCTCGAGGTCCTGCCCGTCCCCGACGGCCTGGAGATGCACCTGGTGGTGCGGACCGACCTCTACGAGGGCAGCCTCGCCAACGAACTCGGCAAGCACTTCGCCGACATCATCGACAACGGGCCGAAGCAGCTCGAAGTGGAGACCGCGGGCTGACCGACGTCCCGAGGTCGGGCGCCACGTGCCGGTGGCCGCTCGACGCCGAGGTCTCCGGTCGCGGGGTCATCGACGAAGATGAACCCCGCCACCGGAGACCTCGTGGCATGCACGGGGGTGGCGAACGGCACGACCTGGTGCACGGCCCCCGGGTGCGACCGGCCGGGCCGTCCCGCCCGGGCCCGCGCCTCCCACGCCCCCGAACCTGGCGGTGCCGCCGGCGGGCCCGAAGGGCTCCGCCGGCGGCCGACCACCTACGTGGGGACGACGCCTAACCGATCAACTCCGGTATCACCTTGCCGGCGAACAGGTCCATGCTCGTCCGGTCGTAGGCGGCGTCCGCGAAGTAGGCGATCACGTAGCCGACCCCGGCGTCGGCAGCCTTGCGCAACCGCTCGACGATCTGCTCGGGGGTCCCGACCAGACCACGGCGGAACTCGCCGAGCCAGGATTCGAGCGCCTCGGGCGGCATCAGCGGCTCGTAGTGGGACCTCATCCGCGCCATGCTGTCGGCGACGTCCTTCTCGGTCTCGCCGATGGTCACGAGGTAGTAGGCCGAGCGGGTGATCGCGTCGAAGTCGGTGCCCACGTCCTTGCAGTGCTGGGCCAGGACCCGGGACTTGTGCGCGAACTCGTCCAGGCTCAACGTCCCGAAGTTCGTGTACTGCGCGTACTTCGCCGCGGTCCGCAGCGTCTTCTTCTCGCCGGAGCCGCCGATCCACAACGGGATCCCACCGGCCTGAAGCGGAAGCGGATTGCTGACCGCACCATCGAGCTGGTAGTGGCGTCCCGCCAGCGTGGCCGTGCCGGTCGTCCACAACTGCCGCATGATCTGCGCGCCCTCGTCGAGCATGCCGAGCCGATCGGCGACGCTGGGGAAACCGTAGCCGTAGCCACGCCATTCGTCCTCGAACCAGCCCGCGCCGAGGCCGACGTCCAACCGGCCGCCGCTCATCACGTCGACGCAGGCCGCCATCTTGGCCAGGTACGCCGGATTCCGGAAACCTATGCACGTGCACAACTGCCCGAGCCGCACCCGGGACGTGCAGACCGCGAACGCGGCCATCATCGACCACGCTTCGAACGCCGACTCGTTGCTCGGCGCCGGAATGGTGAGAAAGTGGTCGCTGACCCAGATCGAATCGTACGGCCCGGCGTCGGCGGCCTGGGCGATGTCACGAATCGTGGACCACTGCTCGGCCACCGGTATGTTGACGAGGTCGAGACTGTAGCCCTGCGGCAAGTGCACACCAAATCGCATGTTCAGACCCTTTCTATCGACATACCCGGATGCTGTCCCCGCGCGCCGGGGTCCCACGGCCGCCCTCACCCGTTGAGCGTCCGGTCCCGCACCTCGTGGAGATCGTCGAACGACGACAGGTCGGGCACCGTCCAACCGTCCAGGTCGTACTCGGAGAGGCACTCCTGCGCGAAGGCCTTGTAGTCGTCGATCTCACCGCTCGCGAGCTGCGCCGAGAGCAGCTCGACCCGGGTGTTCTCGTGATTGCCCGCGTAGTTGCGCTCGTAGAGCTCGTGCCGCCCGCCGAACTCGGTGCCGACGGCGTCCCACAACAGCTTCATGACCTTCATGCGCTCGACCGCGTCGCTGCCGTCGGAGCCGCGGAGATACTGGTCCAGGTACGGCCGGATCTCCGGGTTCTTGAAGTCCTCGGCGCTGGAGTTGATGTAGATCAACCCGCTGGCGACATCCTGCTGGATGATCTCCTTGATCCTCGGATAGCCGATCTGCATGAACCACCGGTATGCCATCCCGTACCGCGGGTTGGGCAGGACCGCGCCGTTGTGCCAGGGCACCGGGTTGCGGGCCGCCGCGTCCGAGAACGCCCAGAACAGGTTGCGCCAGGCCAGCACCTCGCCGATCCGGGTCTGCACGCCACGGAAGTCCTTGGCGCCGGTGAGTTCCACCGCCCGCGCGAGCAGGCCGGCGATGAACTCGAGTTTCACCGCCAGGCGGGTGCAGCCCTGGAACGTGAACCGCTCGGAGAAGCCCGACCGGCTGGGGAACAGTTGGACCTTTCCCAGATGGCCGTAGATGAACACGTTCTCCCACGGGATGAGCACCTTGTCCATCACGAGAATCGTGTCGTTCTCGTCCAGCCGGGAGGAGAGCGGGTAGTCGAACGGGCTGCCCATCAGTGCCGCGCTGGCCGTGTAGGACGGACGGCAGATCAGCTTCAGCCCGGGCGCCCCCATCGGAACGGTCGCCACGAGCGCGAACTTCTTGTCCTTGATCGGCAGGCCGTAGTGCGCGATGAAGTTGTAGTGCGTCAGCGCCGAGCCGGTGGCGACCACCTTGGCGCCGCTCACGACGAGCCCGGCGTCGGTCTCCTTCTCCACGTGCACGAAGACGTCACCGACCTCGTCCGGGGAGCGGTTCCGGTCGACCGGCGGATGCGCGATCGCGTGGTTCCAGTAGAGGACCTTCTCCTGGGACTCCGCGTACCACCGCCGCGCGTTCTCGTCGAACGGCTTGTAGAAGTCGGCGTTCGCACCGAGCGTGCCGAGGAAGGCGGCCTTGTAGTCGGGGCTGCGCCCCATCCAGCCGTAGCTCATCCGGGCCCAGGCGGCGATGGCCTGCTGGTGCTCGACCAGGTCCTCCGCCGAGCGGGGTGTGGTGAAGAACTTGTGGGTGAAGCCGTCGCTGCCCGTGTCGGTGGGCGAGGTGAGCACGTCACGCGTGCGCGGGTCGTGCAACGCGTCGTAGAGCCGCGCGGTCATCCGTACCGGGTTGTAGAACGCAGGATGACTGGTCATGTCCTTCACGCGATCACCGTAAAGATACAGACAGCGGTCGTCACGCAGCGATTCGATGTATTCGGCGCCGGTCATCGGCCGCGTTTTCCGCGGTTCATGCATCTTCTCTTGATCCGCCATTTCGTTCCTCCGAACAGGCGATCGACGACTGAGCATCAGGGCGTGAGGAAACTGCGTGCTGGGCGGCTTTTTACGCTCGAACGGGCGCTCCTCGGATCGGCAGGCGAGACGGCAGGAACCGGCTCTCTCGCACCAGTGGGGAGCCGGCCGCGCGGTCAGACGTCGGAAATGACGGCCACACCGCCGATTCTTCGCGAACTTTCGGGTAAGCGCATCTTCTGTGTTGCAGAGTGCTGCCCCGAAGCGCCGGCCACCGGAAAAATCCGGGTCGGCAGCGGAGAAGTAGTCCGCGCCCCGGTCGCCGGGTATGCTGCGCTGATTCGAGTCGGGAACGCCGGCCGAGGGCTCGCACCCGCATACCTCGTCCACCATTGTGTTGCCCCGGGGCGCAGCCCCGCACACTCGGCCGCCTTCATCGCGCACGAGACAACGCGTGGCCGCCCGGCTTCCCGGCCCGGTGTGCTCGGGAGTGTCCACCAGGCTGCACCGGCGACGCGGCGGCCCGCGCCGGTCAGCGAAGCCGGGCCCTCGCCCTGACGGTTTCAGGGCTCGCCCGGTTGGTTCACGTCAGCCGCCACCTCGGCGATCGGCTGGTCTGTCTCGCGGACGACCCGGGCGTCCCGCACGGGACTCCCGGGTCGAACCGCCACCTCTTCTCCAGGGACCGTGATCAGGTCGCCGGATCGTGCACTTCTGGCCGGATCAGATCACCTCAGTCGGCTACGGCCGGCGCTACCTCCGGAGCAGCCGGCGCGGCCTTCTCCTCCGACGGCTTCTCCTCCGACTCGGGCCTGGTCCGCTCGCCCCACCGCGCCACGGCGGGCGCCAACAGGCCCACCAGGGCGAAGAACACGCCGATGCCGACCAGACCCGGCCGGCCGAGGGTCAGGATGAAGCTGAGGAACAGCAGCGGGGCGAACGCCTCGCCGATGCCGGAGCCGATCCCGAGGAAGCCCATGTACTGCCCCTGTGCGTGCGCCGGCGGCAGGCCGAAGTTGAGGGCGAAGGAGCCCGCCATGTACCACAGCTCGCCGTAGGTGTGCACGAGGACGGCCGCGACCAGCAGGAGCACCGCGGCCCAGCCGGGAAGCCCGCTCGCGAAACCCATCCCGGCACAGCTGAACAGGAGGAGCGCACCGGCGCGCCGGATCGCGACGCCACCCTGCCGGATCGTCTTCACCTTGTTGCCGACGCGAACCATGAACAAGACGATCAACGTGTTGTTGATGATGTAGAAGACCGCAACCGTCCAGGTCGGAGCATTGGTGGCATCGACCACCCACAGCGGCAGCAGCATATTGATCATGAAGAGCTGGAGGTTCATGGCACCGGCGATCGCCGTCCACGCGACGAAGGGCCGGTCGGACAGCACACCCCAGCGGGACGCGGTTTCCGGCTTCGGCAACGGCTCGTAGTCGGGCAGCCGGGTGAAGACCAGCAAGGCGCCCAGGAAGCTGAGCGCGTCGAGGGCGATCATCAGGTGGTACGCGGTCGGCGTACCGATCTGGATCACGACGGCACACCCGGCGGTGCCCAGGCCCATGGCGACGAACTGGATCGCGTGCACCTGGGCGCGGAAGCCGACCGCCTCGTCGCCGGCCACCCGACGCAGCAGCGATTCGGACGCCGCCACGGACGCCTTCATCGCCAGCATGTCGAGGGTGGCGGCGATGACAAGTTGGGTGAAGTTGTCGATGAAGATGAATGTGGTAGCCGTCAGGGCCTGGATCACCAGCATGACCTTGACGGTCTTCACCGGACTCCACCGGTCGGCCAGGTTGCCGACCGGGACACCGCTGATCAGGCTGATGGCGACGCCGATGGTGAGGGCGAGACCCACCTGCGAGGCGGGCAGCCCCACGATTCGGGTGAAATACAGGCTCATACTGACGACCAGCAGCCCGAACCCGAACATGTTGATAAAGGTGCCCAGCGCGTAAAACCGCTTCGGCCCAGCCTCGGGAACAAGGGAGCGAAGCTCCTTGATCGGGTTAAACCTCGGCATGCAGTACCACCATCTCTCGCCGTCCGCCAGCGGATGCTACCTATTGGAACCAGACCTTACTACCTTTTAGGCACGGAACCTTCGGCACAACTTCCAGATTGCTCTCCCCAACAGACGAAACGCTCTCCGGTTTGCCTCCCGTCTATTGCGCGGCGGCCTCCCCGAGCAAGCCGCTGACCTGGAAGAAGACAAAGGAGAGTGGCGGGATTCCCACCCATCCGACGCTTCTCCCCTTTGGGGGGCGCCCGACTCGACCTCGTCGCGACCGCCCGGCGCGGCGGCGAGTCGGGCGCGCCGGGCGGGTTGACACACCGCCCGAAATCCGACAAAAAACCTAAGCTTCTGCATACACTCATCCCACCCAAGTAGTAAATATGGGGGGCAACTCCGGCACGTCCACCGCGCCTCATCAATGGGGCCGGCGGAGGGGCGCGACCGGAGGTCCCGAGTGGATCCCGAGTGCCGGCGCACCCATGGCGAGGGTTCGCGCCAGACGCGCACCAGATGGACGCCGCGCCGACGGAGGTCCGGGTGGTGGCAACCGATCATCGAGAGGTGGAGCATGGCAAAGCTGATCTACGTGACGAACGTGTCGCTCGACGGCTACATCGAGGACGAACGCGGCGACTTCAACCTGTTTCCGGTCGATGACGAGGTGTTCGTGTGCTACACCGACATCGTGCGGTCGGCGGGCACCTTCCTCTACGGACGGCGGCAGTACGAGGCGATGGCCGTCTGGGAGACCAATGACGCGCTGGCCGCGCAGTCCGACCTCACCGCCGACTTCGCCAACGCCTGGCAGGCTGCGAGCAAGGTCGTCTACTCCGGGAGCATCTCCTCGGCGTCAACCGCCGACACCACTGTCGAACGTCGTTTCGACCCCGGCGCGGTCAAGGAGATGAAGGCCGCGGCCGACAGCGACCTCACCATCGGAGGCGCCAATCTCGCGACGCAGGCCTTCAAGGCCGGGCTGGTCGACGAGTGCCAGCTGTTCGTCCTGCCCGTCGCCGTCGGTGGGGGCAAGCCGGGACTGCCGACCGGGATGCGTACCGACCTCGATCTCGTCGACGAGCGTCGGTTCCGCAACGGCGTCGTGCACCTGCGCTACCGCCCTCGCGAACAGGAAGCGACAGCCCGATCCGCACGGTGACCCACCGGCGTGGCCACACAGTCGTACGGTCGGGGTCGACGCGGACGCCCTCAGCGTCACCCTCGTCGACCCCGACCGCTCCGCCGGCCCGCTCCACGACCCGGCGGCTACCGACAGACGATCAGTGGACCGCGGCCGGAGCCTCGGTTGGTCGGGTTCGTCCCGGCCGGCCCCACCGCCGCATCACCGGACGCTCCACCAGGGAGTACAGGAGCCAGGCGACGAGCACACAGGCCAGATAGGAGCCGATGAGGAACGCTATCGCGGGCAACGTGGCGAACGGTCGCGAGGTGAACATCCCGCCCAGGCCCCACTGGTGGTTGAACGCGGCCTGAAGGGAGAAGAACACCGTGATGTGGACGAGGTAGAAGGCGTACGAGATCTCGCCCAGGAAGACCATGACGCGGGTGTTGAACAGCGTCCGGCGCCCGCCGAGGTCCGCCGCGGCCGTGCCGGTGATCGCCAGGGCGAGCGGGATGAGGAACGCCGTCTGGTACCCCTCCTCGAACAGCTTGAGCGGCAGGGTCGCCACGTACGCCGCCGCCACCACCGCCGCGATGAGCGACGGCCGGATGTTCGGCCAGCGGCCCGTGATCAGGATCCTGGCCATGACCATCCCGACCACGAACTCGAACATCCGGGTGACCGGGAAGTAGTAGATGAACCACAGCTGGGGCCAGGAGAGCGAGGCGGAGATGGGCGTCGCCGGGCTGTCGGGCAGGAGCAGCCGCGAGACCACCGGCATGAGCAGGGCGGCCAGGGCGGCCAGCCCGGCGTACAGCCACAGCCGGCCGGGCCGGATCCGGTTGATCACGATCAGCAGGAGCGGGAAGCACAGGTAGAACAGCAGCTCCACCGACAACGTCCAGGTCGGCGGGTTCACCGCGAGGAGCTGGTAGTCGAAGCTCGGCACCCACGCCTGCATGAGCGGGAGGTTGGCCAGCGCCTCGGGCCACAGGATGGTGCGCCCGGCCACGAACATCAGGACCAGCAGAATGGCGTAGACCACGAGGTGGTTCGGGAAGATCTTGAAAAACCTACGTCGGTAGTAGTTCTTCAGGCCGTCGCGCGGCTTGCCCGACCAGGTGAGGATGAAGCCGCTCAGCACGAAGAAGAACATGACGCTCAGCGGACCCAGGTTGCGGGAGAACTCGTTGTAGGCGTTCTGCACGCCCTGGTCGGAGAAGAGCGGCTGGAACATCGCGTGGTGGATGAACACCAGGGTCGCGGCCACGGTCCGCATCGCCGTCAGGGAGGGGAGTCTGATGCCCGGAGGTGTCGGGGAATCCGTTGCCCCGTCCACCCTTTCTTGCACTGTCATCGGCGGCTGTCCTTTCGCTCCGGCCGAGGATCCCACGCGTCCGTCGCGACCACGTCTTCGTAAATGCGTTCATGTCAGCGCGCGGGCGAGGCCGGGGCGGCGGGCCGACGAACGTGACGTGGATCGATGCCGGTCATCCGATCGGCGCGGCACTCGCCGACCCCGCGGGTCACGCCCGGATGACCGGCCCGTCGTCCCCTCGACTACGTCAGCGCATCCGTACCCGGGTGAGTTCCCGCACGGCCACCGTCGGCAGCAGGACGGAGATGCCCCCGTGACTGTGCAACATGGACATGTCGCGCCAGACGCGCTCGAGCCGTTCGCCGTGCCGGACCGAACTCGCGCCGGCGGTCGGCATCAGGTAGTTCGCCACCGCGTCCCAGCAGAGCTGGATCACGTGTCGGCAGATCGCCGAGATCCGCAGGTCCTCTTCCCGGGTGACCGCCGCGGGGCCACGGACACAGTTGTCGTGCCACTGCTGAACTCCGTTCAGCAACGCGGCCTCGGCGGTGCCGATCATGCCGACGGCGTCGCCGTACCAGAACTGGTAGTCGGGGTCGTGGTGTCGGGCCACGATCGGCGGGACCAGGGTCGTCCGCTCCCGTAGCAGGATCTCGTAGATGTCGAGCGCTCCCCGCGCGATGCCCACGGCCAGGGCCGCGTTGCCCAGATTCGTGAAGGAGAGCGGCCCGCCGCCGTACTCCGGATTTCCGTGCAGGTCCCGGCCCGGTGTGCCACCAGAGACGTTGGCCTCCATGATCTGCACGCCGGGCAGGGCAAGGTGCTCCGGAACGTAGGCGTTCTCCATGGTGATGCTGTGTGACCCGCTGCCGCGCAGGCCCAACTGCCGGCCCCAGTCGTCCAGCCGCGTCCACTGACTGCGTGGCGCGAGGAAGAACAGGGGTTTCGGCGACGCCCCGTTCACACCGGCGATCAGGGCGTGTCCGAGGAAATGCGTCGCGTAGGGCGACCCGGAGCAGTAGGACCACTTGCCGCTGATCGTCCAGCCGCCGTCCGCGGCGCGTTCGGCGGACCCGCTGGGAACGGCGGTGCCGGGGCAGATGAAGTCGCCGACGCCGAACACCTCCGATTGCGCCCGCTCACCGAACATCGTGGCGACAACCTGCGTGTGCATGGCCCCGAGGGTGAACATCCAGCCGGTCGACGGGCATCCGCGCAGCAGCGTCGTGGAGACCCGCACGAAAGTGTCGAGGCCGAATTCGTAGCCGCCGTAACGACGGGGCTGGAGAATTCGGTAGAAGCCGTTCCGGGCGAATTTCTCGTGGATGTCCTCGGCGTAGAAGCTGCGTTCCTCGACCTCTGCCTGACGGTCGACGAGCTCGGGGATCATCGCCTCGGCCCGCGCCACCATCTGGGCCGGGGTGAGGTCCGGCTCGACCGGGGCAGGAAGGTCGTGTTCGGCGGTGCCGCTGATTCGTGTCACGGTGCACGATCCTTTCGGCTGCTGACGGTTCTCCCGGTCAGATGCAGCGTGTCGGAGTCCAGTCCGCAGACGATCCTTATCGCCGAGATGGAGCTGATGCCACCTCGACAGCCTCGTCGAGTGTCCCAACTCCGACGGCCTGCCACATCTTTACGATTGCTGATCGACATCGACGCTCGTCGACGATTTGTAGCGCAGTCCTGAAGGCGAAATCGATCAGCGCCGGCGGTACGTTCCCTCTTGTCAGGTCGGGTCTGCGGACGAGTGGACGGAGATGAGGCGGCATGGGTTCCAGGTCCATCCAGGAGCAGTTCGCCAGGCAGGTGGCCCGGACACCAGACGCGCCGGCGCTGACCGGAGGGAGCGTACGGCTGACCTATCGCCAGCTCGACGAGCGCGCCAACCAGTTGGCGCATCGACTGATCGGCCTCGGCGTGCGGCCCGGCGAGCCGGTCGGGGTGCTGATCACGCGCTCACCCGAGCTGATCGTGGCGACCCTGGGCGTGCTCAAGGCCGGCGCGGTCTACCTGCCGTTGCACCACTCCCATCCGCTGGAGGCCAAGCAGCGGGTCATGGACAACGCCGGCCGGCCGGTGCTGCTGGCCGACGAGGAGACCCACCGCGCCGGCCTACCGGTCGGCAGGCGGACCGTGCTCGTCGACCCGGCCCCCGCGCGCCAGGACCCGCCGGTCGCCGCCCCGGACATCGACGTACGACCGGACGACATCGCGTGCGTCATCCACACCTCCGGGTCGTCGGGGCTGCCGCGGGGCGTCTGCGTGACCCACCGGGGCGTGCTGAGCGTCGCCCTGGACTCGTGCTGGGACAGCAGTCCCCAGGACCGGGTGCTCATGGTGGCGCCGTACGCGGCGGCGGTGTCGACGTACGAGATGTGGGTTCCCCTGCTGCGCGGCGGTCACCTGGTCCTGGCACCGCACGGTCGTCTGGACCTCGGCACGCTCCGGCGGCTGATCCGGGACCACGAGATCACCTCCGTCCAGCTCACCAGCGGCCTGTTCCGGGTGGTCGCCGACCAGGCGCCGGACTGCCTCGCCACCGTCGGTGAGGTCTCGACCGGTGGGGACGTCATCTCGCCGGGCGCCGTCGAGCGGGTGCTGAAGGCGTGCCCCGGCATCACGGTGCGACCCACCTACGGGGCGACCGAGGTCACGCTGTTCGCCACCACCACCACGGTGAGGGCGCCGTTCGTTCCCGCGACGCGGGTGCCGGTCGGCCGTTCGCTGGACAACGGCGAGCTGTTCGTGCTCGACGAGCGGCTCCGGCCGGTCGGCCCCGGCCAGGTCGGGGAGCTGTACGTCGCGAGCGAGCGCCTGGCGCGCGGCTACCTCGGCCGGCCGGGCCTGACCGCGGAGCGCTTCGTGGCGAACCGGTTCGGCGGCGCCGGGACGCGCATGTACCGGACCGGCGACCTGGTCCGCTGGGCCACCGACGACATGATCGAGTTCGTCGGCCGGGCGAACGACCAGGTGAAGATCCGTGGATTCCGGGTCGGTACCGCCGAGGTCGAGGCAGCGCTGACCGCCTACCCGGAGATCTCCGAGGCGATCGTCGTGGCCCGGCCGACCGACGACGGCGACCACCGCCTCGTCGGGTACGTCGTCGGCGAGACCGACGCGGTGGACCTCGCGGCGCTCCGCAGGCACGCGGAGAAGGTGCTGCCCGACTACTCGGTCCCCGCCGCGTTCGTGGTGCTCGACTCGCTCCCGCTCACGCCGAACGGCAAGGTGGACCGTCGGGCGCTGCCCGAACCGGTCCTCGCCGGTTCGTCGACCCACACGTCCCCCGGCACCCCGCAGCAGGAGATCCTGTGCGCCGCCTTCGCCAGCGCCCTGGGCGTCGCGGAGGTGGGACTCGACGACAGCTTCTTCGAACTCGGCGGGCAGTCGCTGAGCGGGATCCGGCTGGTTCAGACGGTCAACGAGGCGCTCGGTGTGGAGCTCACTCTTGACGACCTGTTCGAGCTGCCCACCGTCACCGAGCTGGACCAGTACCTCCTGGAACAAGCGGAACCAGTTGATAGGAGCCGGGATGAGCCCCACTAGGACCACAGGCGTCGACGCGCCGGAGACGATCCCGCTGTCGCTGAATCACCAGTTCGTCGACGTGTTCGACCACGGTGACGACGACGGCCCGTTCGGTCCCCGGTACCACGTGGTGGACGCGTGGCGCGTGACGGGCGGGCCGATCGACGTCGCCGCGCTGCGCGACGCGCTGCAGGACGTCGTCACGCGGCACGAGGCACTCCGGACGCGGATCGTCGGTACGACGGGGAATCGGCACCAGGAGATCTCGCCGCCCGGTCCGGTGCGCGTGGAGATCCGCGACCTCCCGGAGACGCCGGAGGCGGCGCGCGCGGCGCGCGCCGACGAGCTGCGGCAGGAGGTCGAGGACGAGACGATCGGCGTGGACGAGACGCCCGCCCTGCGGGTGGTGCTGGGCAGGTTCGACGACCAGGACACGGTCCTGGTCGTGATGATCCACCACATCGTCTCGGACGGCATGTCCATGGAGGTGGTCATTCGCGACCTGGTCAACCGGTACGTCGCGAGGACGGGTCAGACCGTCCCGGACCTGCCGGCGGCACCGCAGTTCCGCGAGTTCGCCGACTGGCAGCGGACCGGGGCCGGTGCGGGCACGGAGGCGAAGCGCGAATACTGGCGCCGCAAGCTCGACGGCGGTCTGTTCTCGGCGCTCCCCACGGACATCCCGCGATCCGCGAACCTGCCCGAGTCGACCGCGGCGCACTGGTTCCGGATCCCGGACGACGTGTTCTCGACCATCGACCGGCTGGCCAGAGCCCACCGCGCCACGCGGTTCATGGTCCTGGTCGCGATGTACAAGCTGCTCGTGCATCGGCGGACCGGCGCCACGGACGTCGTCATCGCGACGTTCACGCCGGGGCGTGGCGGGCAGCTGTTCGAAAACACCGTGGGCCCGCTCTTCAACTTCCTGCCGCTGCGCACCGACCTTGCCGGCTGCGCGTCGTTCGGGGACCTGCTCAAGCGGACCCGGACCACCTGCCTCGAAGCGTTCTCGCACGAGATGCCGACGCTGGAGATCTTCGGGCAGGCCCCGGAGCTGATGCGGACGGCCGCCTCCGACGACCACGCGGCGGCGGTGTTCCAGGCGGTGCCCGATCAGCGGCAGTACATCGAGGTGCCGGGAGAGGTGAAGTTCGGCCGGATCCCGCGGGCGACGGGCCTACAGCCGCGGAAGTCCGCCGTGCCGGACGGCGCGCTGTGGACGCTGACCAGGGAACCGTCGGGTGACGCCTCGGTGTGCCTCTCCTTCAAGCGCAACCTGTTCCGTGAGGAGACCATCGCCTCGATGGCCGCGGACTTCGCGGAGATCGCCCGGACCTTCAGTGCCTCGCCGGACGCGCCGCTGGGGCTGGCCTGACAAGGTTTTTTTCTACCACCGCGATTCCACCAGTCACCCGGAAGGACTGTCATGACGAACCCCTTCGAGAACGAGGACGCCACCTACCTGGTGCTGGTCAACGAGGAGAACCAGCACTCGCTGTGGCCGGCGGAGGTCGACGTGCCCGAGGGCTGGCGAACCGTGGTCGAGGCCAGTTCCCGTCAGGAGTGCCTGGCGTACGTGGAGGAGAACTGGACGGACATGCGCCCGACCAGCCTCATCGCGGCCACCGAGGCGGCCGGCTCCGCATCGGGCCGGTGAGGCACCCGCTCCGTCCGTCTCCACCGTCGGACATCTGACCGTCTCGCCACCCCCGCCCGCCTCGCCCGTCGGCATCGGTCTCGGCCACCGCGCCGAGCACGATGCCGACGTCGGCGACGTCCCGCCCGGCCTTCTGCGCGCCGGCTCGGGGACGCTCACGGATCGCGGGGCAACGCCCGGAAACCCGCCTGGTCCGCCACCGGTATTTTCGCTGCGATTATCGCGCATCGGGGCACGTCAGCGACGTATAGCCCGGCCGGAAACCTGAGCGCTATCGAAATATTCGGCGGAACGTTCCGTTCGGACGCCCGGTTCGTCGCTGCTGTCCGGCATTGCCCTGCCGTTTCTCCACCCTCCTCCGCAAACAGTGGGAATGCGGCGTCAATGAGCTGCGCCCACCCGGCGGACCGGGGCATGCCACCGGGGTCCCACGTCATCGCGTTTTGTCGGACCTGTCTGAACAGCCCAAACGCAACGATCCGCACGGTCTTCTGTTTCGGGCCTTGAATCACAGATCCCTGTCGTGCATGATCACCGCGAATGTGCGACGCGCGCCCGTCCCGGCGGACAGTCGGGCTAATTCCGCATGCGTGAGGAAGGCTCAGCAGTGTGTGGTTAGTCAAAAGCGGACCGATGATTCTCGACCCGGAGCTGGTCGGCCACAAGTTCGCCAGACAGGCGGAACTGGCCCGTGACGGATTTGCCGTACCGCCGTTACGGTGCGTGCCCGCGACCGTGTTCGACCAGGTCGTCGGCCCTCTCCTGACCGATATCCGCGCCGACACGGCCGGGTCGGCCCAAGCGCTGCTCAGCCACGCGGAAGCGCTTCGGCAGAGAGTCCGGTACCTGACAATTCCATCAGAACTCCTCGATGAAATAGACGCGCACTTCGACGAGATCGCCGGACCGGACGGACTGGTGGCGGTGCGTGCGTGTGCGGTACCCCGACCCAATCAGCAGGAGTCGGGCGAGGATTCGGCGGAGGATCCGTTCGCCGGGCTCAGTGACAGTTTCCTGTACGTTGGGCGGGCCGGTCTCGCCGAACGACTCGTCGCCTGCTGGGCGTCGGCGTTCAACCCGGAAGCGGTGCTCTACCGCGCCCGCCGGGGCCACGCCCCGTTCGCCGCGCGAATCGCGGTCGGGATTCAACGAATGGCCATGGGCACCCGGTCATTCGTCGCGTTCACCCGCGATCCGCGCGACGGCGCGGCCCGCCTGGTGATCGCCGCCGCCTATGGCATTGGCGAAGGGGTGGTTCAGGAAAAGGCCGATGTCGACCACTATTTCGTGGACCCGGCGACCGGCGCGGTCGAGCCCCACGTGACGGTCAAGACCAGGGCGGTCGGGTGGGATCCGGCCCGCGCCGACCAGGGACCGGTCGACCTGCCGGTACCCCCGGAACTGGCCACCGAGCCGGTGCTCACGGACGCCGACCTGGCGGCGATCGCGGAACTGGCGGCGCGGGTCGAGGCCCGCTTCCACGCACCCCAGGACATCGAGGGCACGATCACCGAGGACGGCGCGATCCACCTGGTCCAGGCGCGCCCGGTCGCCACGCCGGCACGCCCCCCGGACGAGGTGGGAAGCCCGGCCCTGCTCTGGGACAACAACAACGTCACCGAGAGCTTCCCGGGCATCAGCTGCGCCCTGACCTACTCGGTGGCCCGGGAGCTGTACGAGGTGGGGTTCACCGACCTCTACCGGCGGATGGGCGTGCCCGCCCGCACGCTGCGACGCGAGCGACCGACCCTGCGTCGGATGATCGGGCACCTGGACGGCCGGATCTACTACCAACTCGACTGCTGGTACCACCTGCACGGCCTGATCCGGTGCTTCCGCCCGCTCTGGTCCACCTGGGAACGGTCCCTCGGCCTGGCCGCGACCGGCAGCACCGGGCGGGACGGGACGACGGCCCGGCACGACGGCGTACCCGGCGGACGGCGCGGCTCCCGACTCACCGACGTACTCGACGTGCTGGAGATCCTCGCCCGGCTGGTCGCGCACCCGTGGCGGGTCCGCCGCTTCCTCCGCTGGTGGGACGGGTACCACGCGGGCCTCGCCGACGTGGCGGCCCGACGTCCGCACGAGATGGTCGACGCGTACCGGGCGCTGTGGGTGCAGGTGGCCCGGCGGTGGGGGGTCACCCTGGTCAACGGGATCTTCCTGTTCACCGCCACCCGGGCGACCGACGGGCTGCTGCGCCGGTGGGTGCCGGGGGCGGACCGGAGCCTGCTCAACGGGTTGCTGTGCGGCGGTCCGGAGAACCGCTCCACCGCGGCGCTGCACTCGGCGATCGCGCTGGCGGCGACCGCCGCGGAGGACCCGGACACGCGGGCGGCGCTGCGGTCCGGCGCGGACCCGCGGCGGATCTGGGACGACCTGGTCGCCGGCCGGCACGGCGCCCGGTTCCTGGCGGCGCTGCGGGAACACCTCCGTGACCACGGCGACCGGGGCATGCACGACCTCAAGCTGGAGACGCCCGCCCCGCGGGACGAACCGTGGACCGTCCTCCAGCCGGTGCGGGCCTACCTGGCCCGGGGACTCACCGTGTCGGCCAGCCGCGCCGCCGGGCGCCAGGCGCACGACCAGTCCGTACGCGAGTTGCGCGAGCGGTGCCGCAACCCGGTGAAACGGGCCGTGCTGCGCGGGCTGGGCCGGACGATGCGTACGCTGATCAATGTTCGGGAGAACACCCGGTTCTGCCGCAGCCAACTCTTCGGCGACTCCCGGGTGCTGCTCACCCGCCTCGGTGCGGAGCTGGCCGCGCGGGGCCGCCTGGACCGGCCGGGCGACGTCGTCGACCTCACCGTCGACGAGGTGCTGGGCGCCTTCGACGGCACCCTGGCCGGGGCCGACCTGCGCGGGCTGGCGGCGGTCCGGGCCGCCGAGCGGGCCCGCTGGACGGACGCCGACCCGCTGCCCACCCGGCTGCGCACCGATGCCGACCTGCCGCTCGCGGTGGCGCTGGCCGGGGCACGCGTCGCCGGCGGGGCCGCCGCACCCGGGCCGGGAGCACCCGTCGGACCGGACGCGGCCGTCCTCACCGGGTTGGCCTCCAGCTCGGGCGTCGTCCGCGGCCCGGCCAAGGTCGTGCTCGATCCGTCGATCGACGCCGAGCAGTGCCGCGACCACGTCCTGGTCGCCCGGGAGACCGATCCCGGCTGGCTCTACCTGATGCTCTCGGCGAGGGCGCTGGTGGTGGAACGGGGCACCCTGCTGTCGCACACCGCCATCACCGGACGCATGCTCGGCATCCCCACCGTGGTCGCGGTGGACCGGGCCACCGACCGGATCACCGACGGCAGTCTCATCGAGGTGGACGGCACGGCCGGCACGGTGCGGATGCTGGACGGAGTCCGATGACCGGCCGCTGGGGCCGGTACGTGGCCGCCGCGTACCCGCCGGCGGTGCACGTGCCGTTCATGCTCTCCTGGGCGATCGGCCTGACCGCCCTCTTCGCGGCGGTCGGCGGGGTGCCGCGCTGGCGGCCCGACGGCGGGCTCGCCGTCACCGCGGTCACGCTTGTGGTCGGCATGCTGCTGCTGCGGGCCATGGACGACATCCGGGACCACGAGTACGACCGCCGGCACAACCCGCACCGGCCGTTGCCCGCCGGGGTGGTCCGGGAGCGGGACCTGATGGTCCTCGTCGTCCTCGGCGCCGCCGCCCTGCTGCTGCTCAACGCCGGCCGGGGCGTGGTCCTGGCGGCGCTGGCCGGGCAACTCGGCTACACGGCAGTGGTGATCACCCTGGACCGGGTGTACGGCTGGCCCGCCGGCGACCGGTTGGCCCTGCACCTCGCCGTGAACCTGCCGATCCAGCCGCTGCTCAGCATCTACGTGTACACCGCCTTCCTGCACGCCGAGGGGCGGCGGCCGGACCTGGGCGGGGTGCTCGCCATCGTGGCGGTCACGCTCAGCGGGGTGTGCCTGGAGTTCGGCCGCAAGGCCACCCGCCGGCCCCGACCCGGGGAGCGGACGTACAGCACGGTCCTCGGCCCGTGGGGGACCACGGCCGTCGCGCTCGGCGCCGCCGTGCTCGCCACCGGCATCGTGCTGGTACTGCTGCGGCCGTGGCAGTCCGGCGCCGGACACGCCTGGGGCTGGCTGGCGCTGGTGCCGCTGGCGTGGTCGGTGGCCGCGGCGTCCCGGTTCGTCACCGGCGCGCCCCGCTGGCCGGTGGGCCTCACCATCGCCTACATCCCGGTGACGTACGCGAGTTATCTCGCGGTCGGGTGGCTGACGAAGGGAGCACCGGCGTGAGCCGCTCCGACGGCACCGGGTTCTGGGCCCTGCTCGGGCCGGACCTCGCCGGCAAGTCGACGGTGTTGCGCCGGCTGCACGACGAGCACGGCTGGCGGGTCGTCTCCTACGACGACCGGTATCTCGGGCCGTACCCGCTGATCCATCAGCTGCGCAGGAGCTGGATCACCGACGCGTTCGGGTGGGCCGGGGAGCGCTACTCCCCCGAGCTCGTGGTGTCGGTGCTGACCCCGATCGTGCTGCACCTGCGGGAGGAACTGGCGCGGGCCGCCGACGCGGACCGGGTCATCATCGACTCGTACTACTACAAGCTCCTGGTCAAGTGTCGGCTGCTCGGGGTGGAGCACACCCCCACGTTCGACTACTGGCGCTCGTTCCCGCAGCCCGGCCGCGTGCTCTACCTGGACGTGCCGGCGGAGACGGCCTGGGCGCGCAGCGGCGACGGTGCGCGGGTCAACCGGTTCGAACACTACGGGCCGGCCGTCGACCGAGCCGATTTCGTCAGGTTGCAGACGGACCTGCGCGCGGCGCTGCTGGCCGAGGTCCGCGACCTGCCGGTGCGGATCGTCGACGGCGCGGCGCCACCGGACGAGGTGGTCGCGGCGGTGCTGACGACGACCAGTGAGTCCACTATGGACTCCGTGGCGCACCGGGCGGCGTCCCCGGCGGTGGACCGGTGAGCGCCCCGGTGGACCTCGACGGCGCACCGTCGGAGAGCCGGCTGGCCGAACTCCTCGCCGCACGCGCCGCCTGGGTGGGCGCCGAGCCGCACCGCGCCGCCGACGACACCGGGGGTTGCACCGTGCTGGTGCTGCTGCGCAGCGTCGACCTCGACGACCTGGTACGCGGCGCCCGGTGCTTCGCCGCCGGGCTGTCCGACGGGGAGGCGGACGCCTGGCGCCGGTCCTGGACCCGGACCCGCTTCCTGTTCGGCAACTCCGCCAACCTCACCGCCCGGAACCCGGCCCGGGTCGTCGCCCCGACGGGCAGCGCGGCCTGGTTGGGTCCCTTCCCGGCGGGCCGGCTACCGGGGCTGAGCCGCCTGCTCAAGCCGGTGACCGGGGTGCTGCCGGCCCTGCCGGCGGAGCTCGACCTCCCGCCGGTCGCCGGGCCGGCGTCGGCCCACCCCGGCGCTCCCCGCGAACTGCACGTGGCCGTCCGGGCGCTGACCCTGGCCGAGTACCTCGTGCACCTGCACCACACCCTGGCCGAATCGGTCCTGCGCGGCAGCCTGCGCGCCGACGAGCCACTCCGCCTGATCCACCGGACCGACCTCGACGCCCGACTGGTCCGCACCGAGCCCGGCTACGCGCGGGTCCACCACGCGCGCGGCGACTCCCCGGCCCTTCGCCTGTTCACCTGGCTCTCCCCCGAGCCGAGGCGATAGGGCGCCCGACCAAATGAAGAGGACCCACATGGACACACCGGACTTCACCGCGGCCGACCTGTCCCGCCTGGCGTTGTCCGCGCGGTTGCAGGCCCTGTCCGAGGCGCTGCGCCTGGCGGTCGCCGCCCCCGACGGGGAGGAGCCGCTGGCCCCGAGGCTGTGGAGCCTGCTCGGCACCGAGGTCCCGGAGTTGCACGACGCGATCGTCGGCTACCTGCGCGACACCGGCGGATCCTGGCGGGACGTGGCCGACCTGAGCGGCCTGACCGACGAGCAGGCCCGGGAACGCTGGGCCGACGCCGCGACCCCGCACCTCACCGATCCGGCCGCGACCGCCGCCGAACTCGACGCCTGGTACAGCCGGCACGCCCAGCTGGAGCCGCTGGCCCGGGTCCGCGACCCGTTCACCCGGCTGCTCAGCGGGCGCACGCCCCAGGAGCGCCAGTGCCTCGTCTGCGCCAAGTACGCCGGCCTGCCGGTGCCCGCCTGGGCCGGCTTCCCGGTGCCGCCCGGCGGGCACCTCGTCGACGACGGCATCTGGCGGGTGGGCCACGGGCCCACGCCGTACTGGCCGGTCGGCACCCTGCTCATCGAGTCCCACCGGCACTTCCTCGACTACGCCGACTTCACCGACGAGGAGGCGGCCGGCATCGGCACGCTGGTCCGGCGGTTCACCGGCCCGCTCAAGGAGGTGACCGGGGCGCCGCGGATCCACATCTTCTCCTGCATGGAGGGCACCGAACACTTCCACCTGTGGCTGGTGCCCCGCACCGTCGGCGGCGTGGCCGGGCGTACCTTCATCGCGGACCCCGGCTACTGCACGCCGGTGGAGGCCGAGGAGGTGGTCGGCCGCCTCCGGAAGGCGCTGGCGGAGTCGGCGGCGGCCCGATGACCCACCCGATCCCGCCCGGCGCCGGATCGCGGATCCTGCTGGCGCCGGTCACGGTCAGCCCCACCAAGCCGTTGACGCCGACCCACCTGAAGTACCTGCTCTCCCTGGACGTGATCGTCCGGGTCAGCGCGGTCCTCGCCGACGTGACCGTCGCCTACCAGCACGGGGCGTACGCGGGCAGCCAGCAGGTGGCGGGATTCTGGGACCACCTCGACCGGCACCACCCCGGGACGGCGTACGCCGGACTGGACGAGGTCGAGATCGGCGAGCTGTACGTCGCGTACCACCGGACCCCCCGGCTGCCGTTCGCCGCGATCGAACCGACGGTACGACGTGCCGAGGCCGGTTGGCTCCACCCGGCCAGCGCCCGGCTCCTGGACATCTGGCGGGGCCACTACGAGCTGCTGGGGATGTTCGACCCGGACCTCGGCCGGCACGGGCCCGAGCTGATGGCCGAGGCGGACCTGCTGGACCTGCTCGTCCGCCGGAACCTCTGCATCGACGGCCGTCCGGTGGGCGCTCCGGTGTACCTGGACGCGACCGCGGCGGGCCACCCGCTGCGGGTCGTCCTCGGCGCGGACGGACAACCCAACTACCTGCTCTATCTGCTCCGGGAGCTGGTGCCGCTGCTGGCCGACCACGACCTGGTGGTGCTGGCCCACGACGAGCAGTTGCGCGCCGACTACCAGACGGTGGGCCACGTCCTCACCGCGCTCGGCGCCCGGGTGGTCCGGTTCGAGGTGCCCCGGGTGCCGATCGACGGCGTCAGCACGTCCACCCGTTTCGGCGGCTGGCAGGGGTACACCCTGGACGCCATCGCCGACCGGTTCGTCGACGACCACGGCGTCGACGCGTTCCGGCTCGGCCTGCGGCTGTACCTGATCGCCGGCCTCGGGCGCACCGCCCGGGAGAGCTACTCGGCGCACCAACTCAGCCGGTGGATCCGACGCGCGCGGCGACTGCTCGACGTCCACGCCGGTGCGGACGACCACGACGCCGGGGAGCGGTTCCCGGCCGAGCTGTGGGGCACGCTGGTCGCCCGGCGCGGCTACGCGGACCCGTACCGGGTGGCCACCATGCTGATGAGCCGGCAACCCACCGTGCCGGTGGGCGCGCTGCTGGACGTGGTGACCGGCCCGGTCCGCACCCGGGCGACCGTGGGCGGTGCGCGGTGACCGGGACCGCCGGGGCGACCGCCACCGGCGAGCGGGAGCTGCTGGCCGCCGCGGAGTCGCTGGACTTCGCGCGTACCGTCGACCGGTCCGTGGTGCACCGGCGGAACCTGACCGAGGTGTTCCTGACCGACGTCCGACCGGTCGGCCCGCACGGTTTCGTCGCCGCCGCGCTGCTGCCGGCCGGCCACCCGCACTACACCGGACACACCGGGGCGGCCAACCGGCGGCTCGATCCGCTGCTGCTCGTCGAGTGCTGCCGGCAGGCCGAGACGTACGCCGCCCACGTGCTCTTCGACGTCGAGCCGCGCGCGGCCTTCGTGCTGCGGGGCTGGTCCGCCGAGCTGTTCCGGCCCGGGTTCGCGGCGGTGGTCCGGGACGCGACGTCCGGCCCGACCGAGCTGCGGATGACGGTGACCACCGGTGTCCCCCGTCGGGTGGGGGGCCGGGTGCGGGGGTTGGACTACGAGTTCACCCTCCGGGTCGCCGGTCACCGGATCGGCGTGGTGCGCCTGGCGGTCGGCTACCTGGCCCCGGAGGCGTACACGGTGGTCCGGTCCCGGGGGCGCGGCGGCCCGCCGCCGACGTCGTCCCGGCTGGGCCCGGCGGCCGTCGTCGGCGGGCTGACGGCGCCGGACCGCGTCGGCCGTCGCCGCGCCACCGACACCGTGCTGCTCGACGTGCGGACCGCCGAGCGGGCGGTCACCGCCGGCCTGCGGGTGCCGGTGGAGAACATCAGCTTCTTCGACCACGACCACGACCACGTGCCGGGGATGGTGCTCCTGGAGGCCGCGCGGCAGGTGGCCACGCTGGCCACGGCGCACTGGGGCGGCGACGCGCCGGACCGCACCGTGATGTCCCGGATGGCCGCGTCGTTCGCGGCCTACGCGGAACTCGACCAGCCGGTGACGCTGACGGCGGTACCGGCGGACGCGGCGGACGCGGCCGGGCCGGCGGCGGAACCGGACCGGGCCGGCGGGTCACCCCGACCGGTCGACGTGACGTTCCACCAGGGCGGCGCCGAGATCGCGCGGATGGGTCTCACCGTGGCGCCCGACGCCGACGGCACCGCGACGACGGACCGGGAGCGGGTGGCCTGATGGGGCGAGCGGCGGTGGTCGCCGGGCTGGGCGCCTGGGTGCCCCCGAGGGTCGTCACCAACGGGGATCTCGCGGCGCGCCTGGGCGTCGACGAGGACTGGATCGTCACCCGCACCGGCGTCCGGCAACGCCACGTCATCGCGCCGGGCGAGGCCACCAGCGACCTCGCGGTCGAGGCGGGCCGCCGGGCCCTGGCGTCCGCCGGCGCCGCCGGCGCCGACGTGGTCGTGGTCGCGACCAGCACACCGGACCGGCCCTGCCCGGCGACCGCACCCGAGGTGGCCAGTCGACTCGGCCTGGGCGGCGTACCGGCGTTCGACGTCGCGGCGGTCTGCGCGGGGTTCGTCTACGCCCTGGCGACCGGGGCGGGCCTGATCGCCGCCGGCACCGCGTCGAGTGTGCTGGTCATCGGCGCGGACACGTTCTCCACCATCCTCGACCCGGACGACCGGACGACCCGGGCCGTCTTCGGGGACGGGGCGGGCGCGGTGCTGCTGCGCAGCGGCGCCGCCGACGAGCCGGGCGCCCTGCACGGGTTGAGCCTGGGCAGCGACGGCAGCCGCAGCGACCTCATCGAGGTACGCGCGGGGGGATCGCGCCAACGGTCCACCGGGCTGCCGGTCAAGCCGGAGGACACCTACTTCGAGATGCAGGGGCGGGCGGCCTTCGCCGAGGCGGTACGCCACATGTCGGCCTCGATCGGACGGACCACCGCACTCGGCGGCTGGGCGACGGCCGACGTCGACCGGTTCGTGCTGCACCAGGCCAACCTGCGGATCATCGCCGCGGTCGCGACCCGGCTCGGGCGGTCGGTCGACCGGTTCGTCACCAACATCGACCGGGTGGGCAACACGGTGGCCGCGTCCATCCCCCTGGCCCTGGCCGACGGTGTCGCGGCCGGCACGGTACGCCCCGGGCACCGGGTGGTGCTCGCCAGCTTCGGGGGCGGACTCACCTGGGGGTCGGTGGCGCTCGTCTGGCCGGAGTGCCGGGCGGTACCACCTCACGGAACTGACCACAGCTAGCGGGAGCACACGGATGAAGGCAATCGAAGACCGGATCATCGACGTTCTGGCGACCCAGTTGAAGCTGGTGCCGGACGGCATCGAGCCGGACATGACGTTCGAGTCACTCGACATCGACTCGCTGGTGATCGTGGAACTCGGGCTGTTGCTCGACGGCGTGTTCGACATCGCCATCGACGACGGCGAACTCACCAACGAGATGACGATCCGGGACGCGGCGCGGCTGGTCGAGACCAAACAGGCGGTCGCCTGATGGCCGAGCACCCGGACGCCTTCGGCGTGGCGGTCACCGGGCTCGGCCTGGTGACGCCGGCCGGCATCGGCGTGGCGGCGAACTGGGAGCGGATCCGGTCGGGCCTGAGCTGCGCGCGGGCCGACGACACCCTCCGTGGCACGCCGACCGCCCTGAGCTGCCGGGTGCCCGGATTCGAGCCGGAGGCCGCGCTCGGCGGCTTCGCGTCCTGGCAACTGGAACGGTTCGCGCAGCTGGCGATCGTGGCCGCCCGGGCCGCCGCCGAGGACGCCGGCTGGCAGCCCGGCGGTTGGGACGGCGCCCGGGTCGGCGTGGTCCTCGGCAACTCGCTCGGCGGGGCCGGCGCCCTGGAACGGCAGCACACCGCGCTGACCGGGGGCGGGCCGCGAAAGGTGTCCCCGTTCCTGATTCCGATGTACATGGTCAACATGGCCGCCGGGTACGTCGCGCTGGACCTGGACGCCCGCGGTCCCAGCCTGGTCACCGCCACCGCCTGCGCGTCGGGGACGACGGCGGTCGGCGTGGCGCGGGACCTGCTCCGCGCCGGGGCCTGCGACATCGTGCTCGCCGGCGGCGCCGAGTCGGCACTGACCCCGCTGGTCGTCGCCGGGCTCGGCCGGATGGGCGCGCTGTCGCGGCGGGCGGACGCGCCGGCCGAGGCGTCCCGGCCGTTCGACGCCGACCGGGACGGGTTCGTGGTCGCGGAGGGCGCGGGCGTGCTCGTCCTGGAACGGATCGAGGACGCCCGGGCCCGGGCCGCCCGGACCCGGGCGGTGGTGCGCGGCTACGGCGCCGCGACCGACGCCTACCACGCCACCGCGCCGGATCCGCGGGGACGCGGGATCGAGCAGGCGTTGCGGGCCGCGCTGGCCGACGCGGGGCTCGGCCCCACCGACGTCGACCACGTCAACGCCCACGGCACCTCGACCCCCCTCAACGACGTCACCGAGGGTCGGATGCTGCACCGGGTGCTCGGTGACCGGCCGCTGGTGACCTCCACCAAGGGGGTGACCGGACACACCCTGGCGGCAGCCGGCGCGATCGAGGCCGGGTACACCGCGCTCGCCATCGAACACGGCAGCGTCCCACCCACCGCGAACCTCGGCCGGCTGGACCCGGAACTCGACATCGACGTGGTCAGCGGGGCGCCGCGACCGGCCCGGATCGACGTGGCGGTGAGCACGTCGCTGGGCTTCGGCGGGCACAACGCCGCACTCGTGCTGACCGCGGCGTGACCGCCGCCCGACCGCACCGACCGACCCATCGGACCGACCGTCTGGAGAAGAAGTGAGCAAACTGGACAAGATCCGCCTCGTCGCGCTCGACAGCGACGGAGTGGTGCTGAACGACACCTACAGCCCGGTGATCGAGAGCTTCGTGACCATGCACGGCGGGGCGTACACCGCCCACGTCGAACGGCACGTCTGGGGTTCGCCGCAACTGGCTGCCGGCCAGAACATGGCCCTGGCCTGCAAGCTTCCCTGGACGGCGAAGGAGACCATCGCGGCGTTCTTCGCGCACCGGGAGGAGTACCTGAGGACGCACCCGGTCGAGGTGACCGAGGGCGCCGAGGAACTGCTCGCCACGCTGCGGGAGGTCGACGTGCGCGTGGTGTGCTACGGCGGCCGGAACCGCGAGTACACGTTCGACAGGTACCTCGGCCACCTCGCCGGCTACTTCGACGCGGAGATCCCGTACGTCGACGTGAACGACGTCCGGCCCGGCACCAAGGAGATCGTCCGGGACATCTTCGGCTACGAGTTCGACGAGGTCGTCTTCGTCGACGACATCAACCGGGTGGCCGAGGTCACCAGGGCGCTGGGCGCCGGCTTCATCGGCGTACCGGCCAGCATGCCGCACAACTTCCAGCGGGAGGAGATGGTGGCCACCGGGGTGCGACACCTGGTCGACGACATCCGGAAGATCGACGTCGACCTGCTCCACACCGTCGACCAGGAACTCGCCGCCGGCACGCACTGGTCGGGCCGATGACCCGATGACGGAACGGACGCTGCGGCCGGTCGCCCTGGGCGCCGCCGGCCCACCGGTCGGCGCGCAGGGACTCGGTTGCATGGGCATGAGCGAGTTCTACGGCCCGAGCGACGTCGAGGAGTCGCGGCGGACCCTCGACCGGGCGCTGGAGCTCGGGGTGACGCTCTTCGACACCGCCGACGCGTACGGGTACGGCCGGAACGAGGAGCTGCTCGGGCCGTTCGTCCGGGCCAACCGGGACCGGGTCGTCATCGCCACCAAGTTCGGCCTGGTCCGCAGCGTGGACGATCCCCGGCACCGGCGCATCGACAACTCGCCCGGTTACCTCCGCCGCGCCGTGGAGGCGAGCCTGCGCCGTCTCGGTGTCGACGTCATCGACCTCTACCACGTGCACCGGGTCGCCCCGGCGACGCCGGTCGAGGAGACCGTCGGCGCCCTGGCCGAGCTGGTCGACCGGGGCAAGGTCCGGCACCTGGGGCTCTCCGAGGTCACCGGGGCACAGCTACGGGCCGCGCACGCGGTGCACCCGATCGCCGCCGTGCAGTCGGAATGGTCGATCTTCTCCCGGGACGTGGAGACGACAGTCGTCCCGACGGCGGCGGAACTCGGCGTGGCGCTGGTGCCGTACGCGCCGTTGGGCCGCGGCTTCCTGACCGGCGCCGTCACCGGCGTCGACCGGCTCGCCCCGGACGACTCCCGTCGGCACATGCCGCGCTTCACCGGTGACCGGGCCCGGCACAACGCCGCGCTGCTCAGCCCGATCCACCGGATCGCCGCCGCCCGCTCCGTCACGCCGGCACAGGTCGCGTTGGCCTGGGTGCACCAGCGGGCGGTCGTGCACGGCCTGCCGGTGGTGCCGATCCCCGGCACCCGGAGCCCGGCCCGGCTCGCGGAGAACGTGGCCGCGGCCGGTCTCGTGCTCACCGGGGCGGAACTGGCCGAGCTGGAGCCGATCGCCGCCCGGGTGGCCGGTTCCCGGGACGCCGGGCTGACCATGTCGGCGGTCCGCCGGGACTGACCCTGTGCCGGCTCCCCGACCCGTCGGGCGGCCGGCCACCGCCACCGCACCCGTCGGCGCTGACGGGTGCGGTGGGGTGGATCCGGCCGGCGACGCGGTCACGCCGGACGGGCTCCGCGCCGCCGGGCGCTGTGGCCGGCGGCCGGGAATCACCAGGTCACGGGCAGCTTCGACACGCCGTAGACGGCCGCCTCACGCTGGAAGGGAAGCTGGTCGAGCGGCACGGCCAGCCGCAGGTCCGGAATCCGGCGCAGCAGCGTCTCGATGACCGCCTCCATCTGGATCTTGACCACGTGCTGCCCGAGGCACCGGTGCAGTCCGTGCCCGAACGACACGTTGCCGGCGTGGGTCCGGCGCATGTCGAGCGAGTCCGGGTCGTCGTACCACTGCGGATCGAAGTTCGCCGTCGGCAGGTAGACCAGCACCGCCTCGCCGGTCTTGATCTCCTGCCCCCCGATCCGGGTGTCGCCGACCGCGATCCGGGGCAGCCCGGTGTGGAAGTTGGTGCTGTAGCGGAGCAGCTCGCCCAGGCCGCCCGCGATCAGGCTCGGGTCCTCGCGCAGCAACGCCAACTGGTCCGGGTTGAAGAACAGCGCGGCCAGGCCGAGGGAGACGCCGTGCACCGCCGGCTCGTACCCGGCGACGATCAGCACGCGGGCCATGCCGATGATGTCGGCGCGGGTGAGCGCGCCGTTCGCCTCCTGCTCGGTGATGAGGCGGCTGAGCAGGTCGTCGCCGGGATTCGCGGCCTTGGCCTCGAGGACCTCGACGATGACGTCGGTCAGCTCGTCGCTGGCCCCGTCGAGCTTGTCCTGGCCGACGTAGTGGTCGGCGAACGTCGAGGCGACCCGCAGGAAGAGGTCCTTCTCGTACGGGATGTCGAGGATCAGGCACATCACCTGCGCCGCCAGCGGCTCGGCCAGTTCGGCGACCAGGTCGGCGGGCGGCGACTTCGCCAGCAGGTCGTCCACCAGCCGGTCGACGATCTGCTGGATCCGCGGCCGCCACCGGGCCGACGAGCGCTGCGTGAAGTCGGCGTTGACCATGGCCCGCTGCCGGGTGTGCTCCGGCGGATCCATCCGGGCGAACGTCGGGTTGTCCTCGGTGAGCGTCTCCGACCCGGCGCTCAACAGCGGGAAGCCCGGCCGGCGGTTGTCCGCGCTGAGGCGCTCGTCCGCGAGCGCGGCACGCACGTCGTTGCGCCGCGTGATGAACCAGACCTTGCTGCCGTCCCACATGGTGACCTGGCTGACCGGGCTCTCGTCGCGGAGCGTCTGGTACCGGACCGGCGGGTGGAACGGTGACCTGCCGTCGCGCTCGGCCCGGTAGTCGTAGATGTCGGTCACGTCGGTTCCTCTGCCCTCGCTCATGCCCCGCTCCATTCGCCCGCCTCCCCGCAGCCGGAAGGTGCGTCGCTGTACACCTGTTCGATCAGCCTCACCGTCGGCACCTTTCGTCCGCATCTCCACCGTTGCGGGGCCTGCGGCGCGGCGCGGGCGACCCGGTCCGGGCCCGACACAGAGCACGATCCATGGAATGCGGCCGCCATCCATATGGGATGGTGGGCGCGCGGCGTCCGAACACGCCGTCCGGTCCGGGCCTCCGCGACGGCAGGAGCATGACCCGGCCGGCGCCACGGTCACGACTGGAGGCAGCACAGCATGGCGCACATCGATCTCGGGATCGACGAGAAGCAGTTCCCCGGCATCTCCGGTCCCATGCGGTACCGCCCGGAGACGGCGAAGCCGCTCAACGAACTGGCCGAGGTGCTCCTGCGCGCCCCGCACACGCTCCCGGCCGGGGAACGCGAACTGATCGCCGCGTACGTCTCGGGACGCAACGAGTGCAATTTCTGCTGCGCGTCGCACTCGGCGTTCGCCGCCGCGCAGCTCGACGACGGCATGACCCTCGTCGACCAGGTCCGCGCGGACCTCGACAGCGCGCCGATCTCGGCGAAACTGCGGGCGCTGCTGAGGATCGCCGGCGCGGTCCAGATCAGTGGCCGCAACGTCACCCCCGAACTCGTCGCCGACGCCCGCGCCCAGGGCGCCACCGACCTGGAGATCCACGACACCGTCCTGATCGCGGCCGCGTTCTGCATGTACAACCGCTACGTCGACGGCCTCGGCACCTTCGCGCCCGAGGGGCCGGACGCCTACTCCGAGACCGCCCGCCGGATCATCGAGGTGGGCTACGGATCGTCCGCTCCGCTGCGGTCGACCACCGCGCCGACGAGCTAAGCACGGACGAGGAAGACCACATCCGGTCCCCCTGCGACGGTGAAATAGGCGGGCATCATATCGAACCCGTCAACCACGCAGTTGGAGGGACCAATGGGCCGAAAACGCTCGCTACTCGGCGCCGCGGAGCAGTACCAGGCGGACATGGTCGACCGGCTGGGCACGCTCGTCTCCTGCGAGTCGGCGCCGGGCTCGCTGCCCCACCTCGCCTGCTGTGCCGACCTGCTCGCCCGCTGGGGCGAGCAGGTCCTCGGCCGGCCCGCCCAGCGGGTCGAGATCGACGGCCTGCCGCACCTGCTGTGGCCGGCCGTCGATCAGCGCGTGCTGCTCCTCGGCCACTTCGACACCGTGTTCCCGGTCGGCACCGTCCGGTCCCGGCCGTTCACCGTCCACGGGGACGTCGCGACCGGCCCCGGTGTGTTGGACATGAAGGCCGGCATCGTGCAGATGTTCACGGCGCTGCGCCTGATCGAGGACACGTCGGCGGTGGGCGTGCTGCTCACCTGCGACGAGGAGACGGGTTCCGGCACGTCCCGGCCGCTCATCGAGCGGGAGGCACGGCGCTCGGGTGCGGTCCTGGTCTGCGAGGCGGCCACCCCCGAGGGGCACCTGAAGGTGGCCCGCAAGGGCGGCTCGGTCTACCGCCTCACCGTCTCCGGCCGGGCCGCCCACGCCGGCGTCGAACCGCAGCGCGGGGTCAACGCCACGGTCGAGGTCGCCCACCAGGTTCTCACGTTGGGCCGCATCGGCACGGCGGACAGTGACGGCACGTCCGTCACGCCGACGCTGCTCTCCGCCGGCACCACCACGAACACGGTGCCCGACTCCGCCTGCCTCGCCGTCGACGTGCGGGCCTGGACCCGGCACGAACTCGAACGCGTGGACCACGCCATCCGCGGGCTCGCGCCGGTCCTGCCCGAGGCGACGCTGGACGTGCAGGGCGGGATCAACCGCTATCCGATGTCCCCGGAACTCGCCCGCCCGCTGCTGGAACTGGCCCGGTCGGTGGCCCGGCAGATCGGCGTCCCGAGCCCCGACGGCGCGTACGCCAACGGCGCGTCCGACGGGAACTTCACCGCCGCGATCGGGGTGCCGACCCTCGACGGCCTGGGTGCGGTCGGCGGCGGGGCGCACGCCGACGACGAGTACGTCTGCCTGGACCGGATGCCCGAGCGGACGGCGCTGCTGGCCGGCCTCGTCGACACGCTGTCCATCGTGGAGCGAATCGTGCCGTCACCGGAGGACGACATCCCGTAACCTGCTCTACGTCGGCGAACGACCGGCAGCGAGGGGTCGGCGGCGTGGTGACTTCGGAACAGGGCGTGCCAACCTCCGTACCCCGGCTCGGTGTCGAGGAGGAGTTCCTCGTCGTCGACGCCGCGCACCGCGGGGTCGTGCCGGAGGCGGCCACCGTCGTCGACCGCGCCCGCCCGGCCCTCGGCCCCCGGGTCGACGGTGAGATCACCAAGTTGCAGGTCGAGACCCGGACGGACCCGTGCCGGAGCCTCGACGTGCTGCACGCGCAACTCGTCGACGGACGGGCCGCGATCCAGTCCGCGGCCCGGTCCGCGGGCCTGCGGGTGATCGCCAGCGGCTCGCCGGTGCTCGGTCGCGCGGTGCCGCCACCCGTCACCGAGGGGCCCCGCCAGGACCGGGGCACCGCCACCTTCCGGGGGCTGCACGACGAGCTGGCCATCTGCGCCCTGCACGTCCACGTGGAGCAACCAGACCGGGACCGCGCCGTGCTGATCGGCAACCACCTGCGCCCGCTCCTGCCGGTGCTCCTCACCCTCACCGCCAACTCGCCCTACTGGTCCGAGCGGGACACCGGCTACGCGAGTTGGCGCACCATCACCTGGGGGCGCTGGCCGGTGGCCGGCCCACCGCCGTACCTGACCTCCGCGAAGCAGTACGACGACCACGTGGACGCGCTGCTCGAAGCGGGCGCGCTCGTCGACCACGGCACCGTCTTCTGGGACCTCCGCCTGTCGACGAGGCACCCCACGATCGAGGTGCGGGTGGCCGACGTCCCGCTCACCGCGCCCGAGTCCGCGGCGTTCGCCGCCCTGGTGCGGGCGTTGACGGTCGTCGCCGGGAAGGCCGTCGACCGGGGCGACGAAGGGCCACGCCCGGCCCCCGAGCTGATGCGACTGGCGTACTGGCGGGCCGCCCGGGACGGGATGGGCGGCCAGGGCGTCGACGTCGCCACCGGCCGCCCCCTGCCGGCGGCGACGCTCGCCGAGCGGCTGGTGGAGCGCGCCCGGCCGGCGCTCGACGAGGCGGGCGACCGCGAGCGGGTGGAGGGCTGGCTGGCCGGGCTCGCCCACGGCGGTGACGGCGCGACCCGCCAGCGGGACGCCCGGGCGCCGCGCGGGCGTCTGACCGACGTGGTCGACACGATCGCCAGGCACACCGCGCCCGAGCGCGAGGAGCGCACCTCTGAGTAACGACACGGCGGCCACCGCCGGGACATGCTGGACGCACCTGATCAGGGAGGTTCCAGGTGAACGACACGAGCCTGCTGCCCACGGTCCCCGTCCGGCACCGTCGCCGTCCGCCGGCGGACATGGTGCGCGAGGCGGAGGCGTTCGCCGATCGGATGGCCCAGCGCCGCTCGGTGCGCGACTTCTCCGGTGACCCGGTGCCCGCCGGGGTGGTCGAGGCCGCGATCCGGGCCGCCTCGACCGCGCCCAGTGGCGCCAACGTCCAGCCGTGGCGCTTCGTCGTCCTGACGGATCCGGTCCGCAAGCGCCGGCTGCGCGAGGCCGCCGAGGCCGAGGAGCGGGCCTTCTACGACCGCCGCGCCTCGCCGGAGTGGCTGGCGGCGATCGCCGGGATCGGCACCGACTGGCGCAAGCCGTTCCTGGAGACCGCACCGGTCGTCATCGTCGTGTTCGAGGTCCATCAGGGACCGAACAGCCCGAAGCCGTACTACGTCAAGGAGTCCGTCGGCATGGCGGTCGGCGTGCTGATCACCGCGCTGCACCACGCCGGCCTGGCCACCCTGACCCACACGCCCAGCCCGATGCGGTTCCTCAACGAGGTGTGCGAGCGTCCGCCGGAGGAGCGTCCGTACGTGGTGATGCCCGTCGGGTACCCCACCCCGGACGCCCGCGTCCCCGACCTGACCCGCAAGCCGCTCGACGAGGTCATGGTCTGTCGGTGAGGTCCTCGGTCAGGAAGTCGACCAACGGCCCGACGTGCCGGTCCGGGCGTCGCCACTCGGCCAGCAGGTCCTCCAGCAGATGCTGCTCGGCGAGCAGTTCGGCGCCGCGGTAGCGGCGGATCACCGGGTGGATGAAGGCGCTCTCCCGGGCCCGGTCGGGTGTCGGGTGCCGGTCGATGGCGAAGACGTCGCCGTAGTCGTCGCGGCCCCACCGCAGCGCGAGCGTGTACCAGTGCGTGGCGGTCCCGAAGCGTTCGACGGCGTAGTCCTCCGGCAGGTCCTCGTAGTGGTGGAAGTCGCCGGTCACGTCGTCGCGGACGAAGACGTCGCAGAGGTACTCGAACTGCGTCCACAGCGCCGAGGACCAGTTGACCCGGTCGAGCATCAGCTTGGTCAGCGACGCGGCGTCCGCCGGCGTCGTCGCGTACGGCAGCGGCACGTCGTCGTACCGCTCCCGCAGCATCCGGGTGAACGTCCGGAGGTTGTACCGGAATCCGTCGATGAACGGTGAGGACGCGTGTTTGACGTCCCGGTCCTGGGCGATGGTGCCGGCGAAGTACAGGCCGTCGACGTTGCGCGACTGCCAGTCCGGGCGCAACCCGGGCATCCGACCGTCGCGCACCATCTCGGGACGGCACGACTCGTCGAACATCGACGTGTCCATCCGGAAACCGGTGCACCTGAGCACGGTGTGGTAGTCCAGCTCGGCGGTCTCCCCCTCGGCATGGGTGTACGTGATCGACACCCGGAACCGCCCGTCGACGGGCCGGATCTCGTCGATCGTGCAGTCCAGCACCGAGTGCAGCGTCTTGAACTGGTAGCTGTCCAGGATCGCGCCGTACTGGCCCCGGACGTCGCCCGGATGCTTGGTGTTCCACGCCAGTCGCAGCGGCTGCCGGCTGGCGAGGTGCACCATCGAGGCCCGGCCGAGGATCGCCGACGCGGTCTCGAAGGCGGAGTTGCCCTTGCCGATGATCAGCACGCGTTGGCCGTCGTACGCGGTGGGATCGACGACCATGTCCTCGTACCCGACGGCATGTTCGATCCCCTTGATCGCCGGCACGAACGGCCGGCCCCAGCCGGTCGCGACGATGAGGCAGCCCGCGCGCACGTCGCCCCGGTCGGTGCGCACGGTGAAGCCGTCGCCGGTCCGGGTGATCCGTTCGGCCGTCGTGCCGTAGCGGACGTTGAGCTGGTGCACCCGCTGGAACTCGGCGAGGTAGCGCACCAGGTCGTCGGCCGCCGGCAGGTACTCCTCGCTGAATCGCGGGAAGAGCAGGTCCGGCGCGTCGTTGAGCAGCGAGTTCCAGTCCCAGCGCAGGCGGATCTCGGGGTCGGTGCTGTCGGTGTGCACCTTGTTCAGGGAGATGAGGCGACGGTGCCGCGGGAACCGTCGGAAGAACCCGCCGGGGGCGTCACCCCGTTCCAGCGTCAGGTAGTCGGCGCCCTGCCGCTGGAGGTAGTAGCTCAGTTGCAGGCCGGCAGGCCCCGCCCCGACGATCACGTACCGGTGTTCGCTGCTGACCATGCCGCGCCCTTCGACGGAGAGGTGATTCCATCGACCATGGAATGTGGAGCGAGGCGTGTCAATGCCGGACGGGTTCCGCGTCGCCCTCACCGGTCGGCGCGGTCGGTGCAAGGGCCGCGGGCGGGGTGGCCATCCGATGGTTCTGGCCGGGAACCCGGAAGTGGTGGAACGTGACGGTGGCGCTGAGGTCGAGCGCGTGCACCCAGTGCCACCAGCCGACGGGGATGAGCAGCATCTGGCCCGGTTCGAGGATGGTCTCCAGCACGGTGGCCTCGGCGTAGCGGGGATGCCGGTCCAGGTCGGGCCGGGCCGCGTCCACCGCGCTGAACGTCCCGCCGCGCGGATAGACCAGGTGCCGCTGGTACGACGGAACCAGCCGGACGTGCTTGCGGCCGAGCACCTGGCAGAGCAGCACGGTGCTGTTGTCGACGTGCAGCGGGGTCACCGTGCCGGCGGGGCCGAGCAGCAGGTGTCCCCCGCCGGCGGGATCGACGAGATGGCCCGGTGGCCGCACGTCCTCGGCGAGCGCCCGCAGCGAGCCGTTCCAGTTCTCGTTACGGGGCACCATGTAGTAGTCGTTGGTGCGCGTGCCGGAGCTCAGCAGCATCAGGTAGTCCCGGAACGGCATGGTGGTGCGGTGCCGGTCGTACTGCCAGGCGTGGTCGGGGTTGGCCTCCCGGCCGGTCATCACCTCGACCACCGCGTCCGGGCACCGGCGGGCCATCGCGTCCAGCGTCCAGTTCCGCGCCGGCCAGTCGGCCATCAGGCCGTCGAGGACGACCGGACGGTTGGCGTAGTAGTAGCGGCCGAAGAACTCCGCCGCGGTGAGGTCGGTGCGCCGTTCCAGCTCACGACCGCCGTCGTCGTCGCGCAGCACCCGGTAGGTGTCGAGCACCGACTCCATCCAGTCGTGACGCAGCGCGAGCCGTCGGCAGACGGCGAAGTACGGGTGCGCCTCCAGGGCCGCCAGTTCCGCGTCGACGGCGTCAGGATCCGCACCCGCGGCGACGGCCGCCGCCCGGGCCTGCCCGGCGGCGACCCCCATCGCCAGGTTCTCGGCGAGCCACTCCCGCCAGGCGGGAAGCAGGCCCGGCGCGGCGGCCACGGTCACCGGACGACCGCCAGACGCACCGGTGCCGGCGGTACGGTCTCGTCCGCGCCGGCCACGGTCGGCGGCGGGGTGAGCCGGGGCGCCCGGGTGTACTCGGAGCAGTTGACGTAGGAGTTCTTCACGTGGGCCGGGATGTGGTCCGGCGTGGTATCGGTCATGCCGCGTAGTCAATCGCCGCGCCGTCCCGTCCACCAGGGACGCCGGTCCCGGCCGACCCGGGACGACGACACCTGACCGGACGGTGGAGGTCCCGCGTCCCGCCCGGATGGGACATCCACACCTGGCCGACGGGACACCATCGGACGCAGGCTGCGCTGCGCGTCCACCGACCCCCGGCGGACGCGGAGCGATCCGGAGGAAACCCAGTGGGTGTGATGGTGTGGGCTCCCCGCCGCCGACGGCGGTGGCGGGCGCTGGTAGCCGCGGTCGTGGCGGCGGTGGTGGTGATGTCGCCGACGCCGGCCGTGGCGGCGGAGGACCCGGTCGACTTCCAGGCGGCGAAGTTCCACGACGGCGTGTTCGCCGCCTACCTGCGAGCGCACAACGGCGGCGTCGCGGGCCTGAAGAACCTGGTGCTCACCGCCGAGCTGCTGGACTGGCGGGAGCGCAACCCCGGCTCGTCCCGCGACGACGTGGTGCGGCACCTGGTCGCCACGCGGCAGGCGGTCAACGCGGCGGGCATCTCCGACACCACCGCCCGCACCACGTACGCCACCATGATCAAGGTGATCGACGCGCTGTCCGGCATCCCCGGGGTCAGCATCGGCGCGCCGATGGTCAAGGGGCTGCTGGACGCCACCGTCGGCGGCACGATCACCGCCTCGGCCGAGGTCGAGGACGCGGTGACCAGCGCCTACCAGAACTACCGGTGGATGGACGCGCTCTACGCGCAGCAGGAACGCGCGTGGGGCCAGCTCACCCGGGCGGCGGCCCAGGACGCGGACCTCGCGGCGGCCTGGGACGGGGAGATCGGCGCGCAGCTCAACGTGCGCGCCACCGCGACCACCGAGCAACTGCTCGCCGACCCGCTGCTCGCCTCCTTCGTCAACACCGAGGCGATCCTGGAGCACCTGGGCAACGAGCAGGCCTACCTGGCGGCGCTGCGCGCGCAGCTGAGCGGGGCGCTGGACCAGGTCGCCGCGCAGAACTCGCAGATCATCGACAAGCTGGCCGCCGCGGACCTGAAGTATCCGGTCGGTCCCGGCCCGAAGCCGACGCCGCAGGACTACACGGCCGCGCTGGCCGAGGCCGCCAACCGGCAGGTGGCGATCGACGCCGCCGACTCCGCGGTGACGATCCTGGCCACACTCGCCGGGTTCGCCGACGCGAAGGCCGGCAAGGACGTGCTGGCGATCGGCAAGGCCGCGGTCGGCATCGCCACCGCCATCAACAAGTACCTGCCGACGGTGGCCGGGCTCAGCCTCAGCGACGCCATCGGGTCGCTGAGCACGGTGGTGCTCACCGGCAACGTGCTGGGCGCGGTGATGACGCTACTGCCGATCTTCATGGGTTCCGGCCCGAGCGAGCACGAGCTGGTGATGCAGGAGATCGGCAAGCTGCGCGAGCAGGTCGGCGAGCTGCGTGCCGAGATGCACGAACGGTTCGACCGGGTGGAGGCGATGCTCTCGGCGATCTACGACGACGTCATGTCAGTCCTGCTGAAGATGCGCGACGACATCGGCGTCGTGATGCGCGACATCGAGGCGATCAAGCACCAGATCTACGGCCTGGAGACCAAGGTCGACCAGCTCAGCCTCTCGATGCAGGAGGCGCTGAAGAAGAACGCGCTCGCCGACGCCGAGTACGTCATCAACACCTTCGTCGGATACAAGGCGCGCACGGGACGTACCCTCTCGGTGGCCCAGTACGACGAGACGGAGGGCAAGCTGTTCACCGCCGCCACCTCCACGGCCGCGGGCGCGCCCTTCGTCCTCACGCCGGCCGAGTGGTCGCAGTCCACGATCGAGCCGGTGAAGGTGCTCGACGAGAAGACCCCCTACGGCGCCATCGACTACCTGTCCTACCTGGCCCGGAGGTGGGATCCGGGGTATCCGGCCACGGTGAAGACGCCGCACGCCGGGGCCTGGACGATGTCGACCCGGCCGTTCACCGCGCTGGCGTTGGAGAACCCGACGCTGGCCGGCGACATGATCGGCGACGACTCCTTCGCCGCCCGGATCGGCCGCTCCGGCCAGCAGATCCTGGACGCCAGCAGCCGGTTCAGCCGGCCCACCGCGGACGGGCACCGCAACGCGTTGTTCACCGGCCTGGTGGAGAACTACAAGAGCGCGGTCAACGCCCAGTCCGCCGAGCTGCGCAAGCTGCGCGACGAGGCCACCGGCGGCGGCTACAACCCGTGGTACGGCCCGGACCAGGCGCCCCCGACGCGGCTGACCAACACCCGCTCGTACTGGGCCGCCGACAAGGAGCACAACTACAACGCGGACGCCAAGATGTCGAGCTGCGACCCGGCGCATCCGCTGCCTCGGGTACGCATCCCGGCCAACGTGAACCTCGGCGACCTGCCGAACGCGTTCCAGCTGCTCAGCCACGGCACGAACAGGCAGTTCGAGCCGCACTTCCAGATCTGTTACGACGCGGAGCTCGTCAACCACACGACCACCACCGGGCCGCGCGCCGAGATCACCAAGGCCGACCTCCAGTTGACCGTGCACGCGCAGATGAGCGTCAACCAGGGCGGCTTCTGGATGGACGTGCGGACCTGGCGCAACACCAAGAGCGCCGGCATCGTCTGCTCGTGGAGCACCCGGGACAACCCGCCCACCGGCTACTGCTACGACGAGGTCTACTACATGACCTACAACGACGAATCGGTGCACCTGCCGGCGTTCGAGACGGGTGCGCGCTCGGCCGACAACCCGGAGCGGCTGACCATCGCCCGTACGCTGGGCGACCGGATGTTGTGGGGCAAGCAGAAGCGCTACTACCAGTTGGTCAACCAGAGGTTCGGCGACCCGACCTCGGAGCTCCGCAAGGCCGGCAACAAGGTCACCGAGGCGTTCCGGCTGCTTCAGGCGTACACCAAGCTCGGCTTCCCGGTGGCGTTGGACTCCGACGCCTCGCTCAGCGGCTATCTGCTCGGCGGGAACCTGCTGCCGAGCGGCTACCGCCACCCGGGCGCGCCGGTCGGGCGGGAACTGCCGGACACGCACATCGGTCGGGCGTACGAGATCGCCGAGGCCGACTACGCGCCCTGTACCCAGCCGATGCCGGGTGACCCGTGCCCGGAGTCGATCTCCGAGATCGACCCCCGGGTCGGGCAGGCGCCCATCTTCAACACGGCGTGCTCGGGCGCGGACAGCCCGAACTCGCCCAACGAATATCTGGGCAACTGCATCCACGCGGTCGCCATCGAACGGGCGGGTGAGCTGGCGGCGGTCTACGAGACGTACTCGCAGCGTCTCGCCGCGAACGTCTACCGGGAGCGGTTGCCCGACGTCGCCACCGTGGTCGACCAGCTGAAGGTCAGCGGCAAGGCCGTCGCGCAGAGCTGACCCCCGGACGACGGGCCGGTCGCCACGACCGGCCCGTCGTCCGGCTCACGCCGTTTCGGTGGTCCCGCCGACGGCACCGGACTGACACAGTGGACCCGACATGTCGAACGCACCCGGGACGCGGCGGTGGGCCGCGTGGACCGTCCTCGCCCTCACCGCCCTGCTCAGCCTCGGCGCGGTCGCCGCCTGGTCCGTGGCGACTCCCCCGTTCACCGCCACCGGGCTCTACTCCCTCGTCGACCTGCTCGACGGCCTCGTCTACGGGGCGGTGGCCTGGTTGATCCTCAGCCGGCAGCGCACCGGCAGCCGGCTGCCCGGTGTGATCGCCTGCGCGGCGGCGCTGGGCAGCGCGCTGTCCGCGTGCGTCGCCCAGTGGCAGCTCGCCGTCGGCGGACCACCGCTGCTGGCCGTCCTGCACCACGTGGCCTGGGTGCCCGGCCTCTACGCACTCGTCGTGGTCATGCCCTGGTTGCTGCCTGACCGGCCACTCGGCCGCCTCGACCGACTCGCCGCCGCCACCGGTCTCGGCTACGTGGCGTTGACGACGGCCGTGCTCGCCACCGCGCCACCGCCGCTGGGGGCGCTCCCGCTACCGCCCGAGCTGCGCGAGGTTCGGGCCGCGCTGCTGCGCCCGCTGGCACCGGTCCTGTCGTGGGCGCTTGTCGGTCTCGGCCTGCTGGCCTGCGCCGGGTTGGCGTGGCGGTGGCGGCGGGGTCCCGCACCGCAGCGCCACGGCCTCGGCTGGGCGACCGCCGGCAGCGCGCTGCTCACCCTCAGCTTCGCCGCCTCCCTCCTGCCACCCGTTGTCCCGTCGACCGTGCCCGCGCTGCTGATGCTCGCCTCGCAGGCGTTCTTTCCCGCCGCGGTGGCGGTGGTGGTGCTACGCCAGCAGCTGTGGGGGCTGCGGGTGGCCGTGCGCCGCACCCTGGTCTGGTATCTGATGACCGCCGTGGTGATCGCCGGCTACTGTGCCGCGGTGGCCGTGCTCGACCGGTTGCTGCCGCGTGCCCTGCCGCTGCCACAGCTCGTCGTGACCGCCGCGCTCGCGGCGGCCTTCCAGCCGATCCGCCAGGCGGTGCAACGACGGGTCGACCGGCTCGTGCACGGCGAGGCGCCCGAACCGCTGCTACAGCGGGTGGTGCACAGCGTCGGCAGCACCACCGACATCGGCGCGACGATCGCCGCCGCACTGCGGCTGGCCGAGGTACGCATCACCGAGCACGGCCCACCACCCCCACCCCACGACCACGGCCCTCCGGTCGCCGTGCCGCTGACCAGCGGCGACCGACTGGTCGGCTACCTGCACGCCTGGCCCCGGCCCGGCGAGCTGCTCGACGGCCGGACCCGTGAGTCGCTCGCCGTCCTCGCGCCGGTGGTCGCCGCCGTGGTGGACCTCGCCGGCACCAACCGGGACCTGGCCCGGTCGCGGCAACGGCTGGCGGAGGTACGCGACGAGGAACGCCGCTCCCTGCGCCGGGACCTGCACGACGGCCTCGGCCCGGCGCTGAGCGGCATCGGGTTGGGGCTGGCCGCCACCCGCAACCTGCTGCGCCGCGACCCGGACCGGGCGGAGGACCTGCTGGACCGGTTGACCGACGAGCTGACCGCACGCGCGGCGGAGGTCCGGGAACTGGCACACGGTCTGCTGCCCCCGGTGCTCGCCGACGGCGGCCTGGGCCCCGCCCTGGACCTGCTCCGTGACCAGTACGCGCGGGCCGGTCTCCACGTCGTGGTGCACGGTCCGGCCGCCCTGGACCCGCTGCCGGAGCTGATCGCCACCGCCGCCTACGGCGTCACCGCCGAAGCGATCCGTAACGTACAGCGGCACGCCGGCGTGGACCGGTGCACCGTTTCGCTGGACCGGCTGCCCGACCTGTTACGCGTCACCGTCACCGACGACGGTCGGGGCGTGCCGGCCGGGCCCACCAACCACGGGGTCGGCCTGCATGCCATGCGGGAGCGGGCACAGGCGGTGGGTGCGACCCTGACCGTGGGACCGGCCGGGGCCCGCGGCACCACCGTCTGCCTGACGATCCCCCTGGAGCGGCCGTGAGCGACAACCCGATCCGCGTCGTCGTGGTGGATGACCACCCGGTCTTCCGACTCGGCATGAGCGCGTTGCTCGACACCCTGGTCAGCATCGAGTGCGTCGGGGAGGCCGCCGACGCCGCCGACGCTCGCACCCTCGTCGCCCGGGTACGTCCCGACGTGGTGCTGATGGACCTGCACCTCGGCCAGGGCTCCGGGATCGAGGCGACCCGCCTGCTGCGCCGTGACCACCCGGCGGTCCGGGTCCTGGTGGTGAGCATGCTCAACGACGACGCCTCGCTGGTCGCCGCGCTGCGCGCCGGAGCGCGCGGCTACGTGCTGAAGGGCGCGTCGGCCGCCGACGTGGAGCGCGGCATCCGGGGCGTGGCGGGCGGCGACCTGGTCCTCGGCGGGCCGCTCGCCGACCGGGCGGGCGTGCTGCTCGGCGTCCGTGCCGACGCCCCGTTCCCGCAGCTCACCGACCGGGAACGCGAGATCCTGGTGCTGCTCGCCCGGGGCCTGGCGAACCCGATGATCGCGCACCGGCTCGGGCTGAGCGCCAAGACCGTGCGGAACAACGTCTCGGCGATCCTGGTCAAGCTGCACCTGGGCAGCCGGGCCGAGGCCATCGCCCTGGCCCGTGACCACGGGCTGGGCGCGCCCGGCCCCGCGGAGGCGCCGCCGGTCGAGGGCCGGCGCGCGTGACCCCCCGGCACACCGTCCCTCGGCGGACGGCCTCCTGACGGTCGGTCCGTCAGATCACCCGCTCGTTCCCGCCGTCCACGCTGATCTGCGCCCCGGTGGTGGCCGCGAACGGCTCCCCGCAGAGGGTGGCGGCCAGCTCCCCCACCCGGGCGCTGGTGATCTCGGCGCCGAGCAGGTTCCGTCGCTTGTACTCCGCCACGGTCAGCCCGTAGTGCCGGGCCCGGGCGTCGAGCACCTCCGGGCTCCACAGCCCGGTGTCGAAGACCGCGTCGGGGTGCAACACGTTCACCCGGATGCCGTCGCCCGCCCATTCCAGCGCCGCCACCCGCGCCACCTGTGTCACCGCCGCCTTCGAGGCGGAGTAGGCGACCGCGCCGGGGCCGGGGGCGAGGGCGTTGCGGGAGGCGATCACCACCACCCGGCCGCCCCGGGGCGCGAGCGCGAGCAGCGGGTGGGCCCGGCCGAACAGGTGGGCCACGGACTCCGCGTTGACCGACATGGTGCGCTGCCATCCGGCCGGGTCCAGGTCGGCGATCGCCCGGCTCGGCGGGAAGATCCCGGCCGCCGCGACGACGATGTCCACCCCGCCGAAGCGATCGACGGCGGTGTCCAGGGCGGCGTCCACGGCCGCGGCGTCGGTGACGTCGACGGTCAGGCCGAGGCGGGCCGGCCCGTCGGACACGCCGACCGACGGGTCCCGGTCCAGGCCCACCACGCAGGCCCCGCGCGCCAGCAGCGCCTCGGCGCAGGCCCGGCCGATGCCGGAGGCCGCCCCGGTCACCACCGCCACCTCGCCGGCGAACTCCGGCGTCGGTCCGCCCCGCCGCAGCTTCGCCTGCTCCAGCTCCCAGTACTCCACGTCGAAGATGTCCTCCGCCGGCAGCGCCCGGTAACCGCTGACCGCCTCGGCTGCCTCGATCACGTCGACCGTGTGCCGGTAGATGTCCCGGGCCATCAGCGTCTCGGCCGCCGACCGGCCGGTGGTGAGCATCCCCAGCTCCGGGTCGAGGATCACCCGTGGCGCCGGGTCGAGCATGGTCAGCGTGGTGCGGGCCCGGGAGCGGTGCTGCTCGACGTACCGGCGGTAGGCGTCGGCGTAGCCGGCCGGGTCGGTGCCGACCAGCGGGATCCGTTTGGTGCGCAGCACGTGGTCCGGGGTGACCGGGCCCCGGGTGGCGACCGCCGCCAGGTCGGGTCGGTCCAGGAAGGCCCGCACGGCCGGGTCCTCGTGGCGGCTGAGCAGCATCGGGGCGTCCGCCGTGGCGGAGACGTCCCGGCGCAGCCGGGCCAGCCGGACCCGGTCCACCGGCGGGAGCGGGGCCGGCGCGACCGGGGGTCGGGGCAGCCCGACCCGCTCCTCCGCCCGGCTGATCAGGTCGATGTGCCGGCGGTACGCCTCTTCGGCGTCCGCGCCGAAGGTGAAGAGCCCGTGGTGGAGCAGCACCATGCCGACCGTCCCGGCGTGCGCGTGGGCCGGGTAGAGGTCCGCGCACCGCCGGGCCAGGTCGAACCCCGGCATCACGTACGGCACCACGACGACGCTGTCGCCGTAGAGTTCCTCGACCAGCCGCGCGCCGTCCGGCTGGTTGGTGAGGGCGAGCAGCGCGTCGGCGTGGCTGTGCAGCACGACCGGGTGCGGCAGCAGCGCGTGCAGCAGCGTCTCCACGCTCGGGTCCGGCGCCCGCGCGTCAAGCCGGGCACAGCGCAACTCGTTCATCATGTCGCTGTCGCCGAGGCGCTCCAGCCGCAGCAGCGCCCGCAGCCGCTCCAGCCGCAGCGCGGTGAACCCGGACGAGTCCATCGTCGCCAGGTCGGAGCCGCTGCCCTTGACGTGCAGCACCGCCACCGGCTCCCCGGTGAGGTCGGTGACCGTCGTCTTGACCGAGGTGTTCCCCCCGCCGTGCAGCACCAGGCCGGTGTCGGACCCGAGCAGCCGGGACGCGTACACGAGTCGCGCGATCGGGGCGGAGCCGTCCGGGGCGTCGGCGGCGGACCAGCGGTTACGCATCGGGGTGTGCACTCCTCGGGTCGGTGGGTCAGCTCCGGCCGATGGGGTCGTCGGGGCGACCGCCGGCGGCCGGCAGGATGATCCGACGCTCGGTGACGATGGCGGTGACCAGGTCCGCCGGGGTCACGTCGAAGGCGTAGTTGAGCGTGCCGGTGCCCTTCGGGGCCAGCGCCACCGCCCCCAGGGCGGTGATCTCCTCGGGGTCGCGGACCTCGATGTGCACGTCCCGGCCGGACGGCGTGGCGAGGTCCACGGTGGACTCCGGGGCGGCGACCACCATCGGCACCCCGGCCCGGGCCGCCGCCAGCGCCAGCGGGTACGTGCCCACCTTGTTGATCACGTCGCCGTTGGCGGTGATCCGGTCCGCGCCCACCACCACCGCGTCGACCCGGCCCTGGGCGAGCACCGACGCGGCGGCCGAGTCCACCACCAGGGTGTGCGCCGCGCCCATCTGGGCCAGCTCCCACACGGTCAGCCGGGCGCCCTGGAGCAGCGGGCGGGTCTCCGAGGCGTACACGTGGGTGAGCGCGCCGTGCTCCTGGAGGGACCGGACGACCCCGAGGGCGGTGCCCCACTCGACGGTGGCCAGCGCGCCGGCGTTGCAGTGCGTCTGCACGGCCACCTGCGGTCCGACGGTGTCGACCAGCCAGCGGGCGCCGCGTTCGCTGAGTTCCCGGCAGCAGCGGACGTCCTCCGCCAGCACGGTCAGGGCCTCGGCGAGGGCCGCCTCGGCGCCCTCGGCGTCGAGGCGGGCGCGGACCCGGTCGACGCCCCAGGCGAGGTTGACCGCGGTGGGGCGGGCGGCGCGGAGCGCGTCGACGGCCTGGCGCAGCTCGGTCGGGTCCGGGTGCCGGCGGGCGGCGAGCGCCACGCCGAGCGCTCCGGCGACGCCGATCGCGGGCGCGCCCCGGATCGCCAGGGACCGGATCGCGGCGATCAGGTCCTCGACGGTGTCGATCTCCAGGAACTCGACCTCGTGCGGCAGCCGGGTCTGGTCGATCGCGACGATCCGGTCGTCCCGCCAGTCGATGGTCCGCATCCGTACCCCTCACCGCCCGGGTTGCCGATCATACGTCGAACACAGCAGGAGAGTTCCCCACGAATCGAGAGCTGTCAACAGCTCGTGCCGGACCCCGCACGCAGCGATGTTCCCGCCGGCCGGCGACCGCGACCTACCCCGGGGCCCCGGCCGGGGCACCCCGGTCGGACAGCTTTGCGGAAATGGTTCCCGCCCCGGCGAATCGCTCTGTTCGCCGCCATACAGCGACACTCCTTTCAAAAGCACCGGCACAGACCATTCATCGCGCAATCCGCTTTGTTCGACGACCCGCCGTCGCACCACGACAGCACATCAGCAAAAACCACCAAAGTGGATCATAAGCGGGAAATTGCGTAACCCAGCGCACTTCAGTGAACACGTCCGGTGCATCAAACGGAAGATCCAAAGAAAAATACAAGACTGTAAATTCGTTGCGATCCTTCTTAAGCTGACCGTTCCCGGAACCGCCGGTCCCGATTCCTACGACCCCGGTCGGATATGCGTCACGACGCTTCGAGGCTGACCAGGCGTTCCGTTCTTGTTCCGAGACAGGGAGGTGCCATGCTCAGCGGGAGTAATTGTTCACTGCCCGCCCTGGTCGCCCGCGACCACCAGCGGGACCTGCTGCACGCGGCGGTGGACCGGGCCCGGCAGGGGCACGGCGGCTGCGTCTTCCTGGTCGGCGAGGACGGCACGGGCAAGACCCGGCTGGTCCTGGAGGCCGCCCGTCGGGCCTGGCAGTCCGGCATGTCGGTGCTGCCGGGGCGGGCGGGCAGCACGGGACCCGTCGTGCCGCTGCGCCCCCTCACCGAGGCCCTGGCGCACCTGTCCCGCAGCGAACCCATCCTGGAGCATCCCCGCCTGCGCCCCTACCGGTCCGCCCTGGGCGGGCTGCTCCCCGAGTACCGCTCCCCCGACGCCGCTCCGGCGCCGACCTCGCCGGTGCTCCTCGGCGAGGCGGTGCTGCGGCTGCTGTCGGTCGCGGGCGCCGAGCGCGGCTGCCTGTTGGCGCTTGAGGACCTGCACGACAGCGACCGCAGGACGCTGACGGTGGTGGAGTACCTGGCCGACAACCTCGTCCACCAGGGCACCCTGTTGCTCGCGACCGTGCGGCAGGGCCCGGGGCCGGCATGGGACCTGACCCAGTCGCTCGGCCGGCGGTGCCGCGGCGCGGTCCTGCCGCTGGACCCGCTGGACCCACCGGCGGTCCGCCTGCTCGCGGCGTCCCGGCTGCGGCTGCTCCCCCACCAGGTGCCGGAGACGGTCGTGACCCGGCTCTGCCGCGACAGCGCCGGCAACCCGTTCCTCGCCACCGAACTGCTACAGGCCATGGTGGACAGCGGCGCCCTCGTCGTGCACCCGGGCGGGTGCCGGCTGGTCGACGAGGTCCCCACCGCCGTGCCGTCGAGCGTCCGGCACACCGTCGCCGGCCAGGCGACCCGGCTCGGGCCCGCCGGCCGCCGCCTGCTCACCGCCGCGGCCGTGATCGGCGAACGGTTCCCCATCTCGGTGCTCGGGCAGGCCCTGCGGCTGGACCAGGACGACCTGCTCCGGCACGTACGCGCGGCGGTCGCCGCCGGGCTGGTCGTGCCCGGCCCCGACGACCACGACTGGTACGCCTTCCGCAACCCGACCACCGCCCTGGCGCTGCTCGACCTGCTCACCCCGGCCGATCGGGCCGTCCTGGCGCAGCGGGCGACCGAGGCGGTGCACGAGCTGCACCCGGAGCTGACGGGGGGATGGTGCGCGTTCGCCGCCCGCCTGGCCGGCCGGGGCGGCGACCCGGCGCGGGCGGCCCGGCTGCTGACCCTCGCCGGCCGCCGGGCGCTCGCCACGGGCCGGCTGCACGCGGCCGTCGAGACCCTGGAACAGGCATGGCGACTCGCCGAGACCGCCCCGGACGCCCCGCTGCGCGCCGAGGTGCTGCACGAGCTGCTCTGCGCGCTGGTGGAGACGGGCGACGCCGAACGCGGGCTGCGGCTCCTCGACAGCCTCGACGACCTCTGCCACCCGGGCGTCCCGCCCGAACGGCTGGCCGGCGTGCACGTGCAGCTCGCCCGGCTGGCCGGCCTTGCCGGGCGGTGGGCCGACGCGGTCGTCCAACTGGAGACGGCCCGGGCGGTGCTCGGCCCGGACGCCCCCGGGCCGCAGACCGCGTACCTCGACGCGGTCGCGGCCCACCTCGCGGTCGGCGCGCCCGAGCAGGCGGTCCGGCTCGCCGAGCGGGCGGTGGACGAGGCCGAGCACGCCGGGCTGCCGGCGGCGGCCTGTCTCGGCTGGCAGGTCCGTGGCCTGCTGGCCCGCCGGTGGGAGACCGACGAGGCGCAGACGTGCTTCTTCCGGATCCGGCAGCTGGCCGACCGCCACCACCTGCCGCTGTGGCGGGCCCGAGCCACCCTCCTGCTCGCCGAGCACCAGTGGTTGCTCACCGGTGACGCCGACGCCCTGCGCCACAGCGCGGAACGGAACGGACGGCTCGGCTCCCCGGCGCTGCGCCACACCGGGCACGCCCTGCTCGCCTGGCACCACGCCCTGCGGGGCCGGTACGACGAGGCGGAGCGCCTGGTCGCCGTGAGCGTGGCGGAGGCGGGGCGGCTGGGATTGCGCGAGGTGCTGGTCCGGTTCTCGCTGGTCCGCGCGATCTGCGCCGGGCACCGGGGCCGGCGGCCGGAGCTGGACGAGGCGCTTGTCGACCTGCGGCGCCACGGGGACACCGGCTCGCCGTACCTGGCGCTGGCGCACGGGATGGCGTACGCGGTCTGCGCGCTGCTGGAGGAGGACCCGGACCGGGCGCGCGACGAGCTGGCCCGCGCGGCCCGGTACGACGCGGACCGGCCGGCGCCCTATCCGCTGGCCGGCGAGCACGGGCTGGGGTTGCTGCTGGACGTGTTGGGCGGTGCGGCGAGCTGGTGTCGCGGGCGCGCGACGAGCGGCAGCGACGCGGGTCGCCTGCACTGGAACCGGCAGTTCGGGTCGCTCGCCGAGGCCGTCCTGCTGGGCCGGCAGGGCCGGCGCGAGGAGGCCGCGGCGGCGGTGGCGGCGGTGCGCCGGGACGCGCACGCGCACCCGATCGCCGTCCACCTCGGCCTGCGCCTCGTCGCCGGGGCGGCCCGGACGGACCGCTGGGGAGACCCGGTCACCTGGCTGCGCCAGGCCGAGGAGCACTTCCGCCAGGCCGGGCTCGGGGCGCCCGCTCGGGCCTGCCGGGCCGAGCTGCGCCGGTGCGGCGTGGTGGTGCCGCACCGCCGCGACACCAGCCGGGTGCCACCGCCGCTGCGGCTCAAGGGGGTGACCGAGCGGGAGTACGAAGTCCTCGAACTGATGGCGGACTGGTCCGACAACCGCAGCATCGCCAACGAGCTCTTCATCTCCCCGCGCACCGTGGAGAAGCACGTGGCGAGCCTGATCGCCAAGACCGAGCAGACGAACCGGGCGGCGCTCAACCGGTACGCCGCCCGGTTCCGCGAGCGGGTCAATCCGGACTGACCGCCCGGTACCCTCCGGCGAAGAAGACGGCCGGCTCCACGCCCGCGCGGCTCTCGCACCAGTACGGCGCCCCCAGCACCAGCGCGTGGTCGGCGACCCCGATCACCTGGCTCACGGTGCAGACCGCGACCGCGAGCGCGCCGTCGAGCAGCGGCAACCCGTCCCGGTCGCGGTACGGCACCCCGGCGAACCGGTCCGGCGCGCGGCCGGCGAACTGGTCGGCCAGGTGGCACTGCCGCCGGCTCAGCAGGTTCACCGCGAACCCGCCCTCGGCGGTGAGCGCGGCCAGCGTGCGGCTGGCCCGCCCGAGCGAGACGAGCAGCAGGGGCGGGCTCAGCGACACGGAGGTGAACGCGTTGACCGTGCAGCCGACCGGCCGCCCGTCCGCGTGACTGGTGACCACGGCGACACCGGTGGCCCAGTTGCGCATGAACTCGCGCAGCAGCGGGCCGCTGACCCCGCTGGGCCGGGCCGGGTCGCCGGCCCGGTTGCCGGCGGGCGCGGGCGGGTCGGCGGCCGGGCCACCGGCGGGCACGGGCGGGGCCGCGTCGCCCACCGGGGAGCGGTCGGCGGCCCCGACGGTCGGGGAGCGGTCGGCGGCCCCGACGGTCGGGTGGGACGCGTCGGGCTGCGGCCCGACCGCTGTCGAGTCCCTGATCGAGGCCGTGGTGGTCATCGCGCGCCGGCCAGGTCCAGCCGCTCGGCCGCGCCGGCCGTCTCGTCGGCCCGGGCGGCCTCGGTGTCGCCGAGCTCCGTGTGACACCGGGCCCGCTGGCTCAGCAGCTCGCCCCGGTCGGCCCCGGGCAGGTCCAACGCGCGGCTGTAGTCGGCCACCGCGTCGGCCCAGCGGCCCGACGCCTGGTGGACGAAGCCCCGGTTGTACCACAGGTCCGGGTTGTCGGGCTCGACCGCCAGCGCCGCGGTCAGGTCCGCGACCGCGGTGGCGTGGTCCCCGCCGTCGAAGGCGAGGGCGGCCCGGCTGGCCAGCGCGGCAACCAGTGCCGGGTCGGCCCGCAGCGCCGCGTCGAAGTGCCGCCGCGCCTGCGCCCGGTCGCCGTCGGCCAGCGCGAGCACACCGCGCAACTGCCGCAGACGGGGCTCGTCGGGGTGCCGCAGCAGTCCTTCGTCCAGGTGTGGGCGGGCGTCGTCGAGCAGCCCGTCGTCGAGCAGCAGGCTGACGAGGTTCACCCGGGCGTCCACCTGGTCCGGCTCCAGCTCGACGACGTAACCGAAGTCGGCCACCGCGCCGGCCAGGTCGCCCAGCTCGGTCCGGATGTCCGCCCGGTTGTAGTACAGCTCGTAGAACGGCGGCGACAGGCTGATCGCGGTGTCGCAGTCGGCGACGGCGCCGGCCAGGTCGCCCAGCCGCCGCCGCACGTCGGCCCGGTCGAAGTAGTAGTCGGCGTAGTTCGGATCCAGCTCGATCACCTTCGTCAGGTCGGCCAGCGCCTCGTCCAGCCGGCCGAGCGCGAGGTACGCCTTGCCCCGGTTGTGCACCAGCACCGACCGGTGCAGCCGGTGCTTGTCGCCGGGCAGCTCCTGGTCGAGCCGGCGCAGCCCCTCGTCGACCAGCCGCAGCGCCGCCGGCAGCCGGCCCAACCGCATCTCGATCAGCGCCAGACCATTGTTCTGGAACACCGAGTGGAAGGCCCGCTTCTCCAGGTCGGGCAGGAGCGAGGCGATCGCGATGGAGTTGTTGATGTAGCCCCGGGCCAGATGGTGGTCCCGCAGCTCGTCGGGGTGGAACCGGGTGTAGAGCATCGCCAGCGCGTACCCGGTGGACATCTGCAGCTCCGGGTCGGCGTACCGGCTGCGCAGGTCCAGGTAGGTCGGTTCCGCCTCCACGGTGCGCCCGAGCACCACCATCGCCGAGCTGGCCCGGGTGCTCAGCAGCCAGAACCGTTGCATCTGGGTCTCCGGGTCCACGATCGCCCGGCCGCGGGTCCCGTAGTCGATCACCGCGTGGTAGTAGCCCATCGCGCCGCAGTGCCGGGCCGCCTCGTAGAGCGCGTCCGCGCCGGCGCCGGCCGGATCACTGCCGCGCTCCAGGTGCCACGGGATCGCGCCCAGCTCCAGGCTCCACTCGCCGCGCTCGCGCAGCCGCGCCGCGCGCGCGTCGTGCAGCCGTACCCGGCGGTCCGCGTCCGTCTGCTCGTACGCGGCCAGCTCCGCCGGGTCGGTGGAGGTGCCGTCCGCGTCGACGTACGCCTGCGCCAACTCCTCCCGGTCGCGGCCGGCGGCGGCGCCCGGCCGGGGCAGGTCCGGCCGCCGGGTCGCGTACCGCTCGAGCGCGGCGGACAGCTCGGGCTCCAGGGGGCCGCCGTCGGTGCCGATGGTCACCTGCACCCGGTCCGGCCGGACCCGACGCAGGAAGATGGCGAGGAACTCCTGGTCGGTCGGGTCCGCCTGGTCCACCCGGTCGAACGCCACCCGCAGCGGCAACCGGCCGGTGGCGGCGGCGTGGCCGGCGACGAACTCGGTCGCCCCGTGCGCCAGCCGCCGGGTCCGGTTGGCCGGGTAGATCCGGGTCCGCTCCTCGGGTACGGCGAGGGAGGTGAGGGTCTCGGGCGCGGCGTCGATCGCGCCCCGCAGCTCCGGCGCGGCGGAGAGGATCTCGGTCAGGTGCCGGCGGACCAGGTCGGGCCGGCGCTCGTAGGTCTCCGGCACGATCAGCCGCAGCAGGCTGCCCAGCCCGGTGTACGGACCACGCAGGCCCCGGTGCGCGTCGACCGCGAGATCGGCCCGCTCGCCGTCGGCCGGCGACGGCCCAACCCGCCATTGGTGTGCAGTCATGCCTTGCTCCTCGGTTGGGATGGGTCCGGCGGCTCGGTGGCCGTCGTGGACGGTCGTGGTGGGCGGGCGGCGGTCAGCCGGCCGGAGCGGGGCTCGGACTTTTCGCCCGCCGGCGCTGGACCCGCCCGGCCAGCAGCGGCAGCAGCACCAGCTCGAACGCGACCAACAGGAGGGAGGCGACCGAGTCCCAGAAGCCGGGCCCGGCGGGCGAGCCGTTGACGAGGGCGCTGACCACCCGGGTGCCGAACTCCCAGATCAGCGGCGCGGTCCAGAGCGCGACGGTGACCAGCAGCACCCCGACGCCGGCGCAGGTGACCAGCGCGAACCAGGGGGCGAGCCGCCGGTCCCGCGGCGACCAGTCGCCGTCGGTCCAGTCGGCGCGGCGCACCCAGGGCAACCAGCCGAACCGGTCGCGCAGGTACGCCCGACTCACCTCGTCCAGGTTGGTGCAGCCCAGGGCCGTGGTGGCGACGTAGTACATGTCGGTGCGCAGGAAGACGTAGAACTGCCAGGACATCCGCAGCAACACGGTGTACGCCACCGCGAGCGCGAGTCGTCCCGGCCAGGACAGACCGTCGGACAGGTCGGCCGCGGCGGCGAGCACGAGCGCGCCGAAGAGCACCGCGTCGGCCAGCAGGCCGGCCGTCATCGGCAGGTAACGCCGCCGCGCCGGCACGGTGAGCAGCGCGTCCAGCTCGGTCTCGACCACCACGTAGTAGAGCCGGCGGCCGATCTGCATCCGGGTGGGCAGGCCGAGCCGGCGGGCCGCGAGCAGGTGGTAGAACTCGTGCCAGAGGATGGCCGGCGACTGGCAGAGGGCCAGGCCCAACTGCACGCCGAGCAGGGAGGGCACGAAGAACACGTGGTCGGCCTGGGGGCGCAGCTCCGGTCGGTTCACCATGGCGACGACGGCCGCGCCCATCACCAGCAGGTAGACGACCCAGGCCAGCGGGGAGAAGGCGAGCCGTCCGAGCCGGTGGAAACGCACCTTCGGCGGCGTGGCAAGCGGTTCCCCCTCGGCCCGGACGAACCTCAGCTCGCGCATCGCGTCCACGAAGTCGGCCATGTCGACGGTCTCGCCGTAGGTGCGCCGGTACCACTGCTCGGCCTCGTCGACCGGCATGCCCCCGGCCAGTCGGCGCAGCAGCGCGACGCCGTCCTCGGGCAGCATGGCGAAGGAGGCGGCGTCGACGCGGCCGACCGTGATGCCGTCCCGCTCCGGCACGTACGTGAGCGGGTGGAACTCCAAGCGGGTGGGTGACATCGGCCCTCCATCGCGGTGACGGCCGGCGACGGCCGCCCCGGCGCCACAGGCGTCGGGGCGGCCGGACCGGTCAGCAGCAGTCCGTGCAGTACAGCGGCGCAGACGTGGTGAGCTTGATGGAACCGGTCTTGCGGATCGTGATCTTCTTCATGACGTTCACCTCCTCGGACGGGCGTCGGGGTGGCTGGCCGGCCGGGGCCTGGGGAAGAACCTGCCAGCCGGCCGGTCCGGACGGCATGGGGAACGGCCCCCAAACTCCCGGCGGGCGGGGGCGCGAAGACGGGGCCGCTCCCCCATGTCCGGGACCGGGTCGTCACGCCACGCTGTCGCCATGCGAGATGACGCACTGTCGGTGATCGTCAGCGGCTCGAGCGCCGCGATGGCGACCTCGGGGTACCTGTCCTGGCTCCGCCAGGAGATCGACCTGCCGCTGCGGGTGCTGCTCACGGCGAGCGCCGAACGTTTCGTGCCGCCCCAGGTGGCCGCCTGGTACGCCGACGAGGTCTGGACCAGCGCCGATCCGGCGCTGAATCCGACCGAGTTCGCGAAGCGTTCCCTCGGCCTGGTGGTGCTGCCGGCGACGGCCAACATGCTCGCCGCGACGGCCCTCGGCCTGGCCGGCACGCCGGCGCAGACCGCGCTGCTGGCCAGCGACCGCCCGTCGCTGTTCTTCCCCAGCATGAACCGCTCCATGTGGGTCAAGCGGGTCACCCAGCGACACGTCGAGGCGTTGCGCGACGAGGGGCACACGGTGGTGGAGCCGCAGGATCGCGTGATCTTCGAACTGTGGCAGCGGGAGAACGCGATCGGCATCGCCATGCCGCCGCCGGACACCGTCGCCGAGCTGATCGCGAGCTGGCTGGAGACCACCCTCGCCACCGAGGGCGAGGAAGCCACCGGGGCCGAGCAGACCGCCGACCCGGTGGCCTGAGCCGGCTGACCGGGACAGGGCAACGAGGCGCCGGCGTTGGCGTGCGCCGTGTACTGGCCCGGCTTCCGGAAGGTCGACTTTCTCCGGGCCCTTCGCTCGTACGCCGCCCGACATCGCCGCTTCGGGGCCTGAGCGCCGGCGGGAGGGCGAGGACGACGACCTCCCCCTCCCGCCGGGGCTGCTCATGACCCGCGGTACGCGTCCCCGGCCGGGGTCAGGACGCCGTCCTCGCGATACAGCCCGAGTGCCGCCGCCTCCCCCGACGCGGGCAGCGCGAACAACGCGTAGCGCTCCACGTACGGGGTCGCCTGAAGCCGGGCGGTGGCCTCGCGGACGAACGCGGTCAACTGCTCGGCGCTCGGGTAGCGAGGATGACCGGCGAAGTTGGTCAGGCTGAACTCGGTGACCCACACGGGCAGTCCGTAGCGCTCGTGCACCGCCTGCACGTAGGTCATCAGGTGTTGCGGCGCGGCGGGGCCGAAGTCCGAGCCGTACCAGTGCAGGGCGATGAAGTCCACCCGCATGCCGCGCTGACGCGCCCCGCTCAGGAAGCGGTCGAGCCATCCGCCGGGGACCTCGCCGCCGAAGGCGACGGCCGGGCTACCCAGGCGCATACCGGTCCGTTCGAGTCGCGGCCACAACGTCAGCGCCTGCTCGACGCTCATGTTCGCCTGCTGCGGCAGGTCGGGCTCGTTGAAACCGAGCAGCGTGGTGCCGGAGCGCCGCGCGCTGTCGAGTTCGCCGTCGTTGACAGCGCCGGCTCCCCAGATCATCGGTACGAACTCCGCCTGTGCCGGGACGTCGTCCGGGTTCGCGGACCAGTCGTAGTACCAGCCGGCCCCCACCGCGTGGACGCCGTCGGCGACCCGGGGGAAGGCCCACGTGCTCACGCCCTTCTTCCCCGCCGCGCCGGCCGGACGCGGTGCGCCCGGCACGCTCCACCGCTGGGTCGGGCTGCCGGTGCAGGTCCACAGCCGCAGGTGCGTGCCGTCGGCGTCGCCGGGAGCGTCGAGGCACTTGCCGGAGCCGGTGTTGACCAGTTGCCCGTCGGTGAACCGCCACTGCTGCGCGCCGGTGCCGTTGCAGTCGAACAACTGGATGCGCGTGCCGTCCGCCCCGACGCCGCCCGCCACGTCGAGGCACTTCCCCAGCGCCCGCACCGGCCCCGAACCGTCGTGGAACCAGTCCTGGGCGACCGTGCCGTTGCAGTCCGCGAGCTGGATCGGCGTGCCGTTGGCGGTCTGCGTCCACGCCACGTCGACGCATCTGCCGCCGACGCCGACGATGGTCGTGTGGGCACTGGCCCGCGCGGTGGGCACCACGGCCAGACCCGCGCCGAGCACGGCCCCGACCGCACCGAGGACCACCACGGCGCGCACCGCCCGGTGCGCGCCGCCCCGCTGCCACATCTGCATTCGACCCCTCCACCACTCGCCGGACCCGCCCCACGACAGGCGGGACTGCGCCTACGACGGTCGGGGACGACCTTCGGTTCACCGATCACGCGATCCGATCGGACCGCGACGCCGACAGGTGACCGCGCCGAGCACCCCGAGCAGTAGCCGGACGGCCGCTACAGCCAGTCGTGTTCGCGGGCGTACCGGGCCGCGTCGTGGCGGGTCCGGGTCTGGGTCTTGCGCATCGCGTTGGAGAGGTAGTTGCGCACGGTGCCCGGGGCGAGGTGCAGCCGGACGGCGATGTCGGCGACCGAGTAGCCCTCCCCGGTGACCCGCAGCACGTCGATCTCGCGGTCGGTCAGCGGGCAGTCCTCGGTGACGGCGAGCGCGGACACGTCCGGGTCGATCCAGCGTTTGCCCGCGTGCAGGGTGGCGATGACCGAGGTGATGTGGGCCGGCTCGGCGGACTTGCTGACGAAGCCCTGCACGCCGAGCCGCAACGCCTTGCGCAGCACGCCCGGCCGGGCGTGCCGGGTCAGCATGAGGATCACCTGCTCGGGCCGCACGCGGCGGATCTCCGCGACCGCGTCCAGGCCGTCCACGCCCGGCATCTCCAGGTCGATGACCAGCACGTCGGGCCGGTGTCGCAGGGTCGCGGCGATCGCCGTCCCGCCGTCGGTGGCCTCGGCGAGCACGGTGATGTCGCCCTCCATCGGCAGCAGCGCGGCCAGGGCCGTCCGCAGCAACACCTCGTCGTCGGCGAGCACGATGCTCGTCATCGGCTGTCCTCCCTCGCCACCGTGGGGGCCGCGTCGGCGCGGGCGGGCGCGAAGACCGCAGCCGTACGGAACCGCCCGTCGCGCTGTTCCACGGAGAACTCGCCACCGTCGTCCACGACCCGTTGCCGCAACGCCGCCAGGCCCCGCAGCTCGGGAAGCCCGGTGGCGGTCACACCGTCGTTGACGATCGTGATGCCGGTCCCGGCGAGCGTGATCTGCACCTGGGCGGCCTGCGCGTGGCGCAGGATGTTGGTGGTGGTCTCCCGCAGCACCTGGCCGAGCAGTTCGCTGACGCGGGTGTCGACCTCGGCCTCCCGGGTCACCCGGACCCGGATGCCGGCGGCCTCGAACAGGTTCTTCGCGTTCTCGATCTCCGCGGTGAGGTTGAGCCGCCGTTGCGCGTACGCGAGTTCCTTGGTCTGCGCGATGGTGTCGCTGACCAGCGCGTACGTCTCCCGCAGCTCCTTGGCCACCCGTGCGGTGTCGCGGTCCAGCAGCCGCTGCGCCAGGGCGATCTTGAGCTTGACCACGTGCAGGGTGTGGCCCTGGATGTCGTGCAGGTCGCTGGCGAACCGGACCCTCTCCCGGACCACGGCCAGCTCCGCCTCGCGCTCCCGGGTCTGTTCGAGCTCCCGGATGAGGTCGTAGAACCGCTCCCCCACCACGGTCAGGACCGTCACGACGACGGTGAGGACGGTCGGCACGAGGACGTAGCGCCCCACGACGTCGCCCGGGTCGTCCCGCTGCACCAGCAGCCGCATCGCGCCGACCACGGCGACGAAGGAGAACAGCCCGGCCATCACCAGGGCACGGCGCCGCCGCACCTGGCGCAACGCGAGCGAACCCACGGCGCAGATCCCCCAGTACGCGTTGGGACTGCCGGTCACCAGCACTCCCAGTGGCCACACCGCTGCCGCGACGACCGCGCAGGGCAGCGCGAACCGGCCGAGGTCGCCCGCCGTCCACCGCTCGAAGGCCACCAGGGCCGCCATCGCCCCGGGCGCCAGGACGGCGACGTGCCACCAGGTACGCGCGTCGGTGTAGACCAGCACCACGGCGGCGAGCACCACCGGCGGCAGTGAGGCGGCGAGGTTGAGCCGGCGCAGCCTCTTCTGCGTCGACGCGGTGAAGCGCGGCGATGGTGCGGTCACCACCCCAGTATCCGACGATCACCGGCGACCACCAGTGACACCACGTCACACGCGGTCATGACACCGCGCCACTGCCACGCCGGGCACACCCGCGCTGTCATGGGTGCATGTCCACCACACCCGTCATCGAAGTCGACCGGCTGAACCTCACCTACGGTGACTTCCACGCCGTCAAGGACCTCTCCTTCGAGGTACGCCCCGGGGAGCTCTACGCGCTGCTGGGCACCAACGGGGCCGGCAAGACCTCGACGCTCGAGGTCGTCGAGGGGCATCGGAGGCAGACCTCCGGCACCGTACTCGTCTTCGGGCACCGCCCCGACGACCGGCGGACGGTGCGTCCCCGCACGGGGGTGATGCTCCAGGAGAGTGGTTTCTCCCCCGACCTCACGGTCCGCGAGTCCGTCGGTCTGATCGGACGGCTCAGCGGGCGCCGCGACGACGTCGACCGGGTGCTCGACCTGGTCGATCTCACCGACCGGGCCGGCCGGAAGGTGGCTCAGCTGTCCGGCGGCGAGAAGCGGCGGTTGGACTTCGCCACCGCGGTCTACGGCACCCCGGAGCTGATCGTCCTGGACGAGCCGACCACCGGCCTGGACATCCAGTCCCGCGACGCCGTCTGGGCGACTGTCGACCGGCTGCGCGAGAACGGCACCACCATCGTGCTGACCACGCACTACCTGGAGGAGGCGCAGCAGCGCGCCGACCGGATCGGGCTGATGCACCAGGGCGTCCTCCACCGCGAGGGCACCGTCTCCGAGCTGACCCGCAGCCTGCCGGCCGTGATCCGCTTCTCCCTCGCGGAACCGGCGCCGATGCTGCCGGTGCAGGCCACCGTCGACGCCGACGGGACCGTCGTGATCGAGACCTTCGCCCTGCAGAAGGACCTGCACGCCCTGCTCGGGTGGGCCCAGGACCACACGGTGGAGCTGCGCGACCTGCACGCCGGGTCGACCCGGCTCGACGACGTCTTCCGCGCCGTCACCCGCTGAACCTCTTCTCGAACCGGAGCGTCCCATGTTGTCCATCGCGTCCACCGAGCTGATCCAGATCTTCCGGAACCGGCTGGTGCTGATCACCAGCCTCATCATCCCGGTCGTTGTCTGCGCCGTCTTCGTCCGCCAGCACGAGATCTTCGCCGAGATCGGCAGCCTCGGCTACATCGCGGCGATCGTGCTGTTCACCGTGGCCGCGTTCGGGCTCTACGCCACCGCCGTCACCACGTTGGCCTCCCGACGCCAGAACCTCTTCCTGAAGCGACTGCGCTCCACCGCTGTCGCCGACTCCACCATCCTGGCCGGCCTGCTGCTGCCGCCCACCACGATCGCGGTGGTGCAGGTGGCCGCGATCCTGACCGCGCTGGCCGTCGTCGCCGGCGGGCCGGCCGACCCCGCCCTGCTGGTGCTGGCGGTCCTGGCGACCCTGGCCATGATGATCGGCTTGGCCCTGGCCACCGCCGGACTCACCAACTCTCCCGAGCACGCCCAGGTCACCACCCTGCCGGTCACCCTCGGCATGATCGCCGTGGCCACCTGGGTCGGCATCAGCGGCACCGGGAACCTCGCCTGGCTCAAGCGGCTGCTGCCCGGCGGCGCCGCCACCGAACTGACCAGGAACGCCTGGAACGGCGGCGTGGCCGTGACCGACTCCCTGCTCCTGCTCGCGCCGACCCTGGGCTGGGTCGTCGTCGCCGTCGCCCTGGCCACCCGACTCTTCCGCTGGGAGCCCCGCCGATGACCACCGACCCCCGGTCCGACCCACCGACCCTGGTGGAGGATCTTCTGCTGCTGCTGTTCCAGCCCCGGTCCGGAACCATCGCGGGCGAGAACACGCTCTTCTCCGTGCTCGGCGGCGCCGTCCTGGCGGACCTCGCCCTCGGCGACCACCTGGCCACGGACGCCCGGGGGCCGGATCAGGAGCGTGGCGGGTCACCCACCGTCGGACGACCTCCTGCGTCCGACGTGGGACTACCTCTCCGCGAAGCCGAGGGGCGCGCAGACCGCACTCGCGGCGATCGGCCCCCCACTGCGCGAGCCGGTTTTGGACAGGCTGATCGCGCGAGGCGACCTCGACCGGAGGCCGCACAAGGTGCTCGGCCTGTTCCGCACGACAGCCCTCCGGGAGGGTGGGACCGGACGCCGGGCGCGTCTGCTCGCCGACGTCCGACAAGCCCTCTCGGCGGACACGCCGCCACCGGCCCGCATCGCCGCGCTCGCGGCACTGCTCTCGGCGAGCGGAACTCTCCCGCAGTTCCACCGCGAGATCCCGTGGACGTCGTCGGTGATCACGCGGGCCAAGGAACTGGAACGAGGCGACTGGGGAGCCGACGCCGCGGCGCAGGCCGTGACCCGTACCGTGACGGCAACGGTCGTCAACACCGCCATCGCGGCCATCACCGTGCTTCCGCGCGGCTGATGGTAGCCCCGCCCGCCCGCACGCAGCGGCTACCGCGAGTACCGCGAGGCCGACATCGGTACGGTGTGCCGCATCCGCAGCCTGGTCACCGCGGGCCCGAGCACCACGACCATCGCCACCGTCCTGCCGTGCGTGCGGGAGGACGGTGACCGACTGGCGCCGACCTGCTCGGTCATGCTGGCCGACCTCACCCAGGAACGCCGACGGATCCTCCGGGCCATCAACGACCTGTCGGCCTCGCGGGACGCGCTCGACACCGGCGGGGATCACGCGCCACGGCTCGACCCCTTCCGACCGCACTCGACCCCTCCGGATCGGTGGTGGCATCACCCTGCCCGTCATGTTTATTTCATACGGCGAACGAATTAAGCAGTCAAGTGGCTGAACGGCTGATGCGGCATGCATCCGAAGCACTTCGGCAGCGAAAACGTCACCGCCGCCGCGCGGGGAGCGCCCCCGGCCTGGCATCGCGCACCGCGCCCGTACCCCTCGACTGAGCGGCAACTTGTTTTCTTCTGGAAATTAAGAAAGTCCTTGCAAAGCATTGACGCGCCGCCGCGCCGGTCCCTAGCGTCACCGGCGAAGGCCTTCCAGTGTGTACGGACCGCCGTGCTGCTGGCATTCCGTCCCATGCCTGCACTCCGGCCTGCCGCCGTTGGCAGGCCCACTTACCGTCCACCGGCGACCCCGCCGTCGGCGCAGCCGCGCCCGACGTCGTCGGCCGCTGCGCGGACCTCGCCTCACGCGAAAGGATCTGCATGCGCATCAAGGCGTTCCTGCTACCCACGGCGCTCGCCCTGGCCCTGTCCGGGACACCGGTCGTCGCCCACGCCGCACCCCCCACCGCCCGCCCGACCGACGCGGTCGACCTGGACGTGCTCTTCGTCAGCGCGCACCCCGACGACGAGGCCGGCAGCCTCGCCACCCTCGGCCAGTGGAAGGAGAAGTACGGCGCCAAGGCCGGCGTCGTCACCATCACCCGCGGCGAGGGCGGGGGCAACGCCGTCGGCCTGGAGGAGGGACCACCGCTGGGCATCATCCGGGAGCGCGAGGAGCGCACCGCGATCGGCAAGGCCGGGGTGGAGAATCTCTACAACCTCGACCGCGTCGACTTCTGGTACACGGCCTCGGCACCCCTGTCGGAACAGATCTGGGGCCACGACGAGACGCTGGGCCAGATCGTCCGGGTGATCCGGCAGACCCGGCCCGAGATCCTGATGACGATGAACCCGTCCCCCACCCCCGGCAACCACGGCAACCACCAGCAGGCCGCCCGGTTCGCCGCCGAGGCGTTCCACGCCGCCGCCGACCCCAGGGCCTTCCCCGAGCAGCTCACCCGGGAAGGACTCACGCCGTTCCGGGCGGCCAAGCTGCTGCGTACCGGCGGCACCGGCACCTCGACGGCCGGGCCGCGGTGCGCCTCCAGCTTCGTGCCGACCGTCCCGACCGACCAGGTGTTCGGCGTCTGGGAGGGCGCTCGCGCCGCCGACGGCCGGACCTGGGCCGAGATCGAGGTCGACGCCCGCCGGGAGTACGTCACCCAGGGCTGGGCGAGCACCGCCGCCGCCCCCACCGACCCCGCCGCGATCCGCTGCGACTTCTACACCCTGGTCGACAGCCGCGTCCCGTACGACCCGTCGGACACCTCACCCGAGGCGATCCTGCGCGGGTCGGTGCTGCCTCCGGCCGCCGGCGGGCTGCCCCGCGGCACCGAGTTCCAGCTGACCGCCGACCGGTTCGACCTCGCACCCGGGCAGCGCGTCACGGTCACCGCCCACGTGCGGGCGCCCCGCAACCGGGCGCTGACCGCTCCCCGGGTCGCGCTGCGGCTGCCCGAGGGCTGGAGCGCCACCGGCTCCGGCGCGCTGCGCGGTGCCGTACCGGCCGGCAAGGAGCGTACGGCCACCTTCACCGTGACCGTCCCGGCCGGCGCCGGCACCAACGCCCAGCACCTGCTCGGCGCGTCGCTCACCACCGGCCAGGGCGCCGGCCGAACCGATCGCGCCGTCCGGGTGGTCGCCGACGTGCGCGGCACCCTGGAGCCGCTGCCCGAGGTCGGGCTGTTCCGGAGCTGGGCCGGCGACAGCGGCTACCCGCAACTGGACACCCTGATCAAGCCGGTGCTGACCATCGGCTCGGGCAAGAGCCGGACCGTGCGGATCGACCTGCGCAACCACGGCACGACGGCGCAGAGCGGCACCGTCGCCCTCGGCCTGCCGGCCGGCTTCACCGCGGACGCGGCGACGAAGAGCTACACCGGCCTGGCGCCGGGCGCCACCGGCGCGGTCACCTTCACCGTCACCAACAGCGACGCCGGCCTGCCGACCGCCAACGAGGGCGGCGACGGCGGCGACTACGGATTCACCATCACCACCACCAGCGGCACCGGCAGCACGGTGGAGACCGGCGCCCTGGAGATCGTGCCGACCAGCGTGGTCCCGCGAGCCGGGCAGAACCACACCGTCGACGGGGTGGCCGGCCCCGGCGAGTACCCGGGCGAGGAGCTGGACCTGTCCCGCATCTGGGAGGGACAGGCCACCACCGGACAGGACGCCTCGGCCACCGGGCGGATCGCCTGGACCGAGGACGCCCTCCTCGTCTTCGTGCAGGTCACCGATGACGTCCTCGGCAAGAAGGTGGTGCCCCAGGACTGCAAGCGACAGCGGCGTACCGACAGCGTCGAGATCATCGTCGATCCCAAGGGGAACTCGACGGACACCTCCACCGTGTTCAAGGCGGGCATCTTCCCGGTCACCGACGACCCCGCCAACGGCGACCCGCCGTGCTGGCAGCGGGACGCCGACAACCGGCAGGGACCGGGTGCCACGACCGCCCCCGGCATGACCGTGGTCAGCAAGGTCACCGCCCCGTACACCGGTTACACCATCGAGGCCCGCATCCCGCTCGCGGTGCTGCCCGACGCGATCGACCCGACGCACATGGGCTTCAACGTGCTGGTCTACGACTCGGACACCCAGGACCTCAGCTCCCAGTCCCGGCTCGGCTGGTCCACGTTCACCGGCGTCCGCGCCGACCCGTACCGGTACGGGCTGGTCACCCTGCCCGGCCTCACCCCGGTGGACCGGCAGCCCACCGCCCCCGTCTTCCCGGACACCGCCGCGCGCAGCGTGCACAGCGCGCAGACCATCGCGCAGTCGGCGGTGGACGGCGTCGCGCCGGCCGCCGTGGCCCGGCTGCCCGAACGGGCGCTGCGACTGACCGGCCAACGACAGGTGGCCGGTGGCGTGCGGGTGACCGTCCGGGCCGACCGCGCCGGCGCGGCCTACCTGCACACCTACGACGGTGACCGGTCGCTCGGTGAGCGCACGGTGCAGCTCCGTCCGGGACGCCCGGTCACCGTCCTGGTGCCGGTGACCGGTGGCACGCCCACCTCCGTCCTGGCCGCCTTCGAAAGCGGCGGTGCGGCACTCGCCCGCCAGGTCCCGTTGACCTGATCCGCGTGCCGGAACCCCCGCCGACCGGCGGGGGTTCCGGTCTCGTCGGAGGTGAGTTCCTCGCCTTGTCCGGCCCCCGGCGCTCCCGCTTTCGGGTTCGCGCAGGCGGGCACCGATCAGATGCCGACGCGGCGTGTCTCGTAGGCCCACATGACGATCTCTACGCGGTTGCGGGCGTTGAGCTTGCGCATCAGGGCGGCGATGTGGGTCTTGACGGTGCTGAGGCTGATGGCCAGCTCGTCGCCGATCTCGCTGTTGGTCCGCCCGCGAGCGGCGGCCAGCAGGACCTGTTCCTCGCGAGCGGTCAGCGGCTCGACCGGCTCGGGGGGCACCGGGCGCGGACGGCTGTTCGCGAAGGAGGACAGGAGCCTCGCGGTGATGTTCGGGGCGATCAGGGCGTCGCCGCGGGCGGCGGCATGGACGGCCTGGGCGAGCATCTCGGCGCCGGCGTCCTTGAGGAGGAAGCCTCGGGCGCCTGCCTTCAGCGCGCCGTAGACGTACTCGTCGAGGTCGAAGGTGGTGATGACGACGACGGGCAGCGGATCGGCGACGTCGGCGCCGGCGAGCTGGCGGGTGGCCTCGATCCCGTCGACCTCGGGCATGCGGATGTCCAGCAGGCACACATCGGGACGCAGCGAACGGGCCAGGGCGATCGCCCGGCGACCGTCGGCGGCCTCACCGACGACGGTGATCCCCGGCTGGGCGTCCAGGATCATGCAGAGCCCGGCCCGGACGATGTCCTGGTCGTCAGCGACCAGCACGCGGATGGTCATGACGCCCGCGCCTTGCGAGGCAGCGAGGCGTCGACGCTCCAGCCGCCGTCCGGGTCAGGTCCCGCCCGGAGGGTGCCGCCGAGCAGGCTCGCCCGCTCGGCCATGCCGCGCAGCCCGTAGCCGGCGTGCGGGGAGCTGGTCGTGGTCGCCTCGCCGTCGTCACGCACCCGCAGGTGCACCTGGCCGCGGGATGCGGTGACGTCGACGGTGACTCCGGTGGCGCCGGAGGCGTGGCGGGTCGCGTTGGTGACCGCCTCGGCGGCGATCAGGTAGAGCGCGGTGCCGACCGCTGGCTCAACGGTCTCGACGTCGCCGGAGACCCGCACGCGGACGCCCAGCACCTCGCCGCCGGGACGAGCGAGTCGTTCGACGTCCGCCACCCCTCGTCGGGGGGCGAGGTCGGCGTCCGTTCCGTCGCGCAGCACCCCCACGAGGGCGCGCATCTCCCGGAGCGTCCGGGACGCCTCCTCCTCGATCGTGACCAGGGTGGCCAACGCGCGCTTCGGGTCTGCGGCGGACAACGCGCGACCCGCCTGTGCCTGGACGGCGATGGCCAGGACCCGGTGGCCGACCGTGTCGTGCAGCTCGCGGGCGAGTTCGTTGCGCTGACGAAGCCGCACCTGCTCGATGTCGCGGTCGTGGCTTCTGGCGCGGTAGCGCACCGCCGCGCCGAGCGCGGCCGAGAACAGGAAGAACCCGTAACCGGCGATCTTCTCCGCGGGTGAGGTCGGGTCCGCGACGAGGGTGACGGGTAGCCAGACGAGGATGATGCCGAGCCCGAGGGCGGCCTCTCGACCTGCCCCCCAGCGCAGCAGGGCGTAGGGCAGCACCAGCAGCCCCGCGATGCCCAGCAGACCGGTGGCATCGATGACCGCGATCCTCGCGATGTCGAACGCGAGAACGGTTCCGAAGGCAACGGCGACCGCGGCCAGCGGCCGCGTGCGTCGCCAGAGCAGGCACCCCGCGACCACGACGCTGACACCGACCAGCAGCGGTGCCCACGCCTTGTCGTCGCGCAGCAGCATCTCGACGAGCGAGACCGCGACGAGAGCCGAGGACAGCGCCCAGTCCCGCCAGACCCGCACCGGCGGGCGCGCGGGGCGCGGCTCAGCCCAGATCCCAGCAACCATGCTTCCCCCTCCCGGACAACGTAGGAGGGTCGCCGCTCGGGCGAATCAGCCGAAAGTACGGCGGCTTTCCCGTGCCCGGGACCGGGACGGCGCGAGCCCGCGAGCGGATGTGGCACCCGTCGGCGCTGTTCATAGTGAAGACGTCGGGTGAGCCGACCCGGCTGACACCAGCACCCAGGAGAACCGATGATCAGAACCGACAGACCAGCCGGTGCGCTCCAGGAGCCGCACCTCCCGGTCCAGGCGAAGCTCGCCGCGGCCTGGACCAGCTTCATGTTCCTCTACATCTACGTCGACTACCTCGCCCTGTACAAGCCCGGCTTCATCGACGAGATCCGGGCCGGCGTCGTTCACGAGTTCGACACCGGCCCCACCTTCGTCACCCTCGCGCTCACGCTCATGGCCGCCCCGATCCTCATGATCCTGCTCTCCACGACACTCCCCGCCCGGGTCAACCGCGCCGCCAACCTCGTCGTGGCGACGCTCTACGTCCCCGTCTCGGTGTACAACGCGGACGGCGAGTCCTGGACGTACCTCTCCTTCTACGGCCTCTCCATCGGGCTCGAGCTGCTGCTCCTGGCCTTCATCCTGCGCGCCGCGTGGACCTGGCCGCGGGGAACTCGGGTCGCCGCCGGCCGCGACCTCGCCGAGGCCCGGCTGTGACGGTGGAGGCGGGCCCGGTGCCCGGGGTCGGCGACAGCGGTTCATGGCCGTCGTCGAGGAACTCGGAGAACTCGTGGCCGCCCGGCGCAACGGCGACCCGGGACACGAGCCGGGGGTCCGCCGCAGTCTGAGGACGCACGCGTCGTACGACCCGGAAACACCTACGGTGCGGGGCAAGTGTCGACCTTGCCGCGCACCGTTCGGGGTTCGGTTGGTGTCCTGATCCGACAGTCGAGGTGTTACCAGGGGGGACAGCCGATAGACACCTCTGGGCTCACCGCGAGCACCGATCCGGCACCGTTTCGAATGGTCGCCCTGGCGGTGGCGAAGGCGATGATGTCCTCGGTCCAGAACGAGTGCCCGGCGATGGTGCCGTCGGAGGCCACGGTCTGGGTACGACTCTCGGACTCCAGGTCGGACATCTGCCAGACCTCGACCGTGATGGTCACCGTCGTCCCGGGCGTCAAACCGTACCCGTCCCCGTATCCCCAGATCTCAAGGTCGTTACAACCTCCCCCCGCCACCGCGACAGGCGCCGCAGCCGCCACTGCGACCGTTCCGGGCGCAATCGCCAGGAGGGCCGCCCCGGCCAGCGCAGTCACGGCACGTCCTACCCGCGTCCTCAATGCGTTCATCATTTTCTCTCTCTCGACACACAGTCGTTCGCGCGAGAGAAGGGTATGGGCGACATCTATAGGCGGCCTATGTCGACGGACCCGACCCGCTCGATGACCCGACTGACCACGTCAGCTCCCCGCGCGTCACGCGCCCGTGCAGGACAATGGTCCTCACGACCGTCCCAGTGCTCGCGACGCTCCGTGCGCGATCTGCTCTCCGGGAGTCCATTCGTGGCGGCGCCGGTCCGTCACTGCAGCCAGGGTGGTGCCGACCTCCATGGAGTCCCGATCGCTACGCCGCGACATCCCTGAGTCAGCGTGATACCCGAAGTGCTGGGCACCGTGGGAGTCGGCTTCATCTCGGCCTTTCTTCCCGTCGTGCCCGCGGAGCCGTACCTCGTCGGGCTGGTCGCCACGACGACGACCAACCCCGCACTGCTGGCCGCCGCGGCAGCCCTTGGTCAGAGCGTGGGCAAGCTGACGATCTTCCTGACCGCGCGCGGGACACTGCGGTCACCGATGCTGCGTCACTGGCTCGCCAGGAAGCGGGCCCTCGTGGCCCGGCGCGGCGACTCCGCGAGCCAGCACCCCGGTCGGTTGCGCCGCATGGCGACCAGGCTGGTCACGGTGGTTTCGGCTGATCGCCACCGGATCACCGGCCCGCTGCTGCTGTTCGTGAGCGCCTTCACCGGCGCACCACCGCTCATCGTGATGACCTTCACCGCCGCCGCCGGCAAGATGCGCACGGCGGTCTTCGCGTCCGCATGCCTCCTCGGCCGCACGGCCCGCATGATGGTCGTGGCACTGCTCCCCGCTCTCGCCGGCCTGTCGCTCCATCTCTGACAGTTCGACATCCGTCCGCTGATCGGACCGACGCCGCCCCGGCAATCCGCCAAGAAAAGCTTGCACGTGTCCCGTCGACTTAGGCGTTGGCCGATATGCTCGATGACCCGAGAGGAGATCTTTATGATCACCACGGACGGACAGCCGACCCGGTCGCCGGTGGCGCTCGATGCCCGCCACGGATGGGCTCGCGACGTCCCGACCTCGATCATCAATGTCCCCAACGCGATCACCGTTGTCCGAACCGTGGTTTCCGTCCTCCTGGCCGTCACCGCGATCTCTTCCGGGAGTGGGCCACTGCTCGCCTGGGCCGTCGGCACCTATTGGTTCGGCGACATCCTGGACGGTTGGGCGGCCAGGACGCTGGGACAGGAGACACGGTTCGGCGCCGTTCTCGACATCGCCTGCGACCGGTTGTGCTGCGCGCTCTGCCTCGCGGGCCTGGTGCTCCGCTTTCCGGAGATGACCGCGCCCCTCGCGCTCTTCGCCGCGCAGTTCCTCGTCCTCGATCTCGTTCTCAGCCTGTCGTTCCTCCGGTGGCCGGTGCTGAGCCCCAACTACTTCCACCTGGTGCACCCCGGGGTCTACCGGTGGAACTGGTCGCCGGTGGCCAAGGCGGCGAACACCGGTGGCCTGGTGGTGCTTGCCGTGGTCGCGCCGTCGCCGGTCTGGCCGGCGCTTCTCGCCGTCGCTGTCGTCCTGGTGAAGGCGACTTCGCTCGTGGTCGTCCGACGGCTGCCGCACCCCTAGACGCCCCGGTCAGAGCCCACCGCCCGGACGAGGAGCGCCTGGACGGAGGCGGGGGCGGAGCGACAGGAGCAGAGGTGATCGAATGACCAGGCTGGAGACGGCATCCCTCCCCGCTCACGCCGGTCGCGATCATCGCCTACCGGGTCGGGGCCGGCGCCGACGGCCACACCGCCCGCCGGCTGCGCCAGGAGACCCGGCGCGGCGCCGTCTTCGACATCGTCGCCGATCGAGTGTCGAGTGTCGCTGTCATACTCGCGCCGGCAGAGGTGCGGCCATCAACGGCAGCCCCCTCCTGCTATTCCTCGTGCAGTTCGACGTGCTGGACTGCGTCCTCGGTCTCCGATTCTTGCACTGGCCGATCCTGAGTATCAACTACTTTTACCTCGTCCATCGCGGCGGCTACCGGTGGAACTGGTCGCCGATGGCCACGGCCGTCAATACCGCGGGCCCGGTTCTGCTCGTCGCCTTCGTGCCGTCGCCGGCCTACGCCATCGTTTTCGCCATCGCCGTGATCATGGTGAAAGTCAGATCATTGCGTACGCTCCACCGCCTTGCCGCCACGTCTTCCGAGGTGGGCGTGGCGGCTCGACAATCTGTCCGAATTATCCGTCGTGACGGATAAGTAAATTTCGACGTCTGCTGATTGACGACTACGCAGCGGGGGCAACGGTCACCACAAATGCGACATAACCCGCCTCCGGAAACGCTGTCGTAACCCTGCGATGACGGAGCGTCCCGGAACGATCGAGCCGCATCGCCGCCGGAATCCGCCCGGCTCGGCCCACCCCTGGGGCCGGTGCTGATCGGATGACCGTGACCTGCGCCGGAACCGTTCGGCCAGCAGGTCGCGGTCTTTGTATCGGGGCCACCAATAGCCCGTTGATCAGCGGCGGGTGCGGCCCCGGCCAACTAACACAGATCGCGGGAGCCTGCCAAGTGCACGCGATCGGCGCCGGACGCAATCCTCCGCTCGGATTGCCTCTCCGGCGCGGCGATGTGTACCTTCCGTGTAAGCGGTGATTGACTGGTAGATCGCAGGCAGACAAGACACCTGTTTGTGGTTGCGGTCGACGGCGGATCGTTCTGCGGAGCGCCTTAAAGATCTGCTCCGGAGATGCCCTGTCCGTCCGGCTCGTGACCTACCACGGCAGTCAACGGGGGACGTCGTGCATTTGTATTCTCGTCCGGACAGTCGGCTCCTCACGCCCACGTTGGGAACTCCCCGCGGGCGCACCTCGTCCGGCCCCTCTCCTCGCGCGATAGCCGCGCCGCCGTCCCGGTCCAGGCCGGGGCGGAGCGCGCCGGACGGTCGCGCCGCCCTCGCCGGTTCGCCGGCGGCGACGAGCGCCGTCCGCTCAGGAACTGCCTCCCACCAAGCGCCCGCGTCGCGGGGTCGAACGAAAGGCAGACGATGCAGTTCCGCATCCTAGGACCGGTCGGCCTCTGGACCGACGAGGACGAGGTACCGCTCCATGGCATGAAGCAGCGCACCCTGATGGCCGCGCTCATGCTGTCCCGCGGCCGGGCACTTTCCGACCACCAGATCGGCGAGCTGCTGTGGGGCGCAGACCCGCCCGAGACGTTCCAGGCCCAGATCTACACCTACGCGTCCCGGCTGCGACGCCTGCTGCGCGACTCCATCCAGATCGTGCGGCGGGGGGCCAGCTACACGCTGCACATGCCGGGCACGCGCTTCGACTACGAGGAGTTCACCGACCTGTCGGCCAAGGGAACCGCCGCGCTGCGGGAGGACCGGCCACAGGAGGCCGGCGAGATGCTGCGCCAGGCGCTGGACCTGTGGCGCGGGCCGGCGATGACCGACGTCACGGAGCAGCTCTCCGACCGGGAGCGCCCGGCCATGGAGGAGGCCCGGCTCACCGTCCTGGAGAACCGGATCGACGCCGACCTGGCCAACCATCGCCACGAAGAGGTCACCGCCGAACTGCTCGGCCTGGTGCGGCAGTATCCGCTGCGGGAACGACTGAGGGCCCAGTTGATGCTGGCGCACTACCAGTCCGACCGGCGGGCCGACGCGTTCGCCGTGTTCCACGAGGGGCGCCAGTGCCTCGACGACGAACTGGGTGTCCAGCCGGGAGCGGCCATGCAGTACACGTACCAGGCGATCCTGACCGGCAAGCGGAGCGCGGACAGCCCGGCGGACCGATAGGCCGGATACCGACGAAATATAGGCCTGCGGCAGAGGGTCGGCATTGACCGACTCGCCTGGAAGGACCCGCAGATGGCCGTCGACAGCACCTGGACTCCGTTGGAGATCTCCCCGCACGACGTCGGCTGCGAGGCCGCGCCCCGCGCCCTGATCGACTACGTGCGGGGAGAACCCGATCTCACCGGTCTGCTGGCTCGCGAGAAGGCCGTGGTGTTCCGCGGTTTCCAGGCCACGCCGGACGAGCTGCCCGGCGTGATCGACGAGCTGCTGCCGGACCGGCTCGCCTACGTCCACGGCAACTCGCCGCGCACGAAGGTGGGCCAGAACGTCTACACCTCGACCGAGTACCCGCCGGAATTCACCATCTCGATGCACAACGAGCTGTCGTACGGGCACGCCTGGCCCTCCCGGCTCCTCTTCTTCTGCGAGACGGCTCCCGAGACCGGCGGCGCCACCCCGGTGGTCGACGGCGAGCGCTGGCTCGAGTCGCTCGACGACGACGTACGCGACGCCTTCGCCGGCGGGGTCCGGTACACGCAGAACCTGCACAACGGCCGCGGTCTCGGCAAGAGCTGGCAGGAGACCTTCGAGACCGACGACCGCGACGCCATCGAGGGCTTCCTCGGCGACTCCGAGGCGGAGTGGGAGTGGCGCAAGGACGGCTCCCTGCGGGTGATCCAGCGCCGGCCGGCCACCACGGAGCACCCGATCACGGGCACGCGCGTCTGGTTCAACCAGGCCGACCAGTGGCACGCGGCCGGCCTCGGCTCGGAGACCGCCGCGGCGCTGGCGAGGGTCATCCCGGCCGACGAGCTGCCGCAGTCGGTCACCTTCGCCGACGGTTCGCCGATCCCGGACACGTACGTCGAGCAGATCCGCGACCGTGGCCTGGCGCTGGCCGTCGACGTCGACTGGCACGCCGGCGACGTCCTGCTCATCGACAACGTGCTGGTCGGGCACGGTCGCCGCCCGTTCACCGGCAAGCGGCGGGTCCTCGTCGCGATGTCCAGCTGAGCTGGGGGTCGTCATGACCGCGAACCTGCACGACCAACGCATCGGATCGTCCCTGCGGCGTAGCGCCAGGCGGTTCGCGACCGGCGTCACGGTCGCCGCCGTCCGCCACGGCGCGGACTCGCATGCCCTGACCGCCAACTCCTTCCTGACCCTGTCGCTCGAACCGCCGCTGGTCGGCCTCTCGGTAACCGCGTACGGCCGGATGCGGGCCCTGATCGAGCCCGGTGACCTGCTCGGGATCAGCGTCCTTCGCGAGAGCCAGCACGAGTACGCACAGCACTTCGCGGCCCGTGAGCGGGGCGTCCTTCCGTCGCACCTGCCGCCGTTGACGACGGCCGAGCCGGCCCCGCTGGTGCCCGGCTGCGTGGCCTGGTTCCAGTGCCGGATCGCTCAGATCCACCCGGTCGGCGACCACGACCTGCTCGTCGCCGATGTGCTCGAGTGCGACGTCGCCAACCGTGACGACCCGCCCCTGATCTTCCTGGACGGCGGGTACCGGACGGCCGGAACCGAGGTGCGCCATGACTGACCAGGTGTCCCACCGGATCCCGCTCTCCGCGGCGCAGCAGGGCGTCTGGTTCGCCCACCGGCTGGACCCGACGGGCCAGCAGATGAACTGTGCCGAATACCTGGACATCGTCGGGCCTGTCGACGCCGGGCTGATGCGTCACGCCTGGCGGCAGGTTGCCGGCGAGGCCGACGCGGTGCGTACGGCCGCGATCGTCGAGGACGAGGGCGACCTGCTGCAGGTCATCGCGAGCGAGCCGCTGTCCGAACTGGAATGCCACGACCTGAGCGGGGCCGCGGACCCGGCCGCCGAGGCGCGTCGCTGGGCTACCGCCGACCTCACCCGGGCGGTCCAGCCGGCGGCGGGCGGGCTCGTCTCGGCCGCGCTGCTCACGCTCGCCGACGACCGTCACTGGTTCTACTACCGCCTGCATCACGCCGTCATCGACGGCTACGGCGTGCTCCTGCTCGGGCGGCGGCTGGCCGAGGTGTACACCGCCCTCGCCGCGGGTCCCGAGCGGCAGGCCGAGGCGTCCGGCCCGCCGCTGGGGTCGATCGAGCTGCTGGTCGGGCAGGACCGCGCGTACCGCGACTCGGCGGCGTTCGCCCGCGACCGCGACTACTGGGCGGGCCGCCTCGGTGATCAGCCCGAGGTGATGCGGATGCCCGGGCGACCGGCCGCTCCCGATCGGCCGCTGCGGCTGAGCAGCCCGGACCGGCTGGGCGACGGGGACGTCGCGGCGCTCTCCGAGGTGGCCCGCCGCAACGGCACGACCTGGCAGGTGGTCCTGCTGACCGCGATCGCCGGGTACGTGCACCGCGTCACCGACCGCCGGGACGTGATTCTGGGCCTGCCGGTGGCCGGGCGGCGAACCGCGGCGGCGCGCCTGGTTCCGGGGATGGCCACCAACTCCGTGGCGCTGCGCATCGACGTCGACCCCGCGAAGAGCCTGACCGAGCTGATCCCGGCGATGGCGGCCGAGGTCGGCGGCGCGCTCCGACACGAGCGCTACCGCGCCGAGGATCTCCGCCGGGCGCTGGGTCTCACCGGCAGCGCCAACCCCTTCCTCGGTCCGATGGTCAACTTCATGCCCTACGAGCAGGAGCTCCGCTTCGGCGCGGCGTCCGCGACGTTCCACAATCTGGCGTCGGGCCCGATCGTCGACTATTCGATCTCCATCTCCGGTACGCCCGGCGGCCCGATGCCGCTGATGTTCGAGGCGAACCCCGAGCACCACGACGAGCAGGGGCTGCTCGCGCACAAGGACCGGGCGCTCGCCTTCATCCGGACCGTCCTGACCACTCCGGACACGGCGGTCGGCCGGCTCGAGGTGCTGACGCCGGACGAGCGCGCGGCCGTGCTGGCCGCCTCCCAGGCGCCGGAACGCTCCGACCCGAGCGGCCGGGTCACCGTCGAGAAGCTGGTGCAGCGGCAGGCGTCCGCCACGCCCGACGCGGTCGCGTTGGTGCACGGCGACGAAGAGGTGACCTATTCCGACCTGGCGGCGCGAGCCGCGGCCGTGGCCCGCTGCCTCGCGGCCCGGGCGGTCGGACCGGAGGACTTCGTCGCGCTGGCGATTCCCCGCTCCCCCGGGCTGATCGTCGCCATGCTGGGCGTGCTGCGGAGCGGCGCGGCCTACGCCCCGATCGACGTCGCCTATCCGGAGGGCCGGATCCGGTTCATGCTCGAGGACCTTCGTCCGCGGTATGTGCTGGTCACCGAGGAGACGGCCGGCTCGGTGCCGGACGGCGCGGAGCCGATCCTGCTCAGCGAGGCCGAGGCGTTCGCCGGAGACGCCGCGCCGGCGGGCGCGGCGGCCGACCATCCGGCGTACGTCATCTACACCTCAGGATCGACGGGCACGCCCAAGGGGGTGGTCGTGTCGCGTCGGGCCATGCTGAACTTCGTCCTCGACCACGCCGACCGGTTCGGCTTCGACGCCGGCAGCCGCTCGTTGCAGTTCGCGTCGCCCAGCTTCGACGTCGCCACCGGGGACATCTGGCCGGTGCTCGTGCGCGGCGGACGGCTGGTGCTGCCGCAGCCCGACGAGGCCGCCGGCGCCGAGTCGCTCGTCGGGCTGCTGCGGCGACAGCGGATCACCCATGCCGCGATCCCGCCGGTGATGCTGGCCCAGCTACGCGGTGACGACCTGCCCGAACTCATCTCACTGATCACCGGTGGAGAGACACCGGGTGACGATCTGGTACGCCGCTGGGCCGCCGGCCGCCGCATGGCCAACGTGTACGGCGTGACCGAGGCCGCCGTGGCCAGCACCGTCAGCCCGCCGCTCGACACGGTGGAGACGCCCGCGCCGATCGGTCACCCGATTCGGGGCACCCAGGCACTGGTCCTCGACTCGCAGCTCACCCTCACCGCGCCGGGCGTCGCGGGCGAGCTCTTCCTGGGCGGGGCCGGGCTGGCTCGCGGCTACCTCGGCCGGCCGATGCTGACCGCCGAACGCTTCGTGCCCAACCCGTACGGGCCGGCGGGATCGCGGCTGTACCGCACCGGGGACGTGGTGCGCCGGCGCGCCGACGACATGCTGGAGTTCTCCGGGCGTACCGACGACCAGGTGAAGATTCGCGGTTTCCGCGTGGAGCTGGGCGAGGTCGAGGCGGCGCTGGCGGCTCATCCCGCCGTGGCCGCGGCGGTGGTCGTGCTCCGCGAGGACCAGCCGGGGCACCGGATGCTTGTCGGCTACGCCCGGCCGGCCGACGGCGCGCAGGTGACCGGCGCGCAGCTGCGCCGCTTCGCCGGTGACCGGCTGCCGGAGCACATGGTCCCGGCCGCGGTGGTCCTGTTGGACGAGCTGCCGGTGACTCCCCACGGCAAGGTGGACCGCAAGGCGCTCGCGGCACCGGTGTTCCGGGCCGGCGGCGGCGACCGGCCGGACCCCACATCCGTCGAGGGTGTGCTGTGCGAACTGTTCGCCGAGGCGCTCGGGCAGCGCGAGGTCGGCGTCGACGACTCCTTCTTCGAGCTCGGCGGCGACAGCATCCGCGTCTTCCCGCTGGTGGCCAACGCGGCGGAACGCGGCCTGGAGTTCAGCGCCCGCGACGTCTTCCAGCACGCCACCGTGGCACGCCTCGCCCAGGCCGTGCGGCGGATCGCCCCGGAACCTGAGGCTCCGGCCGGCCAGGCGGAGCCTGACCTGCCCTGGCTGGACGCCACCCGGCGGGCGACGCTGGCCGAGGAGTATCCGGGGATGACGGCGGTCCTGCCGGTCTCGCCACTACAGGAGGGCCTGCTCTTCCAGCATCTGGTGGCCCGGGGCGGCCGGGACGCCTACACCTCCCAGGTCCGCTTCCACCTGACCGGGCGGGTCGACCCCGACCGGCTGCGATCGGCCGCGGACGCGCTGCTGGAACGCCACGAGAACCTGCGGGCGGTGTTCCGTTACGACGACGGCTTCGCCGGGCCGGTCCAGGTCATCACCGGCGTACGCGAGGCGGGCTGGGCCCACACCGACCTGTCCGAGGCAGCCGACCCGGAGGCCGAGGCGGACCGGCTGGCCGCGGCGGACCGGGAACGCGGCTTCGACCTGACCCGCCCGCCGCTGCTGCGGCTGCACCTGATCCGGCTCGGCGACCGGCACCTGCTCACGCTCACCGCCCACCACGTGCTGTGGGACGGCTGGTCGACCGCGATCCTGGTGCGGGAGCTGTTCACCGCGTACGCCGGGGGAACGCTCGGCCCGGTCACGCCGTACCGGGACTATCTGCGCCACCTCGCGGGCACCGACGGGGAGGCCTCGCGCCGGGCGTGGCGCGCGGCGCTGGACGGCCTGACCGCGGCGACCCTCATCGCGCCGGGTGCGCAGCCGGCCGCCGGCCCGCAGACCCAGCTGCGCCGGGACCTGGACGAGTCGCTGAGCGCCACGCTCACCGACCGCGCCCAGGGCCTGGGCGTCACGCTGAACACCATCGTCGAGGCCGCCTGGGCGACCGTACTGTCCCAGCTCACCGGGCGCGACGACGTGGTGTTCGGCGCCTCCGTCTCGGGCCGGCCGCCGCGGCTGCCGGGCGTCGAGAACATCGTCGGGCTGCTCACCAACACCGTGCCGGTACGCGTGCGCCTGCGCGCCGGCGAGCCGGCCGGCGCCCTGCTCCGACGCGTCCAGAACGAGCAGGCCGACCTGATCGCCCACCACCACCTGGGGCTGGGCGAGATCCAGCGGCAGAGCCCGCTCAGCGGCGAGCTGTTCGACACCGCGATCACCTTTGTCAACTACTCGTTCGACCCCGCCGTGTGGGACGCCGCGCTCGACGAGCCGCGGCTGACGGGCGTCGAGGTGGTGGACGACACCCACTACCCGGTACGGCTCGTCGTCGTGCCGGGCGAGCGGATCCACCTGCGGCTCGGCCACCGGCCCGGACTGTTCCGTCCGCGCACGGCCGAGCAGCTGCTGGACCGCCTGGTGCGCGCGCTGCGCGACGCGGCCTGAGCACCGCGGACAACGGAAAGGAGCGCGGCGGTCGTGCGAACGCCGGACATCTTCATCAAGGGGCTCGGGACCTACGTACCCCCGACCGTGCCCATCGAGCAGGCGGTCGCCGACGGGCGGTACCCGGCCGAGGAGGTCGGCCTGCACCAGCTCGCCGGCGCCGCCGTGGCCGGGGACGTGCCCGCGCCCGAGATGGCGCTGCACGCCGCCCGCGAGGCACTCGGGCGCGGCGGGCACTCCCCCACCGACGTCAGCCTTCTGCTCTACGCCGACTCCTGGTACCAGGGGCCGGACGGCTGGCAGCCGCAGTACCACCTGCAGCGGCACCTGCTCGGCGGCGACCTGCTCGCGATGGAGGTACGGCAGGGCTGCAACGGCATGTTCGGCGCCCTGCAACTCGGCGCCGGATTCCTCGGCGACGGCGCCGCCCGGGCCCGGGCGGCGCTGCTCGTGGCGGCGGACAACTTCGGCACCCCGCTGATCGACAGGTGGCGGATGGGGCCCGGCTACGTCGCGGGTGACGCGGCGAGCGCGGTTCTGCTCAGCACCGAGCCCTCGTTCGCCCGGCTGCTCTCGGTCTGCTGCGCCGCCGTGCCCGGGGCCGAGAAGATGCACCGCGGCAACGAGCCGCTCTTCCCGCCGGGCCCGACCGTCGGGCGGTCCCTCGACTTCGCCGCCCGCAACGCCGACTTCAAGCGGGAGGTGCTGGCCGACGGCACCGGCACCGCGGCCCTGGTCGGCATCCACCGCCAGACGCTCGCCGTGGTCGACCGGACGCTCGACGAGGCGGGCATCGACATCGGCGACGTGACGCGGGTGGCGTACATGAACTACTCCCGGGAGATCGTCGAACAGCGCTGCATGGCCGTGCTCGGCCTGGCGATGTCCCGCTCCACCTGGGACCACGGCCGCACCCTCGGCCACCTGGGCGCCAGCGACCAGATCGTGGCCCTGGACCACCTCCTCGCCACCGGCGCCCTCGAGCCCGGGGATCACCTGCTCATGCTCGGCGTCGGGCCGGGCGTGACGGTGTCCAGCGCCGTGGTGCGGATCGAACATCCTGCTCCCTGGTTCGAACAGTGAGGAGACACTGATGGGGACATCCGACATCGCGCCGATCGCCGTCATCGGCGCCGGCTGCCGGTTCGCTGGCGACGTCCACAGCGCCGACGACTTCTGGCGGCTGCTGGTCGACGGCCGGGACGGCATCGGCGACCCGCCCACCGAACGCTGGGCGGCGTATCAGGACGTCGGCCCGGACCATGCCACCGCCGCCCGCCAAGCCGCCGTTCCGGGCGGCTTTCTGCGTGACATCGACGTCTTCGACGCGGCGTTCTTCGGGCTGTCGCCGCGCGAGGCCGAGCTCATGGACCCGCAGCAGCGGCTTCTGCTGGAGGTGACCTGGGAGGCGCTGGAACACGCCGGCATCCCGCCGCACGACCTGGCCGGCGGAGACACCGGCGTCTTCGTCGGCGTGGGCTCCGACGACTACGGCCGCCGGATGCTGGAGGACCTGCCGTCCATCGAGGCGTGGACGGGCATCGGCAGCGCCATGTGCGCGGCGGCGAACCGCATCTCGTACGCGCTCGACCTGCACGGGCCCAGCGTCGCCGTGGACACCGCGTGCTCGGCCTCGCTGGTCGCCACCCACCTGGCCACCCAGGCGCTGCGCGACGACGAGTGCCGGATCGCTCTCGTCGGCGGCGTCAACCTGATCGTCTCCCCCGGCCTGACGCTCACCTTGCAGGCCGCCGGTGCGACCGCGCCGGACGGGCGTTGCAAGCCGTTCGACGCCGAGGCCAACGGGTACGGACGGGGTGAGGGCGGGGGCGTCCTGGTCCTCAAGCGGCTCGACGACGCGGAACGCGACGGCGACCGGATCCTCGCGGTGATCCGGGGCAGCGCGGTCCACCAGGACGGCCGCACCGGCGGAATCATGGCGCCCAACGGCGACGCCCAGCGCAGGCTGCTGGCCGAGGCGTGCCGCCGCGCCGGAGTGGACCCCGCGTCGGTCGACTACGTCGAGGCCCACGGCACCGGCACCCGGCTGGGCGACCCGCTGGAGGCGGGCGCGATGAGCGCCGTCTACGGCAGCGGCCGTCCGGCCGGGCAGCCCTGCCTGATCGGCTCGGTCAAACCCAACATCGGCCACCTGGAGGCCGGCGCGGGCATCGCCAGCCTGATCAAGGCCACGCTGGCGCTGCACCACGGGACGCTGCCACCGAGCCTCAACTTCCACGAGCCCAATCCCCTGATCGACTGGAGCGTCTCCGGGCTGCGCGTGGTCACCGAGCCCACGCCGTGGCCGAACCATGACGGGCCGCGCAGGTGCGGCGTCTCCGGCTTCGGATACGGGGGCACGATCGGGCACGTCGTGCTGGAGCAGGCGCCGGCCGACGCCGCGGCGCAGACGGACGCCTCGGGCCCGAGTGCCCCGGACGCGACCGAGCCGCGGCTGTATCCGCTGTCGGCCGGTTCACCACAGGCGCTGGCGCAGCGCGCGAAGGCGCTCGCCGACCAGCTCACCCAGGACGGGACGCTCCCGCTCGACGCGGTCGGCCGAACCCTTGCCGTACGCCGCTCGCACCTGGGACACCGGGCGGCGATCGTCGCCACCGGCCGTGACGAGCTCGTCGAACGGCTGCGGCTGATCGCCGAGGGTCAGCAGGACCGGAATGCCGTCCTCGGCTCACCCGGCGACGATTCGGGACGCGGCCTGGTCATGGTCTTCTCGGGCCACGGCGCGCAGTGGGCCGGGATGGGCCGCGATCTGCTGGTCGGTGAGACCGCCTTCGCCGAGGTCATCGACCGGCTGGAGCCGATCTTCCAGGCGGAGATCGGCTTCTCGCCGCGGCAGGTCCTGGTCGACGGCGACCTGGAGAGCGTGGACAGGATCCAGACGATGATCTTCGCGGTCCAGGTCGGCCTGGCGGCGGTCTGGCGTTCCTACGGGGTACGCCCGGACGCCGTCATCGGCCACTCGGTCGGTGAGCTGGCGGCCGCCGTCACCAGCGGCGCGCTCAGCCTCGACGACGGCGCGCGGCTCAGCTGCCGGCGCTCCAAGCTGCTGCGCCGCATCGCCGGTCAGGGCGCGATGGCCATGGTCGCCCTGCCGTTCGCCGATGTCGAGGAACGCCTGCGCGGACGCGACGACGTGGCCGCCGGCATCGCGGCGTCACCGTTCTCCACTGTCGTGTCCGGTGCGCCGGAAGCCGTCGAGGAGCTGATCGAGCGGTGGGGCGCCGAGGACGTCACCGTCCGGCGGGTCGCCTCGGACGTCGCGTTCCACAGCCCGCAGACCGATCCGTTGCTCGCCGATCTCGCCGCCGCCGCGGACGACCTGGACACCGGCAAGCCCCGGCTGCCCATGTACAGCACGGCGCTGGCCGACAGCCGCGGCGCCGGGACGCTGGACGGCGCGTACTGGGCCACCAACCTGCGTCAGCCCGTACGCCTGACCGACGCGGTCCGGGCCGCCGTCGAGGACGGCTACCGGGCCTTCCTGGAGGTCTCGGCGCACCCGGTGGTCGCCCACTCGATCCGCGAGACGCTCGGCGAGACCGACGCCCCGGACGCGTTCGTGGGCACCACCCTGCGGCGCGACCAGCCCGAGCAGGCCACCCTGCTGGCCGCGGCCGGCCTGGCGCACTGCCACGGCATCGCGCTCGACTGGGATCGCCGGCAACCGACAGGCGGCCACGTCGACCTACCCGGCATTCCGTGGCAGCACCGGTCCCACTGGCACGACACCGCCGTCTCCGGCCCGGGCGGCCGGCGCCCGCACGACCCGGCGTCGCACACGCTGCTGGGCGCCGCGTCCACGGTGGCTGGTCCGTCCGAGATCGAGGTCTGGCGTACCGACCTCGATCGGGAGAGCCGGCCCTATCCCGGCAGCCACACCATCGGCGGTGTCGAGATCGCGCCGGCCGCCGTCTACCTGACCACGTTCCTCGGCGCGGGCGGCGCGGACCGCACCGTGCTGACCGAGGTGTCCCTGCGGCTGCCGCTGGTGGCTCAGGAACGCCGCGAGGTCCAGGTGGTCCGGGACGGATCCGGCCTGCGGCTGGTGTCCCGGTCGCCGGGCGAGGACGGCGTCTGGCTCGTGCACGCGACGGCGACCGCCGGTCTCGACGACGGGGCCGCGGCCGCGGCGCTGCCCCGGACGCGCTGGCGGGCGGCAGAGCCGGGCGGCGTGCGGGAGTACCTGACCGGGGTCGGCGTGCCGACGATGGCCTTCGACTGGGATGTCGAGGAGCTGCTACGCGGCGATGACGCGCTGCGGGCCCGGGTCACCGTGGACGACACGAGTTCGTGGGCCGGGGTGCTCGACGCGGCGTTCTCCGTCGCGCCGACCGCACTGCCCGGCGAGCCTGTGCTGCGCATGGTGGCCGGCGTCGACCGGGTCCGGGTGACGGGCTCGCCGCCGGCCGTCGCCGACATCCACGTGGTGCGCGATCCGTCCGCGCCGAACCGCCTCGACGTGCGCGTCAAGGGCGCGGGCACGGAGGGTCGCGCCGAGATCACCGGGCTCGCCTACGCCGCCGTCGACGACGACACGCTGGCCGCCGCCGCGCCCGGGGAGCTGGTCCACGAGCTGCGCTGGCGCGAGCTCACGGCGGACGAGGACGCCGGTCCGGTGCCCGCCCTGGTGCTGGTCGGCGACCCGGATCGCACCGGCGCACTGGCCGGCGCGCTGCGCGCGGAAGGCGTCCCGGTCGACGTCGCCGACACGGCACCGGAGGACGCCGTGCTGCCGGGCGGCGAGTCGGCGGACGTGGTCCTGGTGGCCGGTCCCGCCCCGGGCGCCGGCGCCGATCTGCCGGACGAGGCGGCCCGCGCCACGTGGGACCTGCTCGGCACCGCACAGCGGCTGCTGGCGCGGGACCGGCGCGTCCGGTGCGTCACCACCGGGGTGCTGGAGAGCGAGTCGCCGGCCGCGCTGGCCCAGTCGCCGGCGTGGGGGCTCGGCCGGGTGCTCGCCGGCGAGTACGGGGAGCAGTGGGCCGGCATCGTCGACCTGCCCGCCGACGACCCCGCCGCGGAGATCACCACGCTGCTCGCCGTGCTGCGCGGAAGGCGGCGTGAGGACGTCGTGACCGTACGCGACGGCGTCGCGCGGGCCGCCCGCCTGGTGCGCACGGACCGCGAGCCGGCGGGCGGGCCGCTCGCCTGCCGTGCCGACGGCACCTATCTGGTCACCGGCGGCCTCGGTGTGCTCGGCCTGGACGTCGCCCGGTGGCTGGCCGAGCGGGGCGCACGGCGCATCGTGCTGGCGGGACGGACCGGGCTGCCCGCCCGGGCCGACTGGGACACGACGCAGGACACGGAGACGGCGCGGCGGATTCGCGGCGTACGCGAACTGGAAGGGTCGGGGGTCACCGTCAAGGTGATCGGCCTGGACGTCGCCGACGCCGCTGCGGTGGCGCGGGCCCTCTCCCCTGACGCGCTCGGCATGCCTCCGATCCGCGGCGTCGTCCACGCCGCGGGCGTCCTCGACAACCGGATGGCGCACGCGGTCGACGAGCCGTCGCTGCGCACCGTGCTGCGCCCCAAGGTGGACGGCGCCTGGGCGCTGCACCGGACGTTCCCGCCGGGCAGCCTCGATTTCTTCGTGCTGTTCTCGTCGTGCGGCCAGCTGCTCGGCCTGCCGGGCCAGGCGTCGTACGGCGCCGCCAACGCGTTCCTGGACGCGCTCGCCACCCACCGCGGCGACGTGATCAGCTTCGGCTGGACGTCGTGGCGTGGCCAGGGCATGGCCGTCAACGAGACCGTCGACCAGGAGTTGCGGTCCCGCGGCACCACGCCCGTCTCCCCCGCCGAGGCGTTCGCCGCGTGGGACTACGCGCAGCAGCGCGGCCCGGGCCACTACCCGGTCCTGCGGATGCTGTCGGGCGTGGAGGTGACCGAGCCGATCGCGCTGCTGAGCGAGGTGGCCGTCGCCGAGGCGGCCGGTCCGGCCGCGGAGGAGGACCTCGGTCTCGCCGGTCTCGACGCCGGCGAGCTGCGCGAGCGTCTCCTGGGCGAGGTGAGCAGCGACATCGCCGCCGAGATGCGGATGCCTGTGGATTCGCTCGACCCCCGGCGCTCACTCGTGGAACAGGGCCTCGACTCGGTGATGACCATCGTCATCCGGCGGCGCCTGGAGAAGCGGTTCGGTCAGCCGCTGCCGACCGCCCTGCTCTGGCAGAAGCCGAGCATCTCGGGGATCGCCGATCACCTGGCGACGCGGCTCGCCGCCTGATCCGCGCGGCGTACGCACCGGAAAGGGCCGGGCCGGGAACGAATCCCGGCCCGGCCCTTTCCGTGGGTCAGAAGCTCGGCGCCGCGGTCGGCGCCTTCAGCGTGCCGAGGTACTTGTGCCACAGGTGGTCGGGGTTGCCCTCCACCGTGGTCAGCACCTCGCGCATGGCGGCCAGCGCCTTGGGCTCCTCCCCGTCGTAGACATCGCCCTGCAGCATCTTCAGCACGTCGAGGCGGTAGCGCGGGTCCTGGACGAACGCGGTGAAGAGCACGTTCAGCCGGTAGTAGATGGAGATGAACTCGTACCAGTACTTCACGGCGCGGCGCAGCTTGTTCTCGTACGTGGCGAAACGCTCCTTGCCGAAGTCACCCGCCTTGTGCGCGGCGATGATGTCCTGCGCCGCGATGCGGGCGCTGTTCAGCGCCACGCTGACGCCGCTGGAGAAGATCGGATCGACGAACCGGGCCGCGTCGCCGACCAGCACGTAACGGTCACCGCAGATCTGCTTCATGGAGTAGCTGTAGTCGCCCTCGGTCTTGAACGGCCGGACCTGCTGCGCGTTCTTCAGCGCGTCGTGCAGGTCAGGCCGGCTGGCCACCATGTCCCAGAAGAAGCCGTCCTGGTCGCCGCCGAACTCGCGGAAGCGACTCTTCTGGCTGACCACGCCGACGCTGGTGACCTTGTCGGTGATCGGGATCTGCCAGACCCAGCTGTCCTTGACCTGCAGGAAGTGCACGAAGATGTGGTCCGCCTGCGCCTCGGTGGGCGCGAGGGCCCGGCGGTCCAGCCCTTCGAACCAGCTGTGCACGGCGTACTGGTCGAAGACCGGATCCGCGACCTTCGTGCGCAGCTGCCGGCCGAGCATCGTCTGCCGGCCCGACGCGTCGACCACCATCCGGGCGGTGTACGTCAACCGGCGCGGGCCGGCGCCGCACTCGACCGAGACCAGCTCCGGGTCGTCGAAGTTCACCCGGTGTACCCGCATGCCGTTGAAGACGGTCGCGCCGCTCTCCTGCGCGTGCTTGAGCAGAATGGCGTCGAACCGCCCCCGGTCGACGTGGAACGTGTAGTCGCGGTCCACGCCCGGCTGGTTGCGCTCGACGAACTGGACGTCGGCGGTCCAGCCGTGGCTGAGCCCGTCGTGTCCGAGCAACGGGATGTATCCCGAGAGCCCCGACGTCCACGAGGCGCCGTACTTCTTCGGGAAGTCCGCCTCGTCGATCCGGCCGATCGCGCCGATCTCGACGAGCACCGGCGTGGTGGCGGGGACGAGCGACTCACCGACGTGCTCGCGCGGGAAGACGGCGCCCTCGATGACGGCGACCGAGATGCCGGCCTGAGCCAGGTAGGAGGCCATCGTGGAGCCCGCGGGCCCGCCGCCGACGACCACGACGTCGTAGTCGGCGGTCACCGCCGGCCTCCCGTCGCCGGAACCGGGTCGGCCTCGTCGAGCAGAGCGGCGATCGAGCGTACGTCCGCGAAGTTCGCGGCGTCGATCTTCTCGAGCGGCACGAGCAGGCCGAGACGGTCCCGGATGAAGGTCATGAGGATCGCGATCCGCAGCGAGTCGAGCACCCCGGACGTCATCAGCGGAGTGGTCTCGGTGATCGGGCCGTCGTCCACGGCGTCGGGGAACTGCTCCCGCAGGAACGCGAGGATCGCCGGCTGATAGGTGTTCTCGGACATCAGAAGCCTTTCTTTGCTGGGTACGGTCCGGTTACGCGTCGGAACTGCTGGCCACGACCTCCTCATCGGACATGCCGGCGATCTCCGCGGTGACGGCCTGCTCGACCGCCGCGGCGATCTCGGCGACCGTGTCCCCGTCGAAGATCGTTCGCATCGACAGGGGAACGTCGAACGCCGCCTGGATCGCGGCGATGACCCGGATCGCGAGGATCGAGTTGCCGCCCGCGGCGAAGAAGTGGGTGCCGGCGTCGACCGGCACGCCGAGGTGCTCGGCGAAGATCTCGGCGATGCGCTCCTGCACGACGCCGCTGACCGAGACGCTCGGTGCCGCCTCGCGCGGCGCGGTCGCCGGCGGCAGCGCGCCGCGGTCCAGCTTGCCGTTGGCGGTCAGCGGCAGCCCGGCCAGCGGCACGAAGGCGGCGGGCACGAGGTAGGCAGGCAGCCGCTCGGCGCAGAAGGCCGCGAGGTCCGCCGGTACGGTCGCGGGATCGGCCGGGACGACATACGCGACGAGCGCGGCGGCCTCGCCCGTGCCGTCCACCACGACGGCAGCGGTGCGTACCGCCGGGTGATCGCGCAGGACCGCGGCCACCTCGCCCGGTTCGATCCGGTACCCGCGCACCTTGACCTGCTCGTCCCGCCGGCCGAGGAACTCGATCGTGCCGCCGGGCAGCAACCGGACCAGGTCGCCGGTGCGGTAGATCCGCGAGCCGGGCGGCCCGGACGGGTCCGGCAGGAACCGCTCGGCGGTCGCCGCCGGCCGCCCGGCATAGCCGCGGGCCACGCCGGCGCCGCCGACGTGCAGCTCACCGACCACCCCGATCGGCTGAGGCGCCAGCCGATCGTCGAGCACGTGCAGGGTGACGCCGGGGAGCGGGCGGCCGATCGGCACGCGTTCACCGCGGACGGGCGCGGTCACCGGATGGATGCTGGCGCCGACGGTCGTCTCGGTCGGGCCGTACTCGTTGATCAGATTCTCCGGGCCAAGCGCGGCGGCCCACGCGTCGGCGAGCGGGACCGGCAACTCCTCGCCGGCGACCACGATCGTCGCGGCCAGCGCCGACATCTGCCCGGCGTCGAGCTGGTGGCGGAGGATGTCGAGGTAGCCAGGGGTCAGCTTGATGAAGGAGAACGCCCCCGCGGCCAGCAGCCGGCCGCCCAGCTCGGTCAGGTCGAGGTCCTGCGGCAGCAGCCGGACGGCCTGCCCGGCCAGCAGCGGCGCCCACAGGTTCGGCACCACCAGGTCGAAGGCGACCGAGAGGAACACCGGCGCGCCGCCCGTGCCGCGGGAAGCGAGGTCCTGCACCGCCCAGTTGACGTGCCCGGCCAGACCGGAGTGGGTGACCTGGACCCCCTTGGGCGAACCGGTCGACCCGGAGGTGTAGATGACGTAGGCGAGCGCCTCGACAGCCGTGTTCCGCTCCGGGCGCCGCGCGTCGGCGGCGTCGATCACGGCGGCGTCCCGGTCCACCGCGACCACGGCGACGTCGGTCAGGCTCTCGCCGAGCCGGTCCAGGTGGGACTGGGCGGTGACCAGCAGCCGGGCGCCCGCGTCGGCGAGCACCAGCCCGGCCCGGGCCGCCGGCGTCTGCGGATCGAGCGGCAGGTACGCCGCGCCGGCCTTCCAGATCCCCAGCAGCGCCACCGGCAGCGCCGGACCGCGGTCGAGCAGGACACCCACGGTGGACTCCGGCCCGGCGCCCGCAGACCGCAGGTGGTGCGCGAACCGGTTGGCGGCCGCGTCCAGCTCCGCGTACGTCAGCTCATCCTGGTCGGTGACGACCGCGACGGCCCGGGGCGTGGCCGCCGCCTGCCGCTCGAAGCCGTCGAGCACCGTGGCGTCGCCGGTCCGCGCCGGAACCGACCGGTACCCGGTCAGCAGTTCCCGCTCGCCGGCCGGCAGGAAGTCCAGCTCCGACAGGCGACCGCCGGGGTGCGCGCAGATCGCGGACACCAGCTCGGTCAGGTGCCCGGCCATCCGCTCGATCGTTGCCCGCTCGAACAGCGACGTGGCGTACTCCAGCAGGCCGACCATCGCGCCGTCCGGCTGCGGCCGGACGTAGAGCGTGAGGTCGGTCTTGGCGACCCGGGAGGCGTGCACCAGCGTGTCCAGGTCCGCCTCGTCCTCGGGGGCGCCCGAGAGTTCGGCGCCGTGGAAGTCGAACGCCACCTGGTACAGCGGGGTTCGGGACGAGTCGCGCGGCGGCGCGAGATCGGCGACCAGTTCGTCGAAGGGCAGGCTCTGGTGCGAGAGCGCCTGCTTGCAGACGTCCCGCACCCGCTCCAGCGCCTCGGCGACCGTCATCGCGCCGTCGAGCCGGCAGCGCAGCACCACGCTGTTGAGGAAGAACCCGACCACGTTCTCGGTCTCCGGCCGGCTGCGGCCGGCGACCGGTGCGCCCACCACGACGTCCCACTGGCCGGTGTAGCGGGCCAGCAGCACGGCAAAGGCGGTCAGCATGGTCATGAACGCCGTGGCGTCGCTGTCGCGGCCCAGCTCGGTCATCGACCGGGCGAGCGGCTCGGGGATCGCGAACGGGACGACGGCGCCGGCGCTGTCGCGGACGGCCGGGCGGAGCCGGTCGGTGCGCAGCTCGGTGGCCGCGGCCCCGGCCAGGTCCGCGCGCCAGTGGTCCAGGTCCGCGCGGCGCGCCGGCGCGTCGGCGGCGGCGCGTTCCCAGGCGGCGAAGTCGGCGTACTGGATCGGCGGCTCGGGCAGGTCCGCGCCGCGGCCGGCCAGCAGCTCGTCGAACTCGCGGGTCAGGATCGCGGACGACCAGCCGTCGCTCGCGATGTGGTGCACGAGCAGCACGAGGGTCCGTGAGCCGTCCGGGACGGTCTGCGGGTCGGTGTGCAGCAGCGCCCGCACGAGGTGGCCACGTTCCAGGTCGAAGCCCGCACCGGTGGCGTCGGCGAGAACGTCGCCGAGCTCCGCGCGGGGCACGGCGACGGTCCGCAGCGGGACCGGGCGCGGCTCCTGTACGTACTGCTTCGGCTCGCCGTCGACGACGGCGTACCGGGTGCGCAGCGACTCGTGCCGGGCGGCCAGCGCGTCGAGCGCCTGCCGCACCGCCGACTCGGGTACGCCGGCCGGGACCGTCAGGAAGACGCCCGAGACCCACTCCCGGCTGCCCGGGTCGAGGCGGTCCAGCAGCCAGATCCGTTGCTGGCCGGCGGAGAGCGGCAGGCCGCCCTCGCGCGGCGCCCGCTCGATCCGGTGGTGGTCGTGGCGGGCGGCCTCGACCAGCTCGGCGTGCCGGGTCACGGTCGCCGGCGACAGCAACGCGTCCAGCGCGATCGTGCGGCCGTACGCCGAGCGCAGGCGGTTGGCCAGCTGCACCAGTTGAAGTGAGGAGCCGCCCAGCCGGAAGAAGTCGTCGTCGCGCTCGACCCGGTCGACGCCCAGCACCTCGCGCCACAGGCCGGCGATTCGCGCCTCCTCCGGCGACGCGGGCGCGCCGGAGGTCGCCCCGGACCCGGCGCCGGGTACGGGCAGTGCCCTGCGGTCGACCTTGCCGCTCGACGTGCTCGGCAGGGCGTCCATCGGCACGATCGCGGCCGGCAGGTGGGTGGCGGGCAGCCGCGTCGCCAGGAAGCCCGACAGCGTCGTCAGGTCGGCTCCGGGCGCGGCGACCGCATAGGCCGCGAGCCGCATCGCGCCACTCGACGCCCGATACGCCGAGACCGCCGCCGCCCGTACCGCTGGGTGGTCCAGCATCGCGGCCTCGACCTCGCCGGGTTCGATCCGCACGCCGTTGATCTTGAGCTGGTCGTCGAGGCGACCGGTGAACTCGAGAGCGCCGTCCGCGCGGCGGCGCACCCGGTCACCGGTGCGGTAGAGCCGGGCGCCGTCGCCGGTGGGGTCGGGCACGAATCGCTCGGCGGTCAGCGCCGGGTCGTTGAGGTATCCGTGCGCCAGGCCGACGCCACCGAGGAGCAGCTCGCCCTCGTCGCCGTCCAGGACGGTGCGGATGCCCTCGATGGCCCGCCCGATCGCCACCGGCCCGGACCGTTGCAGCGGGTCCGCCTCCTGCGCCACGGCTTCGATCGAGCACTCCGTCGGGCCGTACGTGTTCCAGACGGTGACCGACTCGGTGTTGTCCTCGACCTCCGCCAGGAAGTCCTGCACCAGCTCGGCCGTCAGCTGCTCGCCGCCGCTGGACAGCAGCCGCAGCCCGGTGCAGCGATCCCAGCCCGTCTCGTGCACGAGCGCGCGCAGCAGGGACGGCACCACCTGCAGCACGGTGACGCCGTGCTCGGCGACCAGGCGCACGAGCGACGCCGGGTCGCGCTCCGCGCCGTCGGGCGCCACCACCACCGTGCCGCCGGCGCGCAGGACCGCGAAGATCTCCCAGCCCGCCGCGTCGAAGGTGACAGGCGTCTTGAAGAGCACCCGGTCGGCGGCGCCGAACCCGTGGCAGCGGACCCGCCAGGCGAGCTGGTTGTCAAAACCGGCATGCGGGATCACCACGCCCTTCGGGCGGCCGGTGGATCCCGAGGTGAAGAGGACGTAGGCGGCCGAGTCCCGGTCGATCGGGCGGAGGGCAGGTTCGGCCGGGCGGTGCGCGGACGTGGCGAGGGCGTCGTCGAGCACGACGGCGCGGGCACCGGCGGCCACCACGGGCGCCTGCGTGTCCGCCTCGGTCAGGGCGAACCGGGCGCCGCTGCCGGCCAGCAGGCCGCGGAGGCGCTGCGCCGGATGGTCGGGCGCGAGCGGGAGATAGGCCCCGCCGGCCCGCCAGATCGCAAGCAGGGCGATCACCAGCTCCGCGCGGCGGCGCAGGAGCACACCGACCGGCTCACCGGGCCGCAGCCCCTGCTCCACCAGGAGTCCCGCCAGGCGGTCGGCGCTGCTGTTGAGTTCGGCGTAGGTGACCTCCCGGTCGCCGTCGGCCAACGCCACCGCGTCGGGTCGCGTCGCGGCGTGCCGGGCCACCAGCGCCGAGGTCGGTACGGCTTCGGTTGTCATGTCGATCTCCTCGCGTCGTCGCGGGTCAGCCGAGGGGGGTGAACGTGATCGGCAGCCGCTGCAGGAACCGGAAGTTGACGCTCTCCAGCCAGTCCGGCTCGACGTCGACGGTGTGCAGGTCGCCGGCCCGGCGCAGCAGGGCAGCGATGCCGATCTCGATTTCGGTCACGGCCAGGGCGGCACCGAGGCAGTAGTGGATCCCGTACCCGAAGGACAGCTGGTCGGTCGCGTGGCGGGCCACGTCGAGCCGGTCCGGGTCGGGGTAGCGCTCAGGATCTCGGTTGCCCGCGCCGAGTACGAGCGTGACCGTGTCGCCCCGCTTGATGTGCCGCCCGCCGATCTCCAGGTCGTCGAGCGCCACCCGGGAGGTGAACTGCACCGAGCCGTCGTAACGCAGGAACTCGTACGCGGCGCCGTTCGCCAGCTCTGGCCGTTCACGCAGCAGCGACTGCTGGTCCGGTTGCTGGATGAGGGCCAGCACCGCGTTGCCGATCACGTGCGTGGTGGTGGCCTGCCCGGCGTCGATGAGCAGCAGGAAGTTGGCGAAGACCTCGTCGTCGGTGTAGTCCGCCTCGTCGAGCTGTCCCGCGATCATCCGGCTGAACAGGTCGTCGGCGGTGCCGGCCCGGCGCGCCGCGGTCTGCCGGTCGAAGACGGCCCGCAGGTCGTTGATGCGCGGCACGGCCCGGCGCGACTGCGTGAAGAACTCGTGCAGCAGGCCGGGCCAGTCGCTCAGCAGGTGCAGCGCATCGTCCGGCACCCCGGCCAGCCTGCCGACGACGCGGCGGGTGAGCGGTTCCGAGAAGTCGCGGATGACGTCCATCCGCCCGCTGCCGGCCACCTGGTCGAGCAGGTCGTCGGCGATCTCCTGGACGAGTGGCCGCAGCTCGCGGATGAAGCGCGGGGTCAGGCCCGGCTTGATGAGCCGCCGCAGCCGGGTGTGCCGAGGCGGCTCGTTGAACAGCATCATGTCGGCGAGCGCCGTCTTGAGCGGCTTCATCTCGGTACGCGCGCTGGCCGGCAGCTGCTCGTAGAACGACTCGACGCGCGCGCCCGTGAGCCGCTCGTCCTTGGAGAGCTGAACGATCTCTGCGTAGCCGAGGACCAGCCAGGTCCGCATCCATTCGTCCCACACCACGACGCCGTCGGTCCGCATCGCGCGATACAGCGCGTACGGGTCGAGTTTCCATTGCGGGTCGTAGAGGGCCAGCAGGCTCGGCGGCCGCGTCCCGGCGGAGGTGTCAGTCACCTCTCCAAGCGTCCGGAGCGGACTATATTTCTCCGGTACCGAAGCTATCGCGCCCCCGCGACGGTGGTCGCGGGGGCGCGGGTCGGCTCAGTGTGCCCGGGTCAGTGGGCGTGCGCGTAGACCTCCGGCTCGGCCTGGTCGGTCTTCAGCTCCCGTTCCCGGGAAAGGCTCCGGCGCGACCAGGCGCGGTCACCCAGCAGCGCCAGCGCGGCCGGCAACAGCACACCGCGCACCACCGTCGCGTCGATCAGGATCGCCACCGCCATGCCGACACCCAGCATCTTGTACTCGATGGCGGAGAGCGTCACGAAGACCGAGAATACGCCGATCATGATGGCGGCGGCGCTGGTCACCACGCCGGCGCTCGCACCGACACCGCCCACGGTCGCCGTGCGGACGTCAGCACCGGCCGCCCGGCGCTCACGGACCCGGCTCAGGATGAAGATGTGGTAGTCCATGCTCAGCCCGAACAGCAGCACGAAGATGAAGAGCGGCAGCCAGTCGGTGATGCCGCCGTACGCCGTGAAGCCCAGCAGGCCGCTCAGATGCCCGTCCTGGAACACCCAGGTGAGCACGCCGTAGGCCGCGCCGATCGAGAGCAGGTTGAGCACGATCGAGGCGACCGGCAGCCACCAGGACCGGAACGCGAGGCTCAGCAGGACGAACGCGAGCAGCAGCACGAAGGCGAACACGTAGATCATTCGTTGCCGTACCTGCTGGGTGAAGTCGTACGCGAACGCCGTCTTGCCGGCCACCGCGAACTTCGCACCGGGCACCTTGCCGAACGTCGCGGGCAGCACCTCCTGCCGCAGTTCGCGCAGTGCCTGGTTGGACCGTTGGTCGGTGCCGTTGCCGTCGAGCGGGACCCGGACCACCAGCGCCTCACCCACCCGCATCACCGACACCGGTTCGTGCAGCAGTCCTCCGCTGGCGCCGATCCGCCGGCGCAGCTCGTCGGTCGCGGCCGTCATCTGCGGGCTTGCGGCGTCGGCTCCCCAGACGACCACCTGCTCCGGTGCGGCCGCTCCGGGGAACGCGGCCTGCATCCGGACCGCACCGTCGACGGCGGGCACACTGCGCGGCAGGCTGTTCGTCGGCCCGGCGTCCTGGAGCCGCATGTCGAGCGCCGGCACCATCAGGCCCACCAGCACGAGGACCGCGACCGTGCCCCAGAGCAGAGGGCGGCGTACGACGTTGCGGGCCACGGCCGTCCAGAAGCGCGACTCCCGCGCGACCGTGCGCCGGCGGCCGAGCCACGGCACCCGCGCCCGGTCCACGCGATGGCCGAGGATGGCCAGCAGTGCGGGCAGCGCGGTCACCGAGCCGATGACGGCGAGACCGACCACGGTGATCGTGCCCATGGTGAGGCCGCGGAAGTTGTCGAGGCCGGTCATCCAGAGGCCGCCGACACAGAGCATGACGGTCAGCCCGGAGATGACCACGACACGTCCCGAGGTGCGGGCGGCGATCTCCAGTGCGGCGCCGGTCTCCCTGCCGGCGGCCCGCTCCTCCCGTTCCCGGCGCAGGTAGAACAACGAGTAGTCGACGCTCACGGCCACGCCGATCAGCAGGATCATCGACGAGGTGGCGCTGTTGATCGGGACCACCAGGTCGACCACCGACAGCACGCTCATGGCGGCGGCCACGGTGGTCGCGGCGAGCAGCAGCGGGATGCCGGCGGCGATCAGCGACCCGAACACGACCAGCAGGATCAGGATCGTCAGCGGCAGCGACGTGGTCTCGGCGGTCTTGAAGTCCTTCTTGATGGCGTCGTCCACCGTGGCGGAGAGACTCCGGTCGCCCGCCTGGTCGATGCGCACGCCGGTGTGCGTGGCCGCGACGGCGCTGACCGCGTCGGTCGCCTTCTGGTAGTTGTCGAGCATCGCCTCGTCGGGCCCGGCGACGACGAAGGTGACCAGGCCGGACCGGCCGTCCGCGGACACCTGTCCGGGTGCGGCCGGGTCCAGCGGTGACCGGACGTCGGACACCGCGGACGGCATCTCACGCAGCTCGTCGACCACGTCGGCCGCGGCCGCCCGCGCCTCGGGGTCCGACGCGAACCCTGAGCTACCCGGCCCGCTCGGAGAAATGAGCACGTTCTCCCGGATGGGCAGGTACTCCGGCTGGTCGCGCAGAGCCTGCTGGGCCACCCCGGACTCGCCGGGATCATGAGCCGGTGCGCCGTTGCCGCTGATCAGCGAGCTGCCGAGGACGGTGGCCACGACCAGGACGAGCCAGCCGACCAGCACCGGCCATCGATGGCGCACCGACCAGCTCGCGACGCGCTCGGCGAACGGCTTCCGGACGTCTCCAGTTTGGATGGACACAGAGACAATTCCCCTCTTGAAAAAGACGGCGTTTCTCTGTCGTGCCTCCGAGCGCCGGGCCCGTGCACCACGAGCGCTACTCGACGTCCTTGAGGATGCGCTCGATGGCGGCCAGACGCTCCTCCAGGCCCGCCATTCGGGTGTCGATCCCGGTGAGCTTTCCCTCCACCGCCTCCTCAGCGGCCGTGGAACGCTTCGCCAACTCGCGATAGTCGTTGTCGCGAGCAATGGCAGCCTTGGCGCGCAGCGTCTTGGCGACCTCGCGGATCACCAGGGCAAGAACGGTGATCACCAGGGCGAAGAGCCCGATGGCTCCGATGACTTCCTGCCAGGCCAATGCGTCCATGCCAGCATTCCCCTTTTACCGCTGCGACTGTCATTTGGTGAGTGTCCGCACCGCGTCCGCGATGGATTCCGGCGTCAGGGTCAGCGCGAAGTCACGGACCTCGTAGAACTTCATCGCCTTGCCGTCCTCGGAGAACTCGAGCTGCGAGTCCACAAGGCCCGCCGCCTCCAGCTTGCGCAGGTGGACCTGCAGCAACGCCCGGCTGATGCCCAACTCGCGGGCCAGCTGACTGACATAGTTGCGCCGCTTCGCGAGCACCCCTATGACCCGCATGCGATGCGGGTTTGCCAGCGTCGCCAGCGTTTCGACGAGTTCGTCACCGTTCACCGTAGCGGGCTCCACGTGACCTCCTGCATGTGCATAAAAAACTTAGCACATGCCTAACCAGGCAACAACCGGACCCGGCGCGGACCGCTCACCGCGGCTCAGCCGTGCAACTGGCGCAGGTACTCGTACGTGCTCGGCAGCGTGTCCAGCAGCTCCCGCTGCTTCCGCTTGATCTCGGCGAAGATGGGTTCGGCCCGCTGCATCGCGCCGTCGCGGTAGGTGAGCGCCGGCAGCGGGTGCTCCGGAAGCACGTCGAGACCCGCGAAGACGCAGTAGTAGCTGCTGTTGGTCCAGTAGTTGCGGAACTCCGCCTCGAAGTTGGCGTAGTAGGTCGACTCGTCGGTGATCGGCATGTTGATCGCCAGCCCGGCACGGTACTGAGCGATCTTCCGCTTGATGTCGTCGGCCAGGACCAGTTCCTTGCAGGCCCGCCAGAAAGGGGTGTCCCGGCGCGGGGAGAGGCTGAAGTGGGCCTGCAGGAAGTCGCGCGAGTCGTCGAACATGTGCTCGATCTCGTCGTTGAACGAATCCCGCAGCGCCGGGTCGAAATTGCGGTCGGGGAAGAACTTGCCCAACTGGTAGAGCGCGGCGGTGATGAAGTAGATGCCCGTCGACTCCAGCGGCTCGAGAAAGCACGAGGAGAGCCCGATGCTGACCACGTTGCGCACCCAGGCCCGGCGGTTGCGGCCCACCCGGAACGTGATGTGGTTCAGCGGCTGCGTCTCCGGGTCCAGCCCCCACAACTCGCAGAACTGCCGGGTGGCGGTGTCCTGATCGGCGAACCGGCTGGAGTAGACGTACCCGGTGCCGAAGCGGCCCAGCATCGGAATCTTCCACGTCCAGCCCGACGGCATGGCGATCGAGGAGGTGAACGGCTCGACGCCGTCGGCCTCGTCGTCGTGCGGCACCGCCGTGGCGACCGCCCGGTCGTTCAGCAGGTTGTCGCTCATGTCCAGGAACGGCTCGCGCATCACCTTGTTGATCAGCAGGCTGCGGAAGCCGGTGCAGTCGACGAACAGGTCGCCGTCGACGGTCCGGCCCGACTTCAGCCGCAGCGAGGTGATGTGGCCGCGCTGGTCGACCTCCGCGTCGACCATCTCGTCCTCGATGTGGATCGCACCCTGCTTCTCGGTGGCGAACCGTCGTAGGAACGCCGCGACGAGGCTGGCGTCGAAGTGCCAGGCGTAGTTCGTCCACTTGGTCCCGTCGGCGAACCGCGGAGCCAGGTTGGCGTCCAACACCGGCGACTCGCGGTAGCAGGCGTAGTCGAACGGCTCATCCGTCTCACCAGCGACACGCTTCGCCGCCCAGTAGTGCGACAGCGGCAGGTTCTCCGAGTTCGGCAGGATCCCGAACAGGTGGTAGAAGTGGTCGCTGTAGCCGTTGAGCTGCCGCGGCTTCGGGGAACCGGCGCCGGGCGTACGCCAGTTGACGAATTTGATCCCCATCTTGAAGCTGGCGTTGCACTCACGCATCCAGTCCTCCTCGGCCAGACCGAGGAAGTCGAAGAAGGTCTTGTGCAGGTTCGGCACGGTCGCCTCGCCCACGCCGATACTCGGGATGGACGGCGCCTCGACGACCGTGATCCGGACGTGCGGCCCGAGCGCCCGGCCGAGGTAGGAGGCCGACATCCAGCCGGCCGTCCCGCCGCCGAGGACGACGACACTTCTGAGCCTGTTGTCTTCCATTCGCATGGCACCCTTCGGATCGGATCCGTGTCCCGGGTGGGGACGGATCGTGGCCTGCCGCGCGGCGAATCCGCGCCGACGCCACTGTCGCGAAGGGCCTTGATAGGCGGCCTATATTCCAGCTATCCGGGCGAATCCCGGACAGGATGACGGCCCGGCACGCCGAAGCGCACCGGGCCGTCGTGCGGAAGGTCAGACGGCAACCGGCTCCCGGCGCTCGACCTTCCGCCGGGCGCCGACACCGAGCCGCGGGGGGTCGGCTGCGGCGGCGGCGCGTCGGGCGGCACGACGGGCCCGGACCTGGAGGACGACGGCGATCGCCGCACCCAGGACGATGCCCGGAATCGCACCGATGAGGGGACGATCGGCGAAGGCCATGCCGCCGAGCCGTCCGAGGCCGTTCATGTAGAGCGACCACAGCACGCCGGCGAGCACGCTCACCGGCAGGAACCGGCGCAGCGGGAACCCCATCGAGCCGGCCGCCAGCGTGGCGGCCGTGCGCCCGCCGGGCAGGAAGTGGCCGACCAGCAGCGCCACGCCGCCACGCCGCTCCACCGCGCGTTCCGCGCGGGCGAGCGCCGCACCGAGGGCGCCGGTGCGACTCCGGCGGAGCCGCCCGAGCGTGCTACGGCCCAGCAGGTAGGCCAGGTAGTCGGCCGCCACCGAGCCTGCGGCGGCTGCCACCAGCAGGCCGACCGGGTGCGGCTGGCCCGCGACGGCGAGCGCGCTCAGGCAGATCGTCAGCGAGTCGGACGGCAGGGCGGGGAAGACACCGTCGACCGTGACCACGAGTGCGGTGAGAACGTAGATCCACGGCGATCCGGCCAGGTGCATCAGGTGCGCAAGCATCGTTCCACCTCCTGTCCGATCACGGCAGGCGCCGCCTTGGTGATGTGCAAAACCAGACTTGCACATGCCGATCGGAGTTAACAAGAGCGACGCCCCGGAGATTGACCCTGACGTTTCTCGGCGTCGATCTGCCGACGGTCAGGGGGATTCGGCGGTCACCAGGTGATCCGCCAGCTCATCGAGCCGCGGATGGCGGTACAGCTCCCTCAGTGGGAGGCGTGGCAGCCCTCGCTCGCGCATGAGGGACGCGATGCGGACCGCGTACAGCGAGTTGCCGCCCAGCTCGAAGAAGTTGTCCGAGCCGTCCACCGGCACGCCGAGCACGTCCTGCCAGACGGCGGCCATCGCCCCCGCCAGACCCCCGTCGGCAGCGACCGCCGGCGCGGACGCGGGTGCAGGCGGTCGGCCGACGGCGGGCGCCGGCAGCCGGTTGCGGTCCAGCTTGCCGTTGACGGTCAGCGGCAAGGACTCCACCGCCGTCACCGTCGCGGGCACCATGTACTCCGGAAGCATCCGGGCCGCCCGCTCCCGGACTCCCGCCACGCCTTCCCCGCGCGGCACGACGTAGGCGTCCAGGCGCTGCTCGGCGGCGTCGCCGTTACGGCCGCCACCGACCACGACGGCGGCTGCGGTGACGGCCGGGTCGGCGAGCAGCACCGTACGGATCTCGTCCAGCTCGATCCGGAAACCCCGGATCTTGACCTGGCTGTCGATCCGCCCGAGATGCTCCAGGCTGCCGTCGGCGCGCAGCCGACCACGGTCGCCGCTGCGGTACATCCGGCCGCCGGACCACGGATCGGGAACGAAGCGCTGCGCCGTCAGGGCGGGCTTGCCCAGATAGCCGGCCGCCACTCCCCGGCCGCCGACGCAGATCTCGCCCGGCGCCCCGATCGGCTGCAGGCGGCCCCGCTCGTCGATGACCCGCAATGACCAGCCGGGCAGTGCGCGCCCCACCGAGCGCGACCCGGCCAGCGCGTCGCCGCGGGTCACCGTGTGCTCGGTGACGTGCACCGTCGTCTCGGTAATGCCGAACATGTTCACCGCACGGCACGCCGGCTCGGGGTAGCGGTCGTGCCACCGCAGCAGCAGCCGCGCGTCCAGCGGCTCACCGCCGAAGATCACCAGGCGAACCGCGAGCCGCCGGTCGGCCCGCGCGTCCTCCGCGACCAGCTGCGCGAAGGCCGACGGCGTCTGGTTCAGGACGGTCACCCGTTCCTGGGCGAGCAGAGCGTGGAAGTCCTCCACCGATCGCGACGTCCAGTACGGCACGACGACCAGCCGGCCGCCGGTCAGCAGGGCGGCCCAGATCTCCCAGACGGAGAAGTCGAACGCGCCGGAGTGGAAGAACGTCCACACGTCGGCCGTCCCCAGCCCGAAGTTCCCGCGGGTGGCGGCGACCAGCGCCGTGACGTTCTCGTGCGGGACCACCACGCCCTTCGGGCGCCCGGTGGAACCCGAGGTGTAGATGACGTACGCGGGTGCGCCGTGGTCCCGGTGCGGGACGAGCCCGTCCGCCTCCCCCGCCGCCAGGTCGGCGGTGGTCAGGACCGGCGGGAGGCCGGGTCCGTCGAGCACGCCCCCGTCCGCGACGATCAGGACCAGGCCCGCGTCCCGCACGGTGTACTCCAGCCGGGCCCGTGGGTAGGCGGGGTCCATCGGGACGTAGACGGCGCCCGCGCGGACCGCGGCGAGCATGGTGACGACCAGGTGCGACGAACGCTCGAGGCAGATGCCCACCCGGTCGCCGGGCCGTACGCCTGCCGACCGCAGCTCCGCGGCGAACCGGCCGGCCCGCTGGTCCACCTCGCGGTACGTCAGCGTGTGCCCGTCACAGGTCAGCGCGGGCGCCTCCGGGTGCAGCGCGACCCGGGCCGTGAAGAGCTCGTCGAGATGGGCGCGCGATCCGGGCGGCTCGGGCGTCTCACCGAGGGCGGCCACCCGCGCGCACTCGTGCTCGTCGAGCAACTCGACGTCGCCGGGCTCCGCGGCCGGGCCGCCCAGTTGGGCGTGCACGTGGGCGACGTGGGTGGCGAACCGGCGGGCCGACGCGCCGTCCACCGCGTGCTCCTGATGATGCAGCTCCAGGAAGCGCTCGTCGGCGCCGCGCCGGACGAGGAAGGTGAGTGGGAACGGCGCCGCCGGGCCGGGACGGTAACGGGCGTCGAACTCGCCGAGCAGGACTGCGGCGTACGGGTCCTTGTCGCCGCCCGTGACGAACGGTCCGGGGGCCTGCGGTGCCCGGCCCAGCGTCACGACGGCGGGACAGCGCTCGTCGTCGTAGCGGGCGAGGACGGCGGCGACCGCGTCGGCGAGCAGGCCATCGGTCGGTCCGGGGCCGAGCGGCACGCGGACCACCCCCGTACGCCCGTGCGCCGCGGGGTCGGGCACCGCCCAGTCGAACGGGGACGCCCCGGGCGCGGGCAGCGGCACGGGCGCGGCAGAGCGCGACTCGGGCCCGCTGCGGTGGCCGAGCACGACGTCGGCGACGAACGCGAGCGAGGCCGCGTCCACCGCGGAACGGTCGGCCACGAGGATCAGCTCGGCCGCACCGCCTGGGTAGGTCAGCACCACGGCCCGCAGCGGATCGGCCGGGTGCGCCAGCTCGGCCCGCCGCCGCCGGTCGGCGAGATCCGATCCCACGGGCGCGGGCACGCGGTCGACCCACAGGCGCGGGCTTCGCGGGCCCGGCCACCAGACCGCGGCCGCCTCCTGAAAACGCCGTTCGAGATCGGCCGGGTCGCCTGGGGCGGCGACGCACCAGCCGTGGTTTCCGGACAACACGGTCAATCTCCCTCGCACTCAGCGGGCAGTGAAACCGCCGTCGACGGTCAGCACGCTTCCGGTGACCTGGCGGGCGCCGTCACCGGCGAGCCAGAGCACCGCACCGGCCACGTCGTCCGGCTCGATCAGGGTGTTCATCGGCTGGTCGCGGACGAACGTCTCCTCGTGCTCGGCGACCGGCACCTCCAGCGACCGCGCGATCTCGGCAAGCATCCGGCCCTCGACCCGCGGGTCGTCGCGGACCGAGCCGGGGCACACCGCGTTCACCCGCATCCGGTACGGCGCGTAGTCGAGCGCGGCGGCCCGAGTCAGTCCGATCAGGCCGTGCTTGGCCGCGACGTACCCGGCGAAGTGGCGATAGCCGACCAGGCCGGCGGTGGAGGAGACGTTCACGATGCTGCCGGAGCGCCTGCGCATCATCAGGCCACCGACGGCGTGGATCGTGCGCCAGGCGCCGCTGAGGTCGACGTCGAGCATCAGCTCCCACTGCTCCTCGTCGATGTCGTGGACCGCCCGGCCGGACGGCGCGGCGATGCCCGCGTTGTTGACCAGGACGTCGATCGTGCCGAACCGCTGCGTGGCGGCGTCGACGGACTCCTCGATCGCGCGCAGGTCCCGCACGTCGGCCTGCCGCGCCAGCACCGCGGCGCCGGCGTCGCGGCAGAGCGCGGCGGTGTGCTCCAGCTGGCTGGGCGAGGCCATCGGGTACGGCACCCCGGGCAGGTCCCGCGCGACGTCGAGCAGGACCAGGTCGGCGCCGGCACCAGCCAGCGCCACCGCGATGGCCCGGCCCAGGCCACGCCCGGCCCCGGTCACCATCGCGGTTCGGCCGGTCAGGTCGTTGGCGATCGTCGGCGCGGCGGTCATGACATCCCCGGCCGGGCGAACAGGCTGCCGTCGATCAGCCGCAACAGCGCGCGCTCGCCGCCGGGCTCGGTCAGGTACATGTGACCGCCGGGCAGCTCGGCGCTGGTGAAGGCGGCGGTCGTGGTGTCCGCCCACTGGCCGCACTCGGCCGGCGTGACCAGGTCGTCGCCGTCGCCGCGCACGGCCGTCACGGGCGTCCGCAGCGGCGGTCCCGGCGGCGGGCGGTAGCCCTCGTGCATCGCGACGTCCGCGCGCAGCATCGGCAGGATCATCTCGCGCATCTCCGGGTCGTCCATCGCCGGATGGCGGTAGCCGGCCAGGCGGCGGACGGCGGCCAGGAACGCGTCGTCGTCCAGCCCGGCGGCCGGATTCTCGCGTACGGTCCCCGGGCCGGGCGATCCACTGACGACCAGCCCGGCGATCGGGCCACCGGCGGACATCCGCCGCGCCAGCTCGTACCCGAGGACGGCGCCGAGGCTGTGCCCGAAGATCACGATTCGCCCGGCGTCGTCCAGCCGCGGACGCAGCCAGGCGTGCGCCTCGTCGACCGCGGCGGCGACGGTCGTGTGCGGCTCGTCGTCCAGCCGCTCCTCGCGGCCGGGCAACTGGACCGCCAGCACCCGCCAGTCGGCGGGCGCGGCGGACTGCCACTTCTTGAAGAATGACGCGCCCGACCCGGCGAAGGGCAGGCAGATCAGCGTGACCGACGGCACGGTGGTCTCCTCAGCTCGGCTGGTGGACAGGGTCGACCACGTCGCCGCGGAACAGCCCGGAATCTTCGGGAACCTCGGCCGGGTCGTCACCGAGGAGGCGGATCCGGTTGCGCTCGTCGACGAAGACCACGCGCGGCCGTGCCGTGCGCACCTCGGCCTCGGTGTACATCCCGTACGCGATGATGATCACCAGGTCGCCGGGGCTGATCAGCCGTGCCGCGGCGCCGTTGATACCGATCATTCCGGTCCCGCGCGCGCCCTCGATGACGTACGTCGAGAGCCGGTTCCCGTTGTCGACGTCGACGATGTCCACCTTCTCGTCGACGGCCAGGCCGGCCGCGTCCATGAGGTCGCGATCGACGGTCAGTGACCCGACGTAGTGCAGGTCGGCCTGGGTCACCGTAGCGCGGTGGATCTTCGACTTCAGCAGCGTCGTAAACATGATTCGTCCCTCGACAGTCGTCAGTCGCCATGTGCACGCCACCGTCGGTCGATCTCCGATATTGCGCCTATATGCCGCCTATCACGGCAGCCACCATCCGTGGCCGCCGCGCCGCCGCCCGGCCGTCCGTAGCTGGCGTATAGGCGGAATATCGGCGGGCCCGCAGGATCGCTAGCAATGACACCCGTCCGGTGAAGGAGGCCGTCGTGGCCGACGAACGCGAAGACAACCAGCGGTACAAGGTCGTGCTCAACGATGAGGAGCAGTACTCGATCTGGCCGGCCGACCGGGACGTCCCCGCCGGCTGGCGCGGCGACGGCGTCGAGGGCACCCGTGACGAGTGCCTGAAGCACATCGGCGAGGTGTGGACCGACATGCGCCCGCTGAGCCTGCGCCGCCGGATGGCGGAGACGGCGAGCTGAGCGGCGCCGCCGGATGGCGGTGTGCCCCACGGGCACACCGCCATTCGCGCGTGCACCCCGGGATCATGCCTGGGTGAGCAGCTCCACCAGCTCCTGCGGTAGGTCGTTGAGGTAGAAGTGCCCACCCGGCATGCTGCGCGCCACGAAGCCGGAAACCGTGTGCGCGCGCCAGCGCCGCATGTCCTCGACCGTGGCGGACTCGTCAAGCGAACCGGCGACGGCGACGATCGGGCAGCCGAGCGGCGGACCCTGCCGGTACTCGTAGCTGCGGATGGACCGCAGGTCGGCCCGCAGGGTCGGCAGCAACAGGTGCCAGACGTCCTCGTTCTCCAGCACCACCGTGCCGGTGCCGCCCAGGTCGCGGACGAACTCGCGGATGCCCTCGTCGTCCAGCAGCGGCTTGCGGGCCACCACGTCGGAGGGTGCCTTGCAGGCCGACACGATGAGCCGCGCCAGCGGCGCCGGAAACCGCGGGCGTAGCCGGCGGGCCACCTCGAAGGCGACCATGGCGCCCATGCTGTGACCGAACAGGGCGGTGTCGCGGCGGATGCCCGGCCCGATCGCCTCGACGATCTGGTCGGCGAGCGCGGCGATCCCGACGGGCATCTCGGCACCCAACCGGTCCTGTCGCCCGGGGTACTGCACGGCCGCCACCTCGACGTCCGGCGGGGCGGCCAGGGCCAGCGGCCGGAACGCGGCGGCCGTGCCGCCCGCGTGCGGGAAGCAGATCAGCCGTCGCGTCGCGGCCGGCCGCGGGTCGAATATCCGCAGCCATTCGCGCGTCGCGGACGTGCGGTCATCCACGGTCGTCATCCAGGCCTCCTCGAGATGTGCGCGCGCTGCGCACGGCGGGGCTGAGTACGGCGGCCACCGCGAGGGCGAGCATCACCCCGCTGATCCCCGCCACCGCGGCCGCGGTCGGCACGGCGGCCAGCAGGAAGCCGGCCCCGAGCGCGCCGAGCGAGTTGGCGCCGGAGCCGAGCAGCCCGGCCACGCTGCCGACCCGGCCCTGCAGGGCATCCGGCGTGATGCTCAGCTGGTAGGTGCCGGCCACGACGTTGAGCAGCGCACCCAGCATGGTGGTCGACGCGAAGAGCAGCGCCAGCAGCGGGATCGGCGGGCCGAGCGAGATCAGGAACATCAACACGGCCCACGCGACCAGCACCGAGACCAGCACGGTGACCAGGTCCAGCCGGCGGTTGACGGCGGACCCGGCCAACGCGCCGAACACGCCACAGATCCCGGAGACGGCACCGATCACGCCGATCACGGCAGGCGAGCTGCCGGCGTCGCGCACCATCACGAGCAGCGCCAGCGACAGTATCTGGAACAGGATGTTCGTCACCGCCACCAAGCCCAGCGCGCTGCGCAGAAACCTCTGGCGCAGCACCCAGGAGATGCCCTCGGTCAGGTCCCGGCGCAGGTTGCGTGCGGTGCTCGCGCGCTCCTGCTGGAAGCTGCCCCGGACGAACAGCAGACTGCCCAGCGCGAGCAGGTGGCTGAGAGCCGCGAACAGGAACGGCGCCGCGCGCAGCAGCACGAACAGCGACGAGCTCAGCGGCTGCCCGATCAGCCCGGCGGCGCGGGTACGCGCCTCGTTCTGCGACATCGCGGAGCTGAGCTGCGGCGCGGGCACCACGTTGCTGACCGCGGCCCGCTCGGCGAGCCGGTAGACGATCGCCGCGGTGCCCTCGACGAAGGCGGCCGCCATGAGCAGCGGCAGCCAGAGCGCGCCGAGGGCGACCGCGACGCCGACGGCGCCGACCGCGGCCAGTGCGGCCACGTTGCACCAGATCATCGTGCGGCGGCGGTCCCACCTGTCGACCATGACCCCGGCCGGCAGCTGCACCAGCAGCATGGGCAGCAGCCCGGCGAACCCGGTCCAGCCGGCCGACACGGTCGAACGGCCCGCGAACACCAGCAGCAGCGGGAAGCCGACGGTGGCGACGGTGCCGCCCAGGCTGGTCAGCCCGGCGCCGATCCAGAGGGCCAGGAAGTCCCGGTTGCGGCGCAGCGGCACGACGGGCGTGTCGGTCAGTGCGGTCATCGCGACTGCCCGCCGTCCACGCCGGCGACGAGCCGCTTCGCCACGGCGGCGCCGGCGTCGGAGTTGGTCAGCACGACCACCCCGGAACCCCGCCTCAGCCGGCACAGCGAGATCGCGTGGTAGCCGTCGGCCGAGCCACCGTGGCCGTACCCGAATTCGGTGGCGCTCTCGTCGACGACCGTGCCCAGCCCGTACGCGCTGTCCGGATGCTGAACGGTCAGCAGCTCGCCGGCCGCCGGCCGGGACAGCAGCGCCTGCGGGCGACCCAGGTGCGCGCGGCGTATCTCCAGCGCCAGCCGGGCCAGGTCGGCCGCCGTGGTCCACAGGCCACCCGCGGCCATGTCCGGCCAGCGCAGCCAGCCGCCGTCGAGCGGCCGGCCGTCCGCGGTGTGCCCGGTGGCGACCGAACCCGCGTACCGTTCGGGGAACTCCTGGCCGAAGTCGCTGGCCGCCATCCCCACCGGGTCGAGCACCAGCTCCCGCATGAGGTCGGCGAGCGGCGTGCCGGTGACGTCGGTGAGCACCTGCTCGACCACCCAGTAGTGCGCGTTCGCCTTCTCGAAGGCGTCGCCGGGCGAGCCGTGGACTCGGAAGTCCGGCCCGCGGAGCAGGTCGGTCACGGCGGGCAGCCCGCCCTCCCGCGGGTGGCCCGGCGCCGGGGCCGGCGCGATGCCGGACCGGTGCGCGAGCAGGTGCCGCAGCGTGATCGGGGAGCCCGGCGGCAGGAAGTCGCCGCGCAGGTAATCGCGCACCGGCCGGTCGAGGTCGAGCACGCCGCGGTCGGCCAGGCGCAGCACCCCGAACGCGGTGACGTGCTTGCTCAACGAGCCGGCCTGGAACAGGGTGTCCGCGGTCACCGGCTCCGGCCGTCCGGCCGTCAGCAGGCCCTCGGCGTGCAGGTCGACCAGCTCGCCGTCGCGCAGCACCGCCACGCTCACGCCGGGAACCTCCGGTGTGGTGAGCGGGTCGTTCCAGGCGGCGGACACGGGCCCGACCTCCGCCCGGACCGGCTCCGCGGTCGCGGCGACGGCGCGCAGGCTGTCGTCGGCGTAGACCTGGACCAGCGAGAGCGCCAGTCCGTCGGCAGCCGCCGCCGAGATCAGCCGGAAGACGACAAGCGAATTGCCGCCCAGCTCGAAGAAGCGGTCGTCGCGGCCGATCGGGTCGACGCCGAGGACCTGTGACCACAGCTCGGCCATGCGCCGCTCGGCCGCCGAGCGCGGTGGCACGTACGGCCGGTGCGCGAGCGCGGCGCCGTCCGGGTCGGGCAACGCGGCCCGGTCCAGCTTCCCGTTGTGGGTGAGCGGGATGGCGGGAACCGAGACGTACGCGGACGGCACCATGTACTCCGGCAGCCGCCGAGCCAGCCACTCCCGCAGGTGCAGCCCGCTCACCGGCTCGCCGGCCGGCACCAGGTACGCGGTCAGCCGGTCGCCGCGCAGCAGCACGCGCGCCTCGCTCACCTCCGGGTGGTCGCTGAGCACCGACTCGATCTCGCCCGGCTCGACCCGGTTGCCGCGCACCTTGACCTGCTCGTCGAGGCGGCCGAGGTGCTCGAGCGTGCCGTCCGGCAGCACCGTGGCGAGATCGCCGGTGCGGTACAGCCGGGTGCCGGGGGCGCCGAACGGGTCGGGGACGAAGCGGTCAGCGGTCAGTCCGGGACGGTCGAGGTAGCCGCGGGCGATCGACTCGCCGCCCAGGAACAGTTCGCCCGGCACGCCGACCGGCAGCGGGTCCAGCCGCTCGTCGAGCACGTACGCGCTGGTCCCCAGCATCGGCCGGCCGATCGGGACCGTGTCGCCGCCCCGCCAGCCGGTCAGGACGTGCTCGGTGCTCGCCACGGTCGCCTCGGTCGGCCCGTACGAGTTGATGACCCGGCCGTCGCCGAACGCGCCGTACAGCCGCGCCGCCGCCGCACCGCGGAACGCCTCGCCGCCCAGCGACAGCCGGTCGGTGACCGCCTCGAACTGTTCGTCGGTCAGCTGACCGGCCAGCAGGTCGAACAGGCTGGGCGTCAGGTCGACGAGGTCGAACGGCCCGTGCCGCAGCAGCCACTCACCCAGCCGCCCCAGGTCGAGGTCCTGCGGCGCGAGGTGCACCGGCAGGCCGTCGGAGAGCGTGATGAACAGCGAGGTCACCGACACGTCGAAGGAGATCGAGCAGAACAGCGCGCTGCCCGCCCGCCGGCCGCCGCCGAGGTACTGCGGCCGGGCCCAGCGCAGGTAGTTGGCGAGCGCACCGTGGCTGATCTGCACGCCCTTGGGCACACCCGTCGAGCCGGAGGTGAAGATGACGTACGCGGTCAGATCCGGGTCGTCCATCCGCGGCGGCCGCCCGGCGGGGGCGCCGTCGAACGCGGCGGCGTCGCTGTCCAGCAGGACGCCGCGGCTGGCGAGATCCGGGTCCGCCGCGATGATCCCCGCGAGCGCCGCCTCCGAGACGATCACCTCGGGGTCGGCGGTACGCAGCAGGTCCCGCAGCCGCTGCGGCGGGTTCGCCGGGTCGAGCGGCACGTACGCGCCGCCGGCCTTCCACACGCCGAGCATGGTGGCGACCAGGTCGGGGCCGCGGCGCAGCAGCACCGCCACGCGCGACTCCGCCGTGACGCCACGGCTGCGCAGGTACTGCCCGATCCGGTCGGCGCGGGCGTCCAGCTCGGCGAAGCTGAGGCGCCCGTCGTCGGTGACGACGGCCAGGGCGTGCGGCGTCCGGGCCGCGTGCTCCTCGATCTGGTGGAGCGCGGTGGTCCCGGCGGGGCCGGCCGGCGCGGTGCCCTGGGCGAGCAGCCAGTCCCGTTCGCCCACGGGCAGGTGCACGCGGTCGGCGCGGGTGCCGGCGGCCATCGCCTCGAGCACCGCCCGGTACATCGCGATCACCCGCTCGCCGTGCTCGCGGTCGAGCACCGCGTCGTCGGCCTGGAGGACCAGGCGCTCGTCGCTCGCGGTGACGGCGTACGGGAACTCGTTCCGGCTGAAGCCGCCGCCGTCCGTGGTCGGTGGGCGCCGGCCCGCGGGGGTGTCGAACTCCTCGTAGCTGAAGAAGGTGTGCAGCAGCCGCCCGCCGTCGGTGAGTTCCACCTGCATCGCCGGCATCGGGAAGTTCCGGTGCGGCCACATCTCCAGCTCGCGGTCGAAGGTGCGGCGCACCTCGTCCGCCCAGTCGGCGGCGGCCGGGTCGACCGGGAACGGCACCGTGTTGAGGTGCGAGCCGTACACCAGCTCGGCGCCCGCGGCCTCCGGGCGGCAGTGCACCACCAGGCCGGTGTGGAACCGGCGCTCGGGGCTGAGCTGCCGCAGTACGGCGAGGTGCGCCGCCAGCAGCACGCTCTTGATCGGCGCGCCGGCCCGGGAGGCGAGTTCCCGCAGCGGGCCGGCGAGGTCGCCGAACTCGAGGTCGAACCGGTGGGAGCCGGCTCCGCTGCCGCCCAGCCCGGCCGGCAACACCAGTGGCCCACGCCCGGTGACCAGGTGACGCCAGTACTCGCGGTCCTCCGGCGAGGCCAGCGCGCGTACCTCGGCGGCGATGGTGTCGGCGAAGCGCACCGCCGGCCGTGGCCGCTCCGGCGGCTCCTGCCCGGCGCGGATCGCCCGGTACGTGTCGAGCAGGTCGGCACGGAGCCGGCTGAACGTCCAACCGTCCACGATCAGATGGGACTGGGTGATGAAGAGCGTCCATTCGCCGCCGGGCAGCAGGTGCACCCGGATCCGCAGCAGGGGTGCGCACTCGTGCGGCAACGGTGTGCGGCTCTCCTCGTCGAGCGCGTCACGCAGGGCCCGCTCGCATCCGTCCGCCGATTCGCCACGCAGGTCGGCAACCCGCACCGGCAGCGCCGCGGCGGCGTGCACCACCTGTAGCGGAACCGTGTAACCGGTCAGGTCGACCGAGGTGCGCAGCACGTCGTGCCGGGCGACCAGTTCGTCCACGGTGCGCTGAAGCGCGTCGGCCGAGAACGGTTCCGTCGCCGGGATGCGCGCGGTGGCGACCCGATGGTAGTTGAGCGGCCCGGCCGACGCCGTCATCTCCACCAGCATGCCGAGCTGGTTCTGCGACAGCGGGTAGGCGTCGGCCGCATCCGCCGGAAGCCTGGTCCGGTCCTCGTCACCGATCAGCGCGAACGGCTCGACGCCGGACTCGGTGGCGTGGCCGCCCGCGGTCAGCCGCTCGGCGAGGGCGGTCACCGTGCGGCCGGAGAGCACGTCCCGGGCGGTGACGGCGAGGCCGTCCTCGCGGAGGCGGCCGGCGACGGCCACGGCGCGGATGGAGTCGCCGCCGAGTTCGAAGAAGCTGTCCCGGATGCCGACCCGGTCCACACCGAGCACATCGGCCCACACCACGCACAGCCGCTCCTGCACCACGTTCTCCGGCGCCACATAGCCGACCTGACCGAACGCCCGACCATCCGGCTCCGGCAACGCCCGCTTGTCGAGCTTCCCGTTCGCCGTCAACGGCAACCGATCCAACACCACGAACGCCGCCGGCACCATGTACTCCGGCAACGACACCGCCAACGCCCGCCGCAACGACGCCACATCCAACCGCGCACCCGCCACCGGCACCACATAGGCCACCAGCCGAGCCTCCACCCCACCACCACGCAGCAACACCACCGCGTCCCGCACACCGACACAACCCGACAACACCACCGTGATCTCACCCAACTCGATCCGATAACCACGCACCTTCACCTGGTCATCAGCCCGACCCACAAAATCCAGACTC